>NZ_JBEORF010000022.1:0-127457 GCF_040302125.1 Nocardioides sp. NPDC127514 | reverse complement strand
CCGACCGCCCGGATCCGCACACCGACGTCAGCCTCTGGTTCGTCCTCGCCCACGACCACCGAGTCCCTCATTCTGCTGTTGTGGGCGACGAAGGTAGACCTTCGCCGCCCACAACTGCATTCTCGGCGTCCCGCGTCTGCGGGAAATGGCGAACGCCCTCCCAGAAGTCCGGGAAGGCGTTCGAGGAGATCTTAGCCAGATTCAGTCGAGATAGTCGCGCAGAACCTGCGATCGGGACGGGTGTCGCAGCTTCGACATCGTCTTGGACTCGATCTGGCGGATGCGCTCGCGGGTGACCCCGTAGACCTTGCCGATCTCGTCTAAAGTCTTCGGCTGACCGTCGGTCAGGCCGAAGCGCATGCTCACGACGCCGGCCTCACGCTCGGAGAGCGTGTCGAGCACCGCGTGCAGCTGCTCCTGGAGGAGCGTGAAGGAGACCGCGTCGGCCGGGACGATCGCCTCGGAGTCCTCGATCAGGTCGCCGAACTCGGAGTCGCCGTCCTCACCCAGCGGGGTGTGGAGCGAGATCGGCTCACGGCCGTACTTCTGGACCTCGATGACCTTCTCCGGGGTCATGTCGAGCTCCTTGGCCAGCTCCTCCGGGGTGGGCTCGCGGCCCAGGTCCTGGAGCATCTGGCGCTGGACGCGCGCGAGCTTGTTGATGACCTCGACCATGTGCACCGGGATACGGATGGTGCGGGCCTGGTCGGCCATGGCGCGGGTGATCGCCTGACGGATCCACCAGGTGGCGTACGTCGAGAACTTGTAGCCCTTGGTGTAGTCGAACTTCTCGACCGCACGGATCAGACCCAGGTTGCCCTCCTGGATCAGGTCCAGGAAGAGCATGCCGCGACCGGTGTAGCGCTTGGCGAGCGAGACGACGAGTCGGAGGTTGGCCTCGAGGAGGTGGTTCTTGGCGCGCTTGCCGTCCTCGGCGATCCACTCGAGCTCATCGAGGATCTTCGGGGTGATCTTGCCGCCCTTGCCGAGCTTTTCCTCCGCGAAGAGGCCGGCCTCGATCCGCTTGGCGAGCTCGACCTCCATCTCGGCGTTGAGCAGCGGGACCTTGCCGATCTGCTTGAGGTAGTCCTTGACCGGGTCGGCGGTCGCGCCGGCGACCATGACGGTCTGCTCGGGCTCGTCGGTGTCGTCGGAGGTGGAGACGACGAAGCTCTGCTTCGAGGCCTCCTTCTCGTCTTCCTTGATCGTGGGATCGGCGGCGACATCCTTCTCGAACTGCTCGTCGGGGATGTCGGGAAGGATCTTCTTGCCGTCGGGACCGAGCTGGACGACCGGGGTCTCGTCGTCGGTGTCGGTGTCGTCGACCTCGATGTCGTCGACATCGACCTCGACGTCCTCGAGGACGATCTCCTCGCCGTCCTCGTCGATCTCGGTCGTCTTCTTCGGCTCGGGCTCATCGGCCTTCTTCGCCGCGACCTCGGTGGCAGGCTTCGCGGGCGCAGCCGCCGCCTTCTTGGCGGCGGCCTTCTTCGCCGGTGCCTTGGCCGTGGTCGTCTTGCGGGTCGAGGTAGTCGCCGCCGCGGCACGGCCGGTGACGGCGGTGCCGAGGTCCACCGAGATGCCGAGCGTGCTCAGGTGACCGAGCAGTGCCTTGAGGTGCCTGGGCTCGACCGCGGCATCCTCGCTGGCCTGGCGGACCTGGTCGGGACTGACCCGTCCGGTTGGCTTGGCCTGGTCGATCAGCGCCTTCACGGCAGGGTGGGCGAGTACCTCAGCGGGTATCTTGCGCGCGTTCGAGGACACGAACACCTCTCCGTCGAACTTGGTCGAGACTTATCAAAAACTGGGTTTGGGCGCGGCAGGGCCCGGGGTCGTCAAGAGCCGCAGATTCATTCTGCCACGATGGTGGTGAACATTCCCCATCCGGGGCATTATGTCCCCCAGCAACTCATCCGGCTGCTTTGGCTGCGGCTTTCTTCTGCTGTTTGTAGTCACGTACCTTCTGCAACGACGCAACGTCGACGACGTCAGCCACAGAACGGTAACCATCGAGCGCGTAGTCACCGACGGCCTCCTGCCAGCCATCGGGCCGCACTCCCAGCTGCTTGGCCAGCAGGGAGACGAAGATCTGCGCCTTCTGCTTCCCGAAGCCCGGGAGCGCCTGAACCCGCTTGAGCAGGTCCTTGCCGCTGGTGGCCTCGGTCCACAGCCGGGTGACGTCGCCGCCGTACTCGTTGGTGACGATGGTCGCGATCCCCTGCACCTTCGCCGACATCGAGCCGGGGAACCGGTGGATCGCGGGCGGCGTCGAGGCGATCGTCTTGAACTCCTCGGGGTCCATCTCGGCGATCTTGGCGGGGTCCAGATGGCCAAGGCGGGTCACCAGCTTGTGACCTCCCTTGAACGCATCCTCCATCCGATACTGCTGATCCAGGGCCATACCCAGCAGCAGCGCGAACGGATCCTCGGAGAGCAGCTTGTCGGCGGCCTCGTCGCCGGTGATGTGGAGAGAAGGCATAAGGGACATCCTGCCTCATCCAGAAAAGCAACACGCGGTCGAAGCCGAAGGCAGCCGCCGGAGAGCGATACGGTTTCGTGCAGTCGGCACACCGGGCGTGAGACCGCCCGGGTCCAGGAGGGACGTTTCGATGGCGACCGTGCTGTTCTGTCCGGTGACCTTCAACCTGGCCGAGACCACCCGAATGATCCAGGTCGCTCAAGCGTTGAGTCCGAGCCACCGTGCCGTGTTCATGGGCTACGAGGACGACTACGTCGACCTCATCCGCGATGCTGGCTTCGCCTACATCTCGCAGACTCCCGCGTTCACGCGCCAGCAACGCGAGCAGCTGATCGCGTTCGATCAGGGCAAGACGTTGAAGAACCCCTTCACCGAGCGGGTGGTCGCCGACCGCGTCTCGATCGAGCGGCAGGTCATCCGTGAGCAGGGCGCCTCGGCCGTCGCGACCGGCTCAAACCTGACGTCCTA
Organism: Nocardioides sp. NPDC127514; assembly: GCF_040302125.1. Classification (NCBI taxonomy): domain Bacteria; kingdom Bacillati; phylum Actinomycetota; class Actinomycetes; order Propionibacteriales; family Nocardioidaceae; genus Nocardioides; species Nocardioides sp. NPDC127514. The sequence continues at coordinate 124,510 of NZ_JBEORF010000022.1, read as the reverse complement.
CATCTCCGCCCGTGCCGAAGGCGTACCTCTCTACTACCCGGTCCCGTTCGCACTGACCGAGCCGCAGGTGCGCCAGGCACGGCAGCTGTTCCTCGTGGAGGGAAGGGGGCGCACCGCGCGATTCATGGATCGAATGGCCACCGCCGCGTTTCGCTGGATCTATACCAAAGCCCCGCTCGCCCCACGCTCGTTCACGACCGTGGCAATCGCGAACGGCGTGCCTCCGATGCGGACCATCTCCTCGCTCCTCACCGCTGATCGCAACTTGATCACCGAGATGCCCTGGGAGCTCGAGGGCTTCACGCTGCCGGATGGCTTCGAGCGAGTCGGCCCGATCTTCGCCCACATCGAGGCGCCGATGCCGTCGATCGTCGAGGAGCTGGCGGCCGCATCACGGCCGCTGGTCTACCTCGGCCTGGGATCCTCGGCGAACCGTCGGCTCGCCGTCGCTGCGGCCCACGCGCTCGGCACGCTTCCCGTGAACGTGATCGCCCCGATCTCCCACTACCTGGGCGCTGGCGAGACGCTTCCGCCGAATGTTCACGTGACCGGACTGCTGCCGGCGCACCGGCTCGGCGGCTTGGTCGACGCGGCTGTGCTGCATGGCGGACAAGGCACGATCCAGACGGCTTGTGCCACCGGTATCCCTTTCGTCGGTATGGGGTTGCAGCCGGAGCAGACCTGGCACGTGCGGATGTGCGAACGGCGCGGGAACGCGATCGCGGTATCGCCGAAACGCGTCGGGTCACCCGCGTTCGTCGACGCCGTGCGTCGTGTCCTCGATGATCCGGGCATCCGCGCCGCCGCCTCGGAGGTGCAGCAGGCGTACGCCGGAGCGGATGGTGCCGCAGCATCCGCCCGGATCATCGAAGCGGGGCTATGAGCCGGCGGGCGAACCCCAGGACGTCGCGCCGCACCTGAGGTCCGGGCCTGTGGAAAGACGGTCGCGGGATTCCGGCGTCCGTTGCACGCTAGGCCCATGGCCACCATGCCCACTCTGTCCGAGACGTCCATCGAAGGACTGCACGAGCCGCTCTCGCCTGTGCTCGAGAAGCGGTTGCGACGTGCTGTGCTCGACCACACCGCCACCGAGCACCGGCGCTCGTTCCTGGCGCTCGTCCACCTCGGCATCCCGGGCGGCAAGGAGGTCGCCCACGCGCATCGCGAGGATGAGCCCACCGACCACTGGCTGCGCACCGACATCATCCACAGCATGCGCCGCCGGGTCGGCGCGCCGGATCCGATCGTGTGGCTGACTCGGGCCGGCGAGCTGGGGATCGAGGACGTCGACCTCCGCTGGCTCGCCGCCGCCCGGGCTGCGTTCCGGGAGATCGGGGCACCCCTGACGTACGTCGTGGTGACCCGCAACGCGTGGGTCGACCCACGCTCGGGGCTCAGTCGCCGGTGGAAGCGGCTGCGCTACCGCAACGACTAGGCCGGATGCCCCGTCCGGAGCGCCTCCTCCCAGGCCGTCGGAGGAACGGCACCCTCGAGCATCTGCGCGACCAGCACCCCGAGACCGTGGTGACGCTCGCTCGCGAAGCACCTGTCGAGCGCACACCAGGCAAGCGCGCCGTCACCACCCAGCCAGGCGGCGAAGGCCAGCACGGCGGCCGGGTGGGCGACATGGTCGTCGGGGCTGCGGCGTACGACATCGGTCCACAGACGCACGTGGGCCCTGGCCTCCTCCCGGGTCATCCCGCCCCAGGCGGCGTCACGCCGCTGCGGGTCACGCAGCGCGAGCAGCAGGGAGGCGATCTGGGCGGCTGACAGCATCGTCCCGGCGACCGCGTCGTCGACCAGCCGGCCGACCTCGTAGATCTTCATCGACGTCGCCTGCTCCAGCGCCGCCTCGGTCTCGGCGACGGCCTCGGGCACCGCGGCGATCGAGGCGGCCAGCTCGGTGCGCGAGCGGCGCACCAGATGTCCGTCGTAGACCGCCTGCGCGCGGAACGGATGCGCCCCGACATCGAAGGGCACGCCGTCCTCGGAAACACCGTGGAACCCGAGCGGGTCGAACCACCGGCCGTCCTGCACCCGCAGGCACCCGATCAGGTCGATCTCGCACTCGGCGAGCCGCTCGGCGAGACGGCGGGCGATCTTCACCCCGAATCGCGGGCCACTGTCGTAGAGGACGAGCAAGACACCACGCACCTGGTGGCGGACGGCGGGCAGGAGCAGGCTGTCCAGGCAGCCCTCGACCTCGTCCGGCGGAGGTAGGTCGATCCGGCCGTGGACCTGATGCTCACCGCCGAAGGTCAGCATGACGATCGACTTCTCGGGCTGGAAGCCGAGCAGGACAGGGACTGCCGCCAGAACGTCCTCGGGACGGGCGATGGAGAGTTTCGTGGTCATGCGGACCACACTCCCCGCGACCCACCGACAGTTTCGGCGCCAATAACCGTGCCTGTGGACAACCGCCTCCCCAACCTCGCCTGTGGATGGTCAGCGGCCCGGGCCAGACTGTCCCCGCTGCCAGATAGGTTGCCACCATGAGAGCGCAGGCGTCGGTGATGCACCTCGACCTCGACGCGTTCTTCGCCTCGGTCGAGCAGCGCGACAAACCGTCCCTGCGCGGCAAGCCGGTGGTCGTGGGCGGCATCGGCGGACGCGGCGTGGTCAGCACCGCCTCCTACGAGGCCAGGACCTTCGGCGTCCGCTCGGCGATGTCGACCCGCGAGGCCCGCGCGCTGTGCGGGCACGCCGCCTTCCTCTACCCCCGCTTCCATGCCTATAAGAAGGTCAGCGAGCAGGTCTTCGGGATCCTGCGCGACCTCTCGCCGCTGGTCGAGCCGCTCTCGCTCGACGAGGCCTTCGTCGACCTCGCCGCTGCCGACCTCCCCGACCTCGAGGTCGAGACGGTGACCGCGACCGCGTCAAGGATCCGCGAGGAGGTCGCCGAGGTCACCGGCGGCCTCACCGCCAGCGTCGGACTGGCCAGCTCGAAGTTCATCGCGAAGATCGCCAGCGACCTCGACAAGCCCGACGGCCTGGTCGTGGTGCCTCCCGGCACCGAGCTCGACCTGCTCCGCCCGATGAACGTCAAGGTCATCCCCGGCGTCGGCCCCGCCACCGCCGAGCGCCTGCGCCGCGCGGGCATCCACACGGTGGCCGATCTGGAGCAGGTCAGCGTCGAGGAGCTCGTACGCCTGGTGGGCAAGTCCCACGGCACCAACCTCTACAAGCTGGCAAGAGCCCAGGACGACCGCCGCGTCGAGCCCGAGCGCGAGACCAAGTCGGTCAGCGTGGAGGGCACCTACGACACCGACCTGACCGACCGGCCGCTCATGGAGCAGATCCTCACCCGGCAGGCCGGCGAGGTCGCCGCCCGGCTGAAGAAGAACGGGCTCTCGGGCCGCACGATCACGATCAAGGTCCGGCTCTACGACTTCACCACGATCAACCGCTCCGCGACCCTGCCGGCGCCGACCGACCAGCCCGGCACCATCGCCCGCCTGGCCAGGACCCTGCTCGGCGAGCTCTTCACCGCCGGCGAGACAGCCGGGGGCGTACGCCTTCTCGGGGTCGGCGTCTCCGGACTCGCCGACTGGATCCAGGAGGACCTCTTCGGCGACGACACCGAGGAGGACACCGAGCCCGACCTCCCGCTGCCCGAGCCGGTGCGGCGGCCGTCCTGGGCGGCCGGGATGGACGTCGTCCACGCCGAGATGGGCCGCGGCTGGGTCTGGGGCTCGGGGCGCGGTGTCGTGACCGTGCGCTTCGAGACCGCCGAGACTCCTGCCGGTCCGGTGAGGTCGTACGCCGTCGACGACCCCGACCTGCAGCCGTTCAGCGAGTCCTGACGCCCCCTCCCCCGGCTCGATCTCGCCGTCGCGGCGAGCGGGTGCAGTATCGCGCCAGACGACCAGGGTGTGCGATAGCGCGACGCGATACGACCGGCGCGTCGGTGCCGTGCTCGGGGCTTCCAGGGTCGCGGGGATAGGGTCTCGTTCATGTCTGCCGACCTCTCCTCGACCCCGTGGCCGATCGCCCCCAAGAAGCCCTCGTCCAAGCAGTTCCACGGCCTGACCCGGACCGATGACTACGAGTGGCTCCGGGAGAAGGAGAACCCCGAGGTCATCGCCTACATCGAGGCCGAGAACGCCTACACCAAGGAGCAGACCGACCACCTCGCCGACCTGCGCACCCAGATCTTCGAGGAGATCAAGGCGCGCACGCTCGAGACCGATCTGAGCGTCCCGACGCGGTCGCGCGGCTACTGGTACTACGGCCGCAGCTTCGAGGGGAAGCAGTACGGCGCGAGCTGCCGGGTGAAGGTCGCCGACGAAGACGACTGGACTCCCCCGACCCCGGCCGACGTCACCCACGACCAGCCGGCGCTCCCCGGTGAGGAGGTGCTGCTCGACCTCGACGCTCTCGCCGAGGGCCACGACTTCTTCAGCCTCGGCGGATCCTCCGTCAGCCCGTCGACCACCCTGCTCGCCTACGCGACCGACGTGACCGGCGACGAGCGCTACACCGTGCGCGTCAAGGACCTCACCACCGGCGAGCTGCTGAGCGACGAGCTCACCAACGTCCACGGCGGCGCCACCTGGGACCGCGACTCCGCCAACCTCTACTACACGACCGCCGACGAGTCCTGGCGTGCCGACAAGATCTGGTGCCACCGCCTCGGCACCAGCCAGGACGAGGACGAGCTGGTCTTCCACGAGACCGACGACCGGTTCTGGGTCGGCGTGGGACGGACCAAGTCCGACCGGTTCATGTTCATCGGCACCGCCGCGAAGATCACCGCCGAATACCGCTTCCTCGACCTCGACGACCCGGACGCCGGCTGGCAGGTCTTCGCCGCCCGCGAGGAGGGCGTCGAATACTCCATCGAGCACGCCACCATCGCCGGCGAGGACGTCTTCCTGGTCACCCACAACGCCTCGGGGCCGGACTTCGAGATCGCCACCGCGCCGATCGCCCCGACCCCGCGGACCGAGTGGCAGCCGCTCGTCCCGCACACCCAGGGCGTACGCCTGGAGGACGTCGACGCCTTCGCCGGCCACCTGGTCGTGCACCAGCGCAGCGAGGGCCTGACCCAGCTCCGCATCCTGGAGCTCGGCGAGAACGGCGTCGCCGACGACTACCTGGTGAAGTTCGACGACGAGCTCTACACGATCGGCTCCGGTTCCAACCCCACCTTCGGGTCCCCGGTCGTGCGGCTCGGCTACACCACGATGCGCACCCCGGCCTCGGTCTACGACTACGACGTACGCAGCCGCGAGCTGACCCTGCTCAAGCAGGCCCCGGTGCTCGGTGGCTACGACCGCGACGACTACGAGGAGCACCGGCTCTGGGCGACGGCCGAGGACGGCGTACGGGTGCCGATCTCGATCGTGGCGAAGAAGGGGCTCCACGAGACCGGGCCGATCCCGGTGCTGCTCTACGCCTACGGCTCCTACGAGGCCAGCATGGACCCCTACTTCTCCATCGCCCGGCTGAGCCTGCTGGACCGCGGGATCGGGTTCGCGATCGCCCACATCCGCGGCGGCGGCGAGATGGGCCGGGCCTGGTACGACGACGGGAAGATGCTCAAGAAGCAGAACACCTTCTCCGACTACATCGCCTGCGCGCGCCACCTCGCCGAGACGGGCTGGTCGACGCCCAGCCAGATCATCGCCGAGGGCGGCAGCGCCGGCGGACTGCTGATGGGCGCGGTCGCCAACCAGGCGCCCGACGCCGTGGGCGCGATCGTGGCCGCGGTGCCTTTCGTGGACGCGCTGACCACGATGCTCGACGCGACGCTTCCGCTGACCGTCACCGAGTACGACGAGTGGGGCAACCCGGAGGCCGACAAGGAGACGTACGACTACATGTCCTCCTACGACCCCTACACCAACGTCACCCGGCAGCACTACCCGCCGATCCTGGCCGAGACCAGCATCAACGACACCCGCGTGCTCTACGTCGAGCCCGCGAAATGGGTCGCCAAGCTGCGCGCGACGGCAGAGAATCCTGGTGACGTACTGCTGAAGACGGAGATGGCGGCCGGACACGGTGGAGTCTCGGGGCGCTACAAGGCGTGGGAGGACCGAGCGTTCAGCCTTGCCTGGATGATCGACCAGGTGACCTCTTCGTAGGGCATATCTGTGGGGTTCTCGGGGTACTCCATGAGAAACCCCTGAGATTCACCTCGCGATGCAACTTATCGCCCGCCGCGTACGTCGAACCGGACAAGAGATCGAAGACGGATTCGATGACAGGCGCTCTACCAGGGAACACCTGGGAGGGGCGAAGCGTTGAAACCACCGTGAGGCCACAAACCTCACCGTGAGGAGGTTCCCATGGCGACACGCACCGCCACTGCCACCCGAGAGATCGAGGGCCGTGACAGCGTCGGGCTGTATCTCGACGAGATCGCCCGCAACGAGCTCCTGGATGCTGCCAAAGAGGTTGAGCTGTCCAAGGCGATCGAGGCCGGCCTGATGGCCGAGCATCTGCTGGCCGAGGGCCGCGTCGGCCGCAAGAAAGCACCCGGTGGAGCCACCCGAGCCGAGCTGGAGTGGCTAGCCGAGGAAGGCCACCGCGCCACCCGTCAGTTCATCAACGCCAACCTGCGACTGGTGGTGTCCATCGCGCGCAAGTACGGCCGCGCGCAGATGCCGATGCTCGACCTGATCCAGGAAGGAAACACCGGCCTGATCCGGGCCGTTGAGAAGTTCGACTACACCAAGGGCTACAAGTTCTCGACGTACGCGACGTGGTGGGTGCGTCAGGCGATCACCCGTGGCATCGCGCAGCAGGCGCGTGTGGTCCGGCTCCCGGTCCACGTCGTCGAGGAGCTCAACCAGGTCGGCGGCGCCCGCCGCACCCTGGAGCGTCAGCTCGGCCGTGACCCGGAGCCGGAGGAGATCGCCGCCGAGCTCGGAATGGACATCGACCGCGTCCTCGACCTGCTCTCCTGGGGTCGTGACCATGTCTCGCTCGACACGCCGATAGACGAGGACGGCGACACCTCGCTGGGTGACCTGATGGCTCAGGAGTCCTCGCCGTCGCCCGACATGGACGTCATCGACGTCGAGTCGCGCGAGCGGCTCAACTCGCTGGTCGGCCAGCTCGACGAGCGTTCCGCCGACATCGTCCGCTCCCGCTACGGGCTCACCGACGGCCGTCAGCACAAGCTCGCCGACATCGGCGTCAAGCACGGCATCTCCGCCGAGCGCGTACGCCAGCTCGAGCGCGAGGCCCTGCAGAAGCTGCGCCGCTTCGCAGACCCCGACCTCGCGGCGTAGCCACCCACAGCCGAGGCGTCACTTACACAGATCGAGTTGGCACTGTAGTGCCAACTCGATCTGCGTATGTGACGCTTCGGCCTGCGCGAGCGACGTCTCGGCGGTCAGTAGCCGCCGGGCGGCGGAGCCATCTCCAGACGTACGCCGATCAGGCGGATCGGGCGGTCCTTCTCGACCCGCTCCAAGAGCGCCTCCGCCTCGTCGGCGAGACGGTCGGGGTCGAGGGTGGGCTCGGGGAGCTTGTGGCCGCGGGTGACGGTGAAGAACGGCTTGAGGCGCACCTTGATCTCGACCCTGGTCACCGGGCGACCCTCCTTCACCACGTCCACGAGGCACTCGCCGCACAGGCGGCGGGTCGCGGCGACGATGTCGGGCCACTCGACGAGGTCCTGCTGGAAGGTCTCCTCGTGGCCGTGGCCGCGCGCGACCCACGGCGAGGGGTCCACGGGGCTGGTGTCGGCGCCACGGCCCAGACGGCGCAGCCAGGGGCCGGTCGTGGGGCCGATCTCGGCAGCCAGACGCTCCGCCGAGGCCGCTCCCAGGTCGGCGACCGTCTCGATCCCGAGCCCGGCGAGCCGCTTCGCGGTCTTCGCCCCGATCCCCCACAGCGCGTCGGTCGGACGGTGACCCATCTCGGCGTCCCAGGTCTGGTGGGTGATCCGGTAGACGCCGGTCCCCCGCAGCTGTCCGCCCGGCCCGGGCTCGTGACCGCCCGCACCGGCCTCCCGCGCGAGGGCACCGTCGACCCGCTGCTTGGCGAACCCCGTGGCGAGCTTCGCCTGCAGCTTGTTGTCGCCGACACCGACGCCGCTGCGCAGCCGGGTGCGTTCGAGCACGAGATCGCGTACGTCCTGGGCGAAGGCCGCCGGATCGCCGAGGTCGCCGTGGTCGGGGCCGGGCCCGAGGAACGCCTCGTCCCAGCCGAGGACCTCGACCAGGACAGGTACGCCGCCCCACTCCAGCGATCGCAGCGTGTCCATGACACCCGCGGAGGCCTCGTCGTAGGCCACGTGGTCGACCGGCAGCAGCACCGCGTCGGGGCACTTCCGCACCGCCAGCCGCAGCGGCATCCCTGAGCCCACCCCGTGCGCCCGAGCCTCATAGGAGGCCGTCGAGACCACCGCCCGCTCGGTCGGGTCCCCGCGCCCACCCACGATCACCGGCCGGCCAGCCAGCTCGGGCCGGCGTAGCACCTCCACCGCCGCGATGAACTGGTCCAGGTCGACGTGCAGCACCAACGTCATGCGTCGATGGTGCCACGAACCGCCGCAGCGAGGCGTCAGCCTTGCGAGGCTGCCTCGGACAGAGCCGCGGAGGCCCGCTCCGCCTGCTGGCGTACGTCACCGGGAACCGGCACCGCACCGGCGGTGCGCTGCTGCCACAGCTGCATGGCGACGACCTTCGCGGCGGCGTCCTCGACGAGCGAGCGCTCGAGGCGACCGGAGCGCAGCGCCTTGACGACGCTGCGGTGGGCGGCCTTGGAGTTGGCCGGCATCAGCAGGAGGTCGGCGCCGGCCTCGAGGGCGGCCACCGAGGGCTTCTTGGTGGTGGTCGTGACCGCGCCCATGCCCAAGGAGTCGGTGACGGCGATGCCGTCGAAGCCGAGGTCCTTGCGGAGCAGGTCGTAGATGGGCGCCGCCATGCTGGCCGGCTTCCCGGGGGCCACGGCCTTGACGTCGACATGGCTGATCATGACGGCCGGCGCGCCGGCATCCACGGCGGCGTCGAACGGCACCAGGTCGCGGCGCTTGAGCTTCTTCTTCCCGAAGTCGAGCTCCTGGAGCCCGAGGTGGGTGTCACCGGTGACCGCGCCGTGCCCAGGGAAGTGCTTGGTGGTGGAGACCAGACCGGCGGCGTTGTAGCCCTGCACCGCCGCGGAGACCGCCGTCGCGGCGATCTTCGGGTCCCCGCTCGGGGAACGCGAGCCGATCGTCGGATCGGCCGCGCCGACAGTCACGTCGGCGACCGGCGCGAACGCCCAGGTGAAGCCCAGGTCGCGCAGCTCGAGCGCCGTCGTCCGCGCCGCCTCGGTCGTCACCTTGACTCCCTTGCCCGGCTTCGCCTCGATGGCATCGCCGGTGCGCGCGAACTCGGGGAACTCGGTGGCCACGCCGCGCAGGTGGGAGACGACGCCACCCTCCTGGTCGACGCCGATCACCGCGGGGAACGAGCGGCCATCAGCCGCCACCGCACGGGAGACCGCGGCGGTCGTCTCGCGCACCTGGGCCTCGTCGACGACGTTCTCGCCGGTCACGCTGACGCCGGCGAGGTGGAGCTTGCGCACCATCTTGGCGGCCTTGGCCGGGTCGGTGCCGTGGTAGCGGCCGACGATCACCTGTCCGGCGAGCTGCTCCTCGTCCCAGCCCGACACCAGCTCGCGGGCGGTCGCCAGCTCTCCGCGCGTGGGACCCCAGGCCAGCGGCGTGGTGTCCTTGGTCGCGTCGGTCCTCGTGGTGGCATTGGCCGGCCTGTTCGGCTCGTCCTCGACCCTCGTCGGCATGCCGACGGTCACCGCTGCCGCGCCCGCACCGGCCGCCAGGGCCAGCACGGCACCCGCGATCACCGGTCGCATCCAACGCCTCGGCCGACGCCGCTGATCCTCTGAATCGGTGTGCTTGCCCCCAGTCACGCGGCCGAGTATGTCAGCAACCCCCACTCATCTCACGAACCGGCGAGTGCGTCGTAGATCTCCTGCACCCGCTTCCGCAGGTCGTCGAGGGTGCCGGTGTTGTCGATGACGTACGTCGCCGCGGCGAGCCGATCCTCGCGACTGGCCTGCGCGGCGATCCGGGCCCGGGCGTCGATCTCGGTCATCCCACGCGCGATCGCCCGCTCGACCTGGGTCTCGACCGGTACGTCGACGACGATCACCTCGTCGAAGAAGGGGGCGTAGCCGACCTCGACCAGCAGCGGGATGTCGTTGACGACCAGCTTGCCGGCCGTCCGCCCCGCCCCCTCGAGCTCCGCGGAGCGCGCCCCGACCAACGGGTGCACGATCGCGTTGAGCCGCTCGCGGGCACCCTGGTCGGCGAAGACGATCTCCCCCACCTTGGCCCGGTCGAGCGCACCGGACTCGGTCAGCACCGACGGCCCGAACTCCGCCACGACCTGGGCGAGCCCCGGTGTGCCCGGCTCGACGACCTCCCGGGCGATCTTGTCCGAGTCCACGATCACCGCCCCGAACCCGGCCAGCAGCTCCGACACCGTGCTCTTCCCCGAGGCGATCCCGCCGGTGAGTCCTACGCGCATGGCCCCAACCTAATGGGACCGCCGTCGGCGCCTCACGCCGCCTAGGCCGGCATGGCCGAGTCGAGGCTGTCGCTGCAGGCGAACCGGCGCCGGTAGGCCTGCGGGGAGAGCCCTCGCACGCGCGTGAAGTGGTGTCGCAGTGCCGCGGCGTTGCCGAAGCCGACCTCGCCCGCGATCCACTCCACCGACCGGTCGGTACGCTCCAGCAGCTCCTCGGCCCGGCGGACCCGCTGGGCGGTGATCCAGGCATACGGCGTCGCCCCGGTCTCGGCACGGAACCTGCGGGCGAACGTACGCGGCGACATCAGCACCTGCCGGGCCAGCGAGTCCACGTCGAGCTCCTCGTGGAGATGGGCCGTGATCCAGGCCAGCAGCGGGCCCAGGGTCTCCGCGTCGGGCTCGGGCACAGGGTGGGAGATGAACTGTGCCTGTCCCCCGTCGCGCTGCGGCGGGACGACCATGCGCCGGGCGACGGCCGAGGCGACCGCGGCGCCGTACTCCTGGCGCCAGATGTGCAGCGCGGCGTCGAGCACGGAGGCGGTGCCGGCGCTGGTGACGATCTGGCCGGTGTCGACGTAGAGGACCTCGGGGACGACCCTCGACTCCGGGAACCTGCGCTGGAGCTCGGTGGCGTACTTCCAGTGGGTGGTGCACTCGATCCCGTCGAGAAGGCCGGCCTCGCCCAGGGCGAAGGCGCCCGAGCAGGCGGTGAGGAATCGGGCACCGCGCGCGTGAGCGCGCAACAGGGCCTGCCGCACCTCCTCAGGCAGCGACCCGTCGGGACCACCGAAGGCGGGGATCGCGATCAGGTCTGCCTCCTCGAGCCGCTCCAGACCGTGCGGCGCCTCGAGCATGAAGCCGAGGTTGGTGCGCACCATGCCCGCCGTAGGCGCACACACTCCGAACTCGAGGAACGGCACCCCGTCATCGCGCCGGTCGATGGCGAAGGCCTCGCAGACCGCACCGAACTCGAAGGGGGCGACACCGTCCCAGATCACCGCAGCGACGTTCCTAAGCACCTCAGAAGGGTGCCAGTTGGCAGGAAATCGCGCAACTTAGGCATTTCTGCCAATGTGGCAGGAATACCTGGTAGCGAAGAATTACTGCCATGAACACAGCACTCATCGTCCTCATCGCCCTGCTCGCCGTCGCCGCGTACGCCACCTTCGCCTCCGTCCGCAGCGACCGCCCCAAGACCGCACCCCGGTCGCACGCCACCGACCCGGCCTTCGAGCCGCAGAGCAGCCTGCCAGGCGTCAGGTGGCCCTAAAACCCGAATGCCCGGCCCCACAGGGGCCGGGCATTCGTGCGTTTTCAGAGCATCCGCGCTTCGCGCGGTTACTCCTTCGCTCGGCACGAGCGGACGAGCAAGCTCGCCGCTCGACCTCGCTCCAGTCGTCTCAGCTCACGCGTTCACTGACCGCCGGTCAGCTTCTCGCGGAGAGCCTGCAGCGCCTCGTCGGAGGCGAGGGAGCCGCCCTCGTCCTCGGAGACGGTCTCGTCGACCGAGCCACCCGAGGAGTAGGAGGTGGCCTCGCCGGCCTCGGCAGCCTTCTCGGCGGCCTCCTGCTGCTGCTTGATGTGGGCCTCCCAGCGAGCGTGGGCCTGAGCGTACTGCTCCTCCCACTTCGCGCGCTGCTCGTCGTAGCCCTCGAGCCACTCGCCCGTCTCCGGGTCGAAGCCCTCGGGGTAGATGTAGTTGCCCTGGTCGTCGTAGGTCGCCGGCATGCCGTAGAGCGTCGGGTCGAACTCCTCGACGTCGGTCGAGGTGACCGTCTCGTTGGCCTGCTTGAGCGAGAGCGAGATGCGACGACGCTCGAGGTCGATGTCGATGATCTTGACCATGACGTCGTCGTTGACCTGGACGACCTGCTCGGGGATCTCCACGTGGCGCTCGGCCAGCTCGGAGATGTGCACCAGGCCCTCGATGCCCTCCTCGACGCGGACGAACGAACCGAACGGCACCAGCTTGGTGACCTTGCCCGGGACGATCTGGCCGATCTGGTGGGTGCGGGCGAAGTGCTGCCACGGGTCCTCCTGGGTCGCCTTCAGCGACAGGGAGACACGCTCGCGGTCCATGTCCACGTCGAGAACCTCGACGGTGACCTCGTCACCGACGGTGACGACCTCGGACGGGTGGTCGATGTGCTTCCAGGACAGCTCCGAGACGTGGACGAGACCGTCGACGCCGCCGAGGTCCACGAACGCACCGAAGTTGACGATCGAGGAGACGACACCCTTGCGGATCTGACCCTTCTGGAGCTGGGTCAGGAAGCCGTGGCGTACCTCGGACTGGGTCTGCTCGAGCCAGGCACGGCGCGACAGGACCACGTTGTTGCGGTTCTTGTCGAGCTCGATGATCTTGGCCTCGAGGGTCTGACCCACGTACGGCTGCAGGTCGCGGACGCGACGCATCTCGACGAGGGAGGCCGGGAGGAAGCCACGCAGGCCGATGTCCAGGATGAGACCACCCTTGACGACCTCGATGACCGCGCCCTCGACGACGCCGTCCTCCTCCTTGACCTGCTCGATCGTGCCCCAGGCGCGCTCGTACTGCGCGCGCTTCTTGGACAGGATCAGGCGGCCTTCCTTGTCCTCCTTCTGGAGCACCAGGGCCTCGACCTTGTCGCCGACCTCGACAACCTCGGACGGGTCGACGTCGTGCTTGATCGAGAGCTCGCGCGACGGGATGACACCTTCGGTCTTGTAACCGATGTCGAGCAGGACCTCGTCCCGGTCGACCTTGACGATGACACCGTCCACGATGTCGCCGTCGTTGAAGTACTTGATGGTCTCGTCGATCGCGGCGAGGAAGTCCTCTTCCGACCCGATGTCGTTGATCGCGACCTGAGGCGCGTCGTAGTCGGGAAGAGGAATGTTGAGCGTGCTCGTCATAAGGGAGGTGGTTTCCTTGGGTGGACAGATATCGTCGGGTCACACACGGCTCAAGTCTCGGGTCGGCCACCCCTCGCCGGCACCAGCACAAACAGGCTTCGTCGCCCGGCGTGAACCGGCGGTCGAGGTAGCAAGCCAAGGTCCACTAGGTCTGGGACCCGGGCAGACTTCAGACGCAGTTTCTTAGCCTACGCTCCAGCCACAGGCCCCGTCCAACTGTCGACGTCACCGCGCTGGGCATACCCTGTAGCCGTGGACCAAGCCATCAGCCCGGTCGTTCGACCGGAGGCGCCCATCGATCCCTTCGGCGCGATCGAAACCATCGGAACGACCGGCCCTGTGGTCAGAGCCGAGCGGCGTACGGTCGGGGAAGCCGAGTCGCGCCGCGCGAACGGCCCCGACTGGGACCGCTACGCCGACGAGTACCAGGCCACGCACGGACCGTTCCTCGGTGAGGCCGGGTTCGTCTGGGGTCCGGAGGGCCTGACCGAGGCCGATCTCGGCATCCTCGGCGACATCAGCGGCAAGGACGTGCTCGAGCTCGGCTCCGGCGCCTGCCAGTGCTCCCGGTGGGTGAACACCCAGGGCGGGCGCGCGATCGGCCTGGACCTATCGGGCCGCCAGCTCCAGCACTCCCGGCGCCTCGACGAGCAGACCGGCGTGGTCGTGCCTGCCGTGCAGGCCACCGCGACCGACCTGCCCTTCGCGCGCGACGCCTTCGACGTGGTCTTCTGCTCCTTCGGCGCGCTGCAGTTCGTGAGCGACATCGCCCACGCGCTCGCGGAGACCTCCCGCGTCCTGCGGCCCGGCGGCCGCTTCGCGTTCTCGATCACTCACCCGACGCGGTGGATGTTCCCCGACGACCCCGGCCCCGAGGGCCTGATCGCGGCGCAGTCCTACTGGGACCGCACCCCCTACGTCGAGGTCGACGACGAGACCGGCAAGGTGTCGTACGTCGAGCACCACCGCACGCTCGGGGACTGGGTCTCGTTGCTGGCCGGTGCCGGGTTCCGGATCACCGACCTGGTCGAGCCCGAGTGGCCCGAGGACCACGAGCGGGTCTGGGGCGGCTGGTCGCGCACCCGCGGCCTGCTGACCCCCGGGACCGCGATCTTCGGCGCCGACCTGGCGGGCGGCTAGACCCGCTCACAAAAGCCGAGCGCGGGCCCGGGAGCTGGTAGCTCCCGGGCCCGCGAACGTCGATGCTGGCGTGTGCTGAGCCTCAGGCGTCGACCAGGGTGCGGTCGTCCGCGGCGGCGTGGGCGCCACCGTTGGGCTTGCGACCGCGCAGCGCCAGCCACAGGCCGATCAGCAGGAAGACCAGGCCGGCGACGACGCCGCCGACGGGGATCCAGGTGCCGATCAGGTTGAGCTGGGCGATGTTGTCCTTGGCGTCCTCGGCGTTGTTGGAGACGGTCTCGTCGGAGTAGCTCATGTCGGCGTCGATCAGCACCATGCCGGTGCTGGTGACCATCTTCTGGGTCGCGCTCTGGTCGATGTAGGAACCGGTGGTCGGCTCGACGAAGATCGTCTGGGTCGCCTCGTAGGTGCCCCGGATGTCGTCCTCGGTGTCCTTCACCCCGTCCTCTCCTGCCGAGAGCGACGCGTCGTCCTCGGAGGCGGAGACCTCGAACTGGTAGGTCTTCACGCCCTCGACGTCGACGTCGTCGACGTAGGTGGCGATGACGGTCGTGCCGAGCGTGTCGTCCCAGTACTCGTAGTCGTGGCGCTCGGTCTCGAACGGGAACTTGCCGGCCAGGCCGGTCATGCCGTCGACGGCCCGGTCCTCACCGACGTACTTGGCCTGGTCCTCGACGACCTCGGAGCTCTTGCGGTCCATGGCGTAGGCGCGTTCGGTGGTGGTCACCACGCGGTCGTCGTCCTCGGCGCGGGCGCACGGAGGCGTGTCGCCCTCCTGGATCATGATGCAGCCGGCCTCGACGAAGACGACGACGTCGTCGGTCGACTCCTTCGGCGCCGCCTCGGTGGTCCGGGTGTACTTCACCGGAACTGGGGTATCCGACTTGGCCAGCGCGCCGCTGGCGGTGCCGTCCAGGACCGTCGTGGTGTTGACGTTGAGCGGCACGGTCGCCGCGGCGTCCCGGCCCCAGAAGCCCGCTACCGCGGCAGCGACCAGCGCGAACGCGCCGACCAGCAAGAAGATGTAACCAATCACTCTTCGCATGTTTTTGCCCCTCCCAAGGCCTCAGTTCCCCCCTCGATCCGCGAACCGTAGCAGCAATACCCGGTCCGGTGTGCAACGGGTCACAAACCGCTGTGCGACACTTCCTCTTCGTGTCCTCCCCCCACTCCACCACCACCGCTGCCGGGCACACCGGCGGGCCTACTGACGCGCCCGCTGCCGACGGCCTGCTCGCGACTCCCCGGAATGTCGTGGCGACCGCGCTCGCCCTGATCGTGGCCCAGCTCGCCTTCCGCGCCTGGGCGCTGAGCGGCTCGTGGTACCGCTTCGACGACGCCAACTTCATGTCGAAGCTGATGTCCGACGGCCTCTCGGCCGACCTGCTCTTCCACGGGTTCGCCGGGCACCTGATGCCGGGCGCGTTCGCGCTGACGGCCTACAACTTCGGTCTCGACCCGTACGCCTGGGCCTATCCCGCCGTCGAGCTCCTCGTGCTGCAGGCGATCGCGAACCTGGGCGCGCTGGTCTTCCTCTACTCCGCGTTCGGGAAGCGGCGCGGGATCCTGCCGCCGTTGGCGCTGTTCCTGTTCAGCTCGATCAGCCTGCCGGCGTTCCTGTCCTGGGGCCCCGGGATCACCCAGCTGCCGTTCCTCGCCGCGATCTTCTGGGGATCCTGGGCACACCTCAACTACCTGCGTACGCGGCGGTTCCGCTGGGCCCTGCTGACGATCCTCATCACCCTGGCGGCCATCGCCTTCGGCGAGAAGGCGATGCTCCTGTTCTGGCCGTACGCCGTGCTGGCGCTGGGCTGGTTCGCGACCGGTGACATCCTGACCCGGCTGCGGACGATCCTGGGCCGCTACCTGCCCGGTGTGCTCCTCTACGGGTTCGTCTCGATAGGCTCCGTGATCGCCTACCTCACCCTGGGCGCGGGATCGTCGAAGGCGTCGGGCAGCTCCGACGCCAACGGGTTCGCGCTGGTCGCACAGCGGTTCCTGCTGGAGTCGTGGGCGCCCGGCGCGGTCGGTGGGCCGCTGCGGTGGAAGTGGATCGAGGGCAACTCCGCCGGCTGGGCCGAGCCCGGCGCGGTGGTCTCGGTGCTCGCCGTCGGCGTGCTGGCGCTGCTGACCTTCGAGCTCGCCCGCACCCGCTCGATCGCGCTGCGGGCCTGGTGGCTGGTCGGCGGCATCCTCGTCATCGACATCGCCCTGATCACCGCCATCCGGGCCGGCGGGGTCGGCGCCGACATCGCGCTCGCCTACCGCTACCTCACCGACACCATCGCGGTCACGGCGATGGCGCTCGCGCTGGCCACGCTGCCGTTGCGCGGGGCGGTGGAGACGCTCGCCCCGACGCGTACGTCACCGTTCCTCGACAACCCACGACGGGTCGCGGTGGCGACCGCGGTCGTCGCCGCGCTGGGGCTCTTCTCGTCCTACTCCTACGTCCAGGGCTGGCACGACGACGACAACACCCGGCGCTACGTCGACACCGTCCGCGCCGACCTGGCCGAGGTCGAGGAGCCGCTGCCGATGGCGGACGGGCCAGTGCCCGAGTGGATGGTCTGGGGCGCGTCGTACCCCTACAACCAGGTGAGCCGCGTGCTCCGGCCGCTGTCGGACAAGATGGCGTTCCCCCGGGCCAGCACCGACAATCTCTACCTGGTCGACAAGGACGGTCACATCCGGCCGGCGCTGGTCGAGCCCGAGCGACGCTCGGTCGGCGCCGTCGACCCGACACCGAGCCTGGACAAGTGCAAGCTGCGGGTGCGGCAGACGCCGCTCGAGGTGGGCCTGGACGGTGGCGTCGACGGCGCCGGATGGTGGATCCGGGTCGCCTACGTGGCTGCCGAAAAGGACGCCGGCCGGATGCGCGTGACCGCAGGCGACCACTCCTACGACGTGGATGTCGCGCCCGGGTTCCGCAGCCTCTACCTGCGTACGGGCGAGGGACGCTTCGACACCATCAGCCTCCAGAGTCTGACTCCGGGATCGAAGCCCTGCCTGGGTGGCATCGAGGTCGGCAGCGTGGTGCCGTTCGGCGACCCGATCTCAGGGCCCGAGGAGGACGGCTGATGATGGATCGCCGGTTCCTCACGCTCGACGCGCTGCGCGCCGTCGGCGCGCTGATGGTGGTGCTGACCCACGTCGGGTTCCACACGGGCCGCTACCCGCAGGGCTGGACCGGGGCGATGCTCGCCCATTTCGACCTCGGCGTCGCGCTCTTCTTCGTGGTCTCCGGGTTCCTGCTGGCCCGGCCGTGGTTCGCGGCCAGCGCCGCCGGAGCGCCGCCGCCGAGCACCGGACGCTACCTGTGGAAGCGCGCGCTGCGGATCCTGCCGCTCTACTGGGTCGTCGTGGCCGTCTGCCTGATCGCCGCGCCGGCGAAC
The DNA here is from genome assembly GCF_040302125.1 of Nocardioides sp. NPDC127514. Taxonomy (NCBI): domain Bacteria; kingdom Bacillati; phylum Actinomycetota; class Actinomycetes; order Propionibacteriales; family Nocardioidaceae; genus Nocardioides; species Nocardioides sp. NPDC127514. The sequence goes on along the minus strand of NZ_JBEORF010000022.1, from coordinate 106,593 downwards.
TCCGACGTCGGCGTCGGCGGCTGGATCGCCAACCTGACCCTGACCCAGATCTACACCCAGGACACGCACGCCTACGGCCTGGCGCACATGTGGAGCCTGTGCACCGAGGTCGCCTTCTACCTCGCGCTGCCGCTGGTGGTGCGGCTGCTGACGCCGCGAGACCGCCTGGACGTACGCCGTGTGCTGGTCGTCTGCCTGCTGCTCTCGATCGGCGGCGTGGCCTTCGCCGCCGGCGCCCGGACCTGGTTCGACCAGCCGTTCGCTGCCGAGTGGCTGCCGGCGTACCTGCCGTGGTTCCTGGCCGGCACCGCGCTCGCGGCCTGCTCGGTCGACCCGGGCATGCGCGCGCGGCTGGACGCCGCCGCGCGCGACCTGACCGGATGGTGGCTGCTGGCCCTGGGGCTCTTCGTCGCGGCCTGCACGCCCATCACCGGCCCGATCGGGCTGGTGGATGCGCCGACGCCGGCCGAGTCCGCGCTCAAGTGCGTGCTCTACGGCGCGGTCGCGGTGTGCGTCATCTTCCCGCTGGTCTTCGGGCCCGAGCTCGACGGGCCGGTACGCCGCTGGCTGGCCGGTCCGGTGCCCAGCGCGCTGGGCGAGATCTCCTACGGCATCTTCTCGATCCACATGTTCGTGCTGCTGATGGGCATGGAGCTGCTCGGGTTCGGCACCTTCAACGACCGCTTCTGGACCGTTCTGGGGATGACGCTCGCCGTCACCATTCCCGTCGCGGCGCTGTCCTACGTCCTCTTCGAGCGCAGGGTGATGCGGCTGCGCGGCTGGCGTCCCTCCGGGCGCCGGCCGAAGCGGCGCTCCGAGCCCGAGCCGGAGGCCGCGTCAGAGCCCGGTGAGACCGAGGCGGCCGCGGCGACCAGCACGATCGCGACCAGCGAGAGCGCCTGAGCCGTCCAGGCGGGCGGGTCCCAGGGCAGGTCCCAGGCGGTCGGGAGGATCTCGACGGCCAGGGCGCCGGCGAGCAGCGCCGCCCCCGACCCGGCGGCCAGGAGACGTACGAGGGCCGGCCGGCGGCCGGTCAGGCGCGGCAGCAGCCAGGCGACCACGGCGGCCAGGGCGCCCCACCAGCCGGCGAGCAGACCGGCCACGAGGACCAGCAGCCCGGCGTCGTACCACCGCCACGGCGCGGCCACGGGGAACAGCTCCAGGCTCGGCGGGGTGCCGCGGCGGCGCCATGAGGTCACCAGTGCCAGCGCCAGGACCAGCGCCGCGCCGCCCGCACCGGCGATCAGCCCGGCACGGTAGGTGCCCTCGGGCGCGAAGCCGAAACGTACCTCTCCCCCGGCGCCGGCAGGCACGATCCAGCCCTGCTGCCAGCCGTCGACCCGCTGGGCGCGCAGGACCTTGCCGTCCAGGGTCGCGGTGGCGCCGGTGTTGATGTTCTGCGGGAGCACGAGGACCCGGTCGTACGCCTCGGCGGAGACGGTCGCCGAGACCGCGGCGTCGCGCTCGTCGCGCTCCACCTCGACAGCCTCCGGGGACTCCGCGTCCGCGATCACCTCCGCGCTGAGCTCGAGGCTGTCGACACGGAGCGCGTCCACCGGGTCGGCGAGCAGGGTGTTCTCGCCGGCGGCCAGGTTGATCGGGGCCGTACCGCAGACCCTCAGCGGCAGCTCGCCACCACGCAGCAGCGCGGAGAGCGACCCGGTGACGGCCGTACGCAGCACCCGCTCGCCCACGCGGATGCGAGGACCGTCGGCGCAGCCCGCCCGGAGCGTGCCGTCGCCGAGCGGACGGCCGTTGACCTCCACCTCCGAGATGCCGGCGGGCAGCTCGGACGCGTCGGTCATGCTGGAGGGCTGGTCGTAGGCGGCGTCGGTCTCGGTGATCCGGATCCGGAGCCGGTCGGTGCGCCAGCCGCTCGGCACCTCGATGTCACCGTCGGAGTCGACCTCGCGGGTGACCGTGCGCTTGGGTCGGCGCAGGTCGGTGATCTCGACCTCGGTGGGGATGCTGACCGGGGCCGCCTTGTTGACCATGAGCCGCAACGCCCTGATCCGCTGCCGCTCAGGCAGCCCGACGGTCACCGTGGCCGGGCCGGTCGACGGCGCCCGCCAGGAGGTGCCGTCGTCGCCGTCGGCCATCGCGAGCGCCGACTGGGCGATGTCTCCGCGGCTCGGTGCGGTGATGTCCACGCCGGCGAGGGCGGCGGCTGCCGCGGCGTAGGCGTGGTCGCGGCGCAGCGACACGGTCCCGGTGACGTCGAACGACTGCCCGCGGGTGAGGGTGATCAGCCGGTCCAGATCGTCGCCGTCATCGCCGGTGGCGGCCAGGAACGGCTCGCAGTAGAGCACGCCACCCTGGTCGATGCAGCCGCTGCGGTCGGCGTCGCGACCGAGCCGGATCTTGCGGATCGTGGTGTCCTCCGGCGGCTCGGGGAGCGCGACCAGGCGCTGGGCGTCGACGCCCTCGATGTCGAGCTCGCTGATCCCCCAGGGGCCGTAGGCGGTGGCTCCGCGGGCGGTGATGGTGAGGTTGCGCGCGCTGAACCCGGTGAGGTCGTACGTCGCCTCCTCCCCCGGCTGCGGGGCGTAGACCTTGCGCATCTGGGCGCCGGCGACGAGCTCGAGCCGTTCCACCCCGACGACGTTCGCCGGGATCGTGATGGTGACCTTGCCGAGGTCGGTCTCGTCCTCGAACCGCACCCGGAGCCAGGAGCCCTCGGGATCGTGGTCCCATCCGGTCTCGGTGCGCCACGCGGTGTCGGGGTCGCCGTCCAGGGCCGCCGAGGGTGCCCGGCCGCGGTCGACCGGGACCTCCTCCGGGGTCGCCGCCGAGCTGGAGGCCTCCACGGCCTCGACCCCGCGCCAGACCATCGTGCTCTGCCACCGCTCCTGGTTCTCCAGGTAGCGGTGGAAGCTCTCGGGCTGGTCGGAGTCGACGCCCTCCTCGGCCGTCCGGGTCGCGGAGGAGTTGGCTCGGACACCGGCGAAGAGGGTCGTACGCCGCCGCTGCCCGTCGGTCAGGATGACATCGGCCCTCTCCCCGGAGCCGTCGGCGGCCGACCGGGTGTCGTCGGCGGTCAGCACCGCCGGTGCCCCGCTGGCGGGCTCGCCCGGGTCGCCCATCACGGTCGTCTTCGCCGGGATGAGGGTCCCGTCGGAGGTGGCGTCGTCGACCTCGTAGATCTCGATCGGCGGGTACTCCCCCGCCAGGCCCCCGTCGACGAGGACGCGGGTGCCCTTCTCGCGGTGGTAGGTGGTGTTGCCGAACTCGGTGCCGAAGCTCGCCTCTCGGGTCAGCCCGGGCGACTGGGCGAGGGTGGCGTGCATCAGCGAGGGCGGCGGGGCACCAGTGGTGCCCCAGTGCAGGTCGTTGCGTACCAGCAGCCGGGTCACCCCGGCCTTGGCCAGCATCGGCGCGAGATCCGCGCTGGGGATGCCGCGCTCGATCTCCTCGGTGACCCGGTCGAGCCAGACGACGTTTCCGGGCTCGGCCAGCGGCACCACGCCGCGTACGGCCCAGCGGGAGTCGGCGTAGGGCTGCAGGACCTCGTCGTGGGTGCTGCCCCACAGGTAGTCGCCGAACCGGGCGGCCGGGACCACGAGCGTCACGCCGCCGTCGTCGTTCTCGGAGAGGTAGTCGGCGGCGTCGGTCCAGAAGGTCGGGACGTTCTCGATCGACCCGGGTGGCGGGACCTGGCCGCGCACCCAGGGCACCGCCAGGCCGGCCAGCGCGGCCACCACGGCGATGACGAACACCGTCCGGAGCCACTGCGCGGCCTTCGTGGCCGTCCCGGAGGCTCGCGCCAGCTCGGCGCGGAAGAGGATGGTCTCGACGGTGAGCACGACCCCGGCGGCGAGCCCGAGGCGGAGCACCGCGTCGAACTTGTGGCTGTTGCGCACCGCGGCCAGGGCGCCGTCGACGAGGTCCTGACGGGCCTCGGCTCCCCAGCCGGCCAGCGCACCGGTGTAGCCGATGCCGACCAGGACGGCGCCGGCCAGCACGCAGCCGATCAGGAACCGGGTCTCGGGGTGACGACGCGCGCGGCCGACCCCGGCCAGCCCGGCGAGCCCGATGGCGACGACGGCGGCCGCATCGAGAACCAGGAAGGGCGTGGCGTGCAGGCTCTGCCCGGCCGGGTAGTAGAGCGGGTCGGCGTACGCCACCCAGTCGGAGGTGCCGAGCAGCGTCGGCAGCAGGCCGGTGGTCGAGGAGGTGACCGCGGCGGTCTCGATGTAGTCGAGGAAGGGCGGGATGTAGCGGCCCTGGAGCACCAGCGGGATCGTCCACCACAGGGTGGCGAGGATGGTGAACACGCCCCACAGCGCCAGTGCGGCGAACCGCCGGGCACCTGTCCTGGTCAGCAGGAAGACCACTCCCGGGACGATCACCGCCGAGACGGCGGTCGCGTTGACCCCGCCCGCGCAGGCGACCGCGAGCGCCGCCACCGCGCACCAGCGCACCAGGTCCTTCGTCGTGGTGGTGCCGCTGGCGCGGATGACCGCGAGCAGCACCCAGGGCGCGACCGCGGTCGGCCACAGCTCGGCCGAGTTGGCACCGAGGATGGTCATCACGCGTGGCGTCAGGACGTACGCCGCGGCACCCGCGACCTGCGCCCACGGCCTCCCCAGCTGCAGCTCCCGGGCGACCATCAGGACTCCCAGGAACGCCAGGTTGAGCAACAGCGCCCACCACAGCCGCTGGATCACCCACTCCGGCAGCTGGGCCAGCTGGCCCAGACCGTAGAAGGGACCCATCGGCCACAGGTAGCCGATCGCCTGGTTCTGCACCTGGCCGAAGGCGCCCTGGGCATCCCACATGTTCAGCGCCCGGGCCAGGAAGGCCCACGGGTCGGCGCTCAGATCGAACTTGGTGTCCGCGACGATCCGGCCCGGGGCCTGGGTGAAGGTGATCGCGGTCAGGATCGCGACGTACGCCGCGATCCTCAGTCGTGAAGTAGGGCTCGGCGGGTCCGGGGTCACGTCTTGCGCAGCACGAGCAGGAGGTTCCACGAGAGCACCTCCCTCACCACCGGGACCCGCATCAGCCACGCCGCCCACGCCGGGTGGTAGCGCGGAACCGCGGCCAGGATCTCGGCGTTGCCCGCCCGGCGCTGGGCGCGCGCCCAGCGCAGCCCGGCGGAGGCGGTCGCTGCGTACATCGACTCGCCGAACTTGTTCTTGGGCTCGTGGCCGTGCTTGCGCAGGTAGCGCCGGCGCGCGAAGCGGCCGCCGAGCAGGTGCCACGGGCTGGTCTCGTGGCCGCCCCAGGGGCCCCACCACAGGGTGTAGGAGCAGAAGAGGACGCCGCCGGGCCTGGTGACCCGGAGCATCTCGTCGAGCATGGCGGTCGGGGTCGGGACGTGCTCGAGCACGTTGGAGGAGTAGCAGGCGTCGACGCTTCCGGTGCGGACGGGAAGCCGCATCCCGTCGCCGAGCATGCTGCCCTCGGCGACGATCCCGGCGCCCTGCATCTCACCGGCGTCGGCGTCGAGCGCGAGGTAGGTCGCGCCGGCGTTCATGAAGGCGTCGCGGAAGTAGCCCGGGCCGCCGCCGACGTCGAGCAGGACGGTGCCCTGAAGGGTCTCTCCGTCGGTGTAGTGCGCGAGCTGGCCGACCGAGTCCGCCGCCAGCGCGGTGTAGAAGCGCGCGGGATCGGTCTGCTCCACGCGGAAGTCGCTGAAGAGGCGTACGGAGCGCCGCAGCGTCGCCCGCCAGTCGTTGCCGACCGGGGCGTCCATCTGGTCCCCGCTCCGGGGGTCGAGGAGGTTCGGCACGGCGGGAACCCTAACCGAATTACCCCAACGGGTGTGCATTTGGTCACGAAGTGTCCTACTCTCCGGTAACTGCGTGACCCCTGGGGAGGGAGCGCTCAGTGCGGGGAAACTGCGAGTCAGGGGAGAACTGAGTTTTGCGCGCCAACGAGGGAGCGCAGCTGGATGGTCGCCATGTGGCGGTCTTCAGCTGGCGCGACACGGACAATCCCGAAGCCGGTGGAGCCGAGCACTACCTCCACCAGATCACCGCCGGACTGGTGGGCGCGGGAGCACGGGTCACCGTGTTCACCGCCACCTATCCAGGCGCGCGTGCCCGGGAGGAGCGCGACGGTATCCGCTACGTACGCCGCGGCGGCAAGCTCAGCATCTACCTGTGGGGCGTGCTGCTGCTCGCGCTGGGCCGGCTGGGCCCGATCGGCCGCGTCGACGCGGTCGTCGACGTGCAGAACGGCCTGCCGTTCTTCTGCCCGCTCGGCACCCGGGCGCCGGTCACGGTGCTCGTCCACCACGTCCACCGCGAGCAGTGGCCGGTGGTCTATCCCGGCCTGTCCGGACGGATCGGCTGGTGGGTCGAGTCGTGGCTGGCGCCGCGGCTCTACCGCCACAAGCAGTACGTCGCGGTCTCCCGCGCCACGCGGGCCGAGCTGGCCACGCTCGGCGTCGACCCCGCCCGGGTCGCGGTCGTGCACAACGGCGCCGCGCCGGCGCTGAGCGACCGGCCGTCGAAGACCGAGCATCCCTCCATCTGTGTCGTCGGGCGGCTGGTGCCGCACAAGCGGGTCGAGCTCGCCGTCGACGCGGCGGTGGCGCTGCGGGCGTCCTACCCGGACCTGAGGCTGAGCATCGTGGGCGGCGGCTGGTGGGCCGACGAGCTGGCTGCGTACGTCTCCCGGGTGGGGGCCGGTGACTTCGTCGAGATGCTGGGGCATGTCGACGAGGAGACCAAGGAGGCGGTCTACGAGCGGTCCTGGCTGATGGCGCTGCCGTCGCTGAAGGAGGGCTGGGGTCTGGTCGTCACCGAGGCGGCCCAGCACGGCACCCCGACCGTCGCCTTCCGCGACGCGGGCGGGACGACCGAGTCGATCGACGACGGCGAGTCCGGGGTGCTGGTCGACGACCAGGCCGGCTTCGTGGCCGCGCTCGACCACCTGCTCGGTGACGAGATCCGCCGCAAGGAGCTGGCCGAGGGGGCCCGGTGGCACGCGCGCAAGCACACCTGGGAGCAGAGCCAGCTCAACTTCAACGCCGTGCTCGCCTCCGCGCTCCAGGGGCACGTGGTCAGCGCGGACTGACTGCTCTGGACTGTCGTAGAGACTGAGAAGAGGCCCGGCGGATCACCGCCGGGCCTCTTTCGCTACGTCGAGCTCAGTCGTTGGTGCCGTACTGAACCGTCGACTCAGAGACGCTCGGAGGATTCTCGACGGTGTTGTCCGTGCTGCTGGTGACGACTCCGACGATGGTCGCTGCGGCGACTCCGCCGCCGACAAGAATGCTGGCGACGATGGCAATGATGTTGCCCATGGATATGTGACCTCCCTCTCCTAGCGGCGAACTTTAGCAGCCGGCCGGCGAACAATACTGATCAGTAGCAGAACTGTTGATGTTGTGGCTCCGAGCCAGGCCAGGCCGTACGCCACCCACGCGACGATCACCGCCGTCAGGGCCGCCGGGCCGATGGTGTAGGCGGCCGGCCGGGTCGCCTCCCCCGGCAGCCGCTGCAGGAGCAGGTCGCCGCTGTCGTGGACGGTCTCGCCGGCCACCTGGGGCGCCTCGCCCGCGGTGCGGTCGGTGATGACGTACCCGATCCCGAGGCGGCTCAGCTCGCTCGCCCGTGCCTCGGGGTCCGGTGCGGCGAGGGCCTCGGCGGCGGCCGTCGCGCGCGGGTCCTCCCCCGCGATCTCGGTCCTGCCGATGACGAGGTCGCCGTCGGTCACGCTCGCCCTGGGCAGCATCCTCGGCAGCGGGTCGAGGACGGGACGATGCTCGTTCCACGCCGGCGCCCGGTAGGCGGACCAGGGCAGGACGAGTACGTCACCAGGTGCCGTCTCCTCGGCGAGCGTCGCGCCGGCCCGCTGCCACGACGTCGGGTAGTCGGCCGTGCCGATGCCGCCGGCGAGACCCCAGGCGGCGGGAAGCACGGCGATCGGGGCGAGGGCCAGGGCCACGGCGGCGGCCCATCGGGGTGCGGTCCCGCGAAGCCGATCGCGCAGCGCGTCGACCCCGGCCGCGGCGGTCAGGACGATCAGCGGCAGGCACAGCGGAAGCAGGCGGCTGCTGTCCCGCATCAGCGCGAGGCCGGGGATCACCTGGGCGAGGTCGTCGAGAGCCTCGGGCGCCGCCCAGCCGGCGACGGCGATCGCCATCCCGGCCACCCACAGCCCCAGGATCGCGGTCCGTTGGCTGTCGGCGGCCCACCACCGCCGCAGTCCGGCACCGATCAGCGCCACCAGGAGCGCCAGGGCCACCCAGGCCGGCCAGCTCTCGCGGCTCGAGGGGACGACCGAGGTGTTCCAGATCCCGCCGAGGGTCAGGGCTGCCAGCGGGGCGGGCAGGGCGTCGCCGCGCAGCGCGAAGACCTCGAACCCGGTCGCCGACGCCGCCTCCCCCGCGTGGGTCAGACCGGCGATCACCCAGGGCGCGTTGACCGCGGCCACCATCGCGAGCAGCAGCGCCGGTCGCCGGCCCCGGTGCAGACCGGTCGCGAGCAGTACGGCGGCCGACACGATCCCCGCGCTGGCGCTCAGGCTCCCGACAAGCAGGACCGGGAGCAGCCACACCGGGCCACGCTCGGCCGCAGCCCAACGGCGGCCGGCCAGCACCAGCCAGGGCACCGCGGCATAGGCCAGCAGCATCGGCCAGTGACCCATCCACAGCCGCTCGGCGACGTACGGGCTCCACACGGTCAGGCTCACCACCGCCAGCCGCGCGGCGAGCGAGCGCTCCCGCACCAGCTCGGCGGCACCCGCCCCGGCGAGCACGAGCGCTCCGATCAGCACGAGCTTCTGCAGCACGAGACCCGGCACGACCTCGTCCAGCACCGCGACCACGGCGTCCGAGGGCACCGCCCGCGGCAGCCCCGACCCCAGGCCGAGCACATCCCGGGTCAGCGCGAGATCCGGCACCCACACCATGTCGTAGCTGAGCACGAACCCCGCCCCCAGCGCCGGCCCCAGCATCAGCACCGCCAGCACACCCGCCCACACGGTCGGGGCCGCCCGTTCGATCACGCGGCCACCCTAAGCCCCACGCCGAGAAGTCACCCCGGTCGCGCGACACGTCAACTACGCCGGGCGAGACGTCAGTTATGTCGGGCGAGACGTCAGTTGTGGCGATCGAGTTCCGGTCCTGGGCGGATGCCGGTGCCGGCATGTGGCGTACGGCACCATAGGCTTTCCAAGTGCCCACGATGACCGACAGCCCGACCAGCGCCCGCCGGCGCAGGCTGTCCGCGCTCATCCGCAGCAGCGGCTTCCTCGCCATCTGCATCATGGTCACCAACGTCGCGACCTACGGTTTCCAGATCATCGCCGCCCGGATCCTCGGCCCCGGACAGTACGGCGGCGTCGCATCGATGATGTCCCTGCTCCTCGTGGTCGGCGTGGTCCAGCTCGGCATGCAGGCGACGGCGTCGCGACGGGTGACCGAGACGCCCGGTCAGGAGCGGGTGATCGAGCAGACGGTGCTTCGCGCGACCTACCGCGCGGCCATCGTCGTCGGGATCGTCATGCTCGCCGCCTCACCGGTGGTGTGGCGGGTGCTGCGGCTCGACTCAATCTATCCCGCGATGCTGGTCGCGGTGTGTGCCGTACCGCTGACCATCATGGGTGGTCAGGCAGGGGTGCTCCAGGGCGAGCGCCGTTGGCTCGCCCTGGCGATGGTCTACCTGGCGCTCGGTATCCCCCGCGTCATCGTCACCACCGCCGCGATGTGGATCCGCCCCACCGAGGGCGCCGCCATGGCCGGCGTAGCGCTGGCCCAGTTCGCACCGGCGATCGTCGGATGGTGGGTGCTGCGACGTCGCGCCGACACCCACGGGAGGCCCGGGCCGGTGAAGCCCGTCGTCGTCGAGATGCTCCATGGCTCGTTCGCGCTGCTGGGCTTCTTCGCGCTCTCCAACGTCGACATCCTGATCGCGCGCAACGTGCTCACCGACCACGTCTCCGGCCTGTACGCGGGTGGCCTGATCCTCACCAAGGCGGTGCTGTTCCTACCGCAGTTCGTGGTGATCATCGCCTTTCCATCGATGTCGGCCGAGGCCAGCCGCCGCTCCGCACTGATCAAGTCGCTCGCGCTCGTCGGCGGTCTCGGCGCGTGCGCGATCGCCGGCTCGTGGCTGCTGTCGTGGCTCGCGATGATCTTCATCGGCGGCCCCGACTACGCCGAGATCGAGGGCCTGCTCTGGGTCTTCGCGATCCTCGGCATGGTGCTGTCCGTGCTCCAGCTGCTCGTCTACTCGGTCCTGGCCCGGCGCAGCCGGCTGTCGGCGTACCTCCTCTGGATGGCCGTCGCCGCCGCCCTCGCCCTCGGCGCGATGCAGACCACCGTCGAAGGCCTCGTCTGGGCCGTCCTCAGCGTCGACGCCGTTCTCGCCGCCGTCCTCCTGGCGACCACCTTCTGGCGCCTCAGCCAGACCCCTCACCGCCCCTGACCCGCCGAGACGTCAGCTGCGTCGGCCGAGACGGCACTTCTGGCGTACCGAGACGTCACTTGCGTCGGCCGAAACGGCACTTCTGGCGTACCGAGACGTCAGTTATGCCGGCCGAAAGTGCAGCTAGGACCGACGAAGATCGAGTTTCGTCGGCCATGACGACCGATTCGGCTCGCCACGACTGCCATCTCGTACGTCACAACTGACGTCTCGGCCGACGCGGGTGACGTCTCGGCCGACGCGGGTGACGTCTCGGCCGACGCGGGTGACGTCTCGGCCGACCGGGGCGACGCCTCGGCGGTCAGTGGGCGGCTTCGTGCCAGGACAGGCCGGTGCCGACGGAGACGTCGAGGGGGACGTTGAGGTCGGCGGCGGAGCCCATCTGCTCGCGTACGAGCGACTCCAACGCCTCCCGCTCCCCGGACGCGACCTCGAAGACGAGCTCGTCGTGGACCTGGAGGAGCATCCGGGAGGAGAGGCCGGCCTCGTCGATGGCGGCTTGGACCCGCAGCATGGCGACCTTGATCAGGTCGGCGGCCGAGCCCTGGATGGGTGCGTTGAGCGCCATCCGCTCGGCGGTCTCGCGCCGCTGACGGTTGTCCGAGAGCAGGTCGGGAAGGTAGCGGCGGCGGCCCATGATGGTCTCGGTGTAGCCGGTGCGCCGCGCCTCCTCGACCAGGCTGCGCAGGTAGTCGCGGATGCCACCGAAGGTCTCGAAGTATTCCTCCATCAGCCCTCGCGCCTCGCTCGGCTCGATCCCGAGCTGCTGGGAGAGACCGAAGGCGGACAGGCCGTAGGCGAGGCCGTAGTTCATCGCCTTGATCTTGGCCCGCTGCTCGCTGGAGACCGCGTCGGGGTCGACACCGAAGACCCGAGCGGCGGTGATCGAGTGGAAGTCGCGTCCGGACCGGAACGCCTCGATGAGCAGCTCGTCCTCGGACAGATGCGCCATGATCCGCATCTCGATCTGGCTGTAGTCGGCGGTCATCAGCGACTCGAAGCCGTCGCCGACCACGAAGCCCTTACGGATCCCGCGACCCTCCTCGGTGCGCACCGGGATGTTCTGCAGGTTGGGCTCGGTCGAGGAGAGCCGCCCGGTGGCCGCGATGGTCTGGTTGAAGGTGGTGTGGATGCGGCCGTCGTCCTGCACGGTCTTCAGCAGGCCCTCGATGGTGACCCGCAGCCGGGTGACGTCGCGGTGGCGCAGCAGCGCGAGGAGGAAGGGGTGCTCGGTCTTCACGTAGAGCTGCTGCAGCGCGTCGGCGTCGGTGGTCCAGCCGGTCTTGGTGCGCTTCGTCTTCGGCATGTCGAGCTCGTCGAAGAGCACCACCTGCAGCTGCTTGGGCGAGCCGAGGTTGATCTCCTTCCCGATCACGCCGTAGGCCTCGTCGGCCGCCTGCTTCATCTGGCCGGCGAAGTGTCGCTCCAGGGCGTCGAGGTGCTCGGTGTCGACCGCGATGCCGGTCTTCTCCATCCGCGCCAGCAGATGCAGCAGCGGAAGCTCCACCTCGGACAGGAGCCGGTGTCCGCCGGCGGCCTCGACCGCCGAGTCGAGCTCGACGGCGAGGTCGATCACTGCCCGGGCGTAGAGCATCGAGGTCCTGGCCACGCCGTCGCCGCCGACCTCGTCGTCGCCGAAGAGCGACTCCTGGCCGCCGTCGTCCTCCTGCTTGAGCTCACGCTTGAGGTAGCGCAGCGTCAGGTCGGCGAGGTCGTAGGAGCGCTGGTCGGGCGCCACGATGTAAGCCGACAGCGCCGTGTCGGTGACCAGCCCGCCCAAGGACCAGCCGTGGGCATCGATCGCCAGCTCGGGCCCCTTGGCGTCGTGCATGATCTTCGGCTTCGAGGCGTCCGCGAGCCAGCCCGCCAGCGCGGCCTCGTCCTCAGGGGTGAGCTCCTCCACCCCCACGTACGCAGCCCGCTCCTGCGTCGCGAAGCCGAACCCGTCCACGCGGCCGGTGCCGGAACCCCAGGTGCCGCGCACATGCACGCCGACCGGAGTGGCTCCGAGCTCCTCGAGGAAGGTCGCGACGGCGCCGGGAGCCAGGGTCTCGCCCTCGAGCGCGAACCCGCTCTCGTCGACCGGGACGTCGTCCTCGGGGGCGAGCACGTCGGTGATCCGGGTGCGGATCTCGCCGCGGAACTCGAGCTCGTCGAGGAGCTCCAGCGCCGCTGCCCGGTCCCACTCGACCCGCCCGAGGTCGGCCGGGCCGACCTCCAGGGACAGGTCTCGCACCAGCGCGTTGAGCCGTCGGTTGCGCATCACGTCGCCGAGGTGGGCGCGCAGGTTGTCGCCGGCCTTGCCCTTGATCTGGTCGGCGTGGGTGATCAGGTTGTCGAGGCCGTCGTAGGTGTTGATCCACTTCGCGGCGGTCTTCGGGCCGACACCGGGGATGCCGGGCAGGTTGTCGGAGTCCTCCCCCACCAGCGCGGCGATCTCGGGATAGCGGTGCGGCGGGACCCCGTACTTCGCCTCGACCGCCTCCGGCGTCATCCGCGCCAGGTCGGAGACACCACGCATCGGGTAGAGCACGGTGGAGGACTCGGTGACCAGCTGCAACGAATCGCGGTCGCCGGTCAGGATGAGCACCTCCATCCCGGCCTCCAGCCCCTGGGTCACCAGGGTCGCGATGATGTCGTCGGCCTCATAGCCCGCGAGGGACAGGTGGCGGATGTGCAGCGCGTCGAGCAGTCGCTGGATCAGCGGCAGCTGCGACTTGAACTCGTCGGGGGTCTTGTTGCGCTTCGCCTTGTATTCGGAGTATTCCTCCAGCCGGAACGTCTGGCGCGACAGGTCGAAGGCGACCGCGACATGAGTCGGGGTCTCGTCGCGCAGCACGTTGACCAGCATCGAGGTGAAGCCGTAGACGGCATTGGTGTTCTGCCCCGTGACGGTCGAGAAGTTCTCCACCGGCAGGGCGAAGAAGGCCCGGTAGGCCAGCGAGTGCCCATCGAGAAGGAGCAGTCGGTCACGCGTCACGTCAGCCACGGTCCGACTCTATCCACGACCACCGACAACGGCGCGACCGCGGGTCGAGACCCGCGCGTCCCCCGCTCCCAGACCCCGTGCGGCACATGCGACGATGCATCCATGACCGATGCATCGACCACCGACCCGACCGTCTCGCCGACCGACAAGACCGCGGGCGAGACGTTCTTCGCCTCGCTCCCCCACGGCATGGGCGGCCTCAACGACAAGATGGGCGTCAAGATCCTGGAGATCTCGGCCGAGAAGGTCGTCGGCACCATGCCGGTCGAGGGCAACACCCAGCCGTACGGGCTGCTGCACGGCGGCGCCTCGGTCGCGCTCGCCGAGACGCTCGGGTCCACCGGCTCCGGCATGCACGCCGCGTCCCTCGGCAAGATCGCCGTCGGCGTCGACATCAACGCCACCCACCACCGGTCGGCGACCTCCGGCATCGTCACCGGCACCGCGACCGCCATCCACCTCGGCCGCAGCTCGGCGGCCTACGAGGTCGTGATCACCGACGAGCGCGGCAAGCGGGTCTGCACCTCACGGATCACCTGCTCGCTCATCGACGCCGACCGGATCTCGATGTAGGAACGTACGTAGAAGGGCCCCGGAGCGCGTCGCTCCGGGGCCCTTCACTGGGTGGATCAGACTTCCCCAGCGATGTACTTGACGGGGGCGTAGGTCGCCTTGTCGTTGTACTGGTAGATACCGATGGACGCGGCCGTCGGGCTACCGGTCTCGCCGAGCTCGATCGGACCGGACTTGCCGTCGTAGTCGATGTCCTTGCCGTCCTCGATGAGCTTGACGCAGTCGGCGTACGTCTCGCACTTCTCGCCACCGGTGGTGATGTCGACGATCTCCTCGGCGATGGCCTCGCCGGCGTCGCTGTCGGCCTTCACAGCCGCCAGCGCGGAGACGATGGTGGCGTCGTAGGACTCGGCGGCGTAGGAGTAGTCGGCCAGCTTCGGGTCGACCTTCAGCAGCTGCTCCTTGAAGTCACCAGTGGTCTCGGCGCCCGGGAGGGTGCCCTTGACACCCTTGAGCTCGCCCTTGGTGAAGTCCTTGGAGTAGTCCGACAGGTTGCCGTCGACGAAGTACGTCGGCAGCTTGGCCGGACCGGCACCCGCGGCGATGAGCTGCGGGATGAGCTTCTTGGTCTCCTCGAAGGCGACCACGACGACCGCGTCGGCACCCGAGCCCGCGACCTCGTTGATCTGGGCGTCGAACGAGGTGGCGTCCTCGGAGTAGAACGCCGTGGTGGCGACCTTGGAGCCGGCACCCTCGAGGTTGGCCTTGATCTCCTCGGCAAGCGTCTCGCCGTACGCGTCCTGGCGGGCCAGGATCGCCACGTTGGTGCGCTTGTCCTCGAGCAGCAGGTTGGCCATGACGGCGCCCTGCAGGATGTCGGACGGAGCCGTGCGGAAGTAGAGGTCCGGCTTGGCGAAGTCGCCCTCGTCGAACTCGGTCGAGGTGTTCGCCGGGGAGAACATCACGGTGCCCGACGACATGATCTTGTCGATCACGGTCATCGACACGCCCGAGGACGCGGTGCCGACGATGACGTCGGACTTGGCGTCGATGAGCTTGTCGGCCTCGGTGGGGGCGATCGCGGAGGTGGTGTCACCGGAGTCCGCTACGACAGGGACGACGTCCTTGCCGAGCACACCACCGGCGGCGTTGATGTCCTGGATCGCCAGGTCGGAACCGGCGAACTCGGGCGGGCCGAGGAACGCGAGGCTACCGGTCTGCGGGAGAAGCTGCCCGATGGTGAGAGTGCCGTCGCCCTTGGCGGCGGCCTTCTTCTCCGGCTCCTCGGAAGCGGTCTCGCCGCCGCAGGCGGCGAGGGTGAAGCTGAGCGCCAAGGCGCCGGCGCCTGCGGTCAGCTTCATCCAGGTAGAGGATGATGAGTTCACTGCTTAGTCCCTCTTTCGTATGGGCTGGCCCGGCTCACGTCGGACCTTGCGGAGACACATTAGAGACGCACGGAGGGCGAATCACCCGAGGGACCTGTCTTTTCACCAATCCGTTACATCTCCCCCATGGCATCATTGCCTGGGTTGCCGCCATCATCGGCTCCGTACTATCGGCGCCGTGGTGACCCATAATCACTCGGGAAACCCGATTCCGCCCAGGAACAGCCACGATCGTGGAGGAATTGTGATCATCTGTACGCACGGCACTCTCGGAGGACGGACTCGATGAGGGTGCCGGTGACGATGCGAGAGGCACGAGCCGACGACGCGCTCTTCCTTCTCGGCATCTGGCAGGACTCGCTGCGGATGGCGGACGCCCAAGAGCAGCTGAGCGACCTGGAGACGATCATCCGTGACGCCGACGCCTCCCCCGACCAGCGCCTCCTGGTCGCCGAGTGCGGCAGCGAGCCCGTCGGGGCGGTCTACGTGCGTGCGACCACCTTCGGCCCGCTCAACCTGGAGCCGACGGTGCAGATCTTCGCACCCCACGTCGTCCCCAGCTTCCGCCGCCGTGGCGTGGGCCGGATGCTGATGGAGTCGGCCGTCTCCTTCGCGGAGGAACGCGGGATCAGGACGATCGCGGCCGCGGCCTCCGCAGGTGGCCGTGACGGCAACCGGTTCCTCGCCCGGATCGGCCTCGGCGCCCAGGCCGTGATGCGGGTGGCCCCGACCGCGGTCGTACGCTCCCGGCTCACCGTCCTGGGCCGGGCCCTGCCCCACCACGCCCGCCTGCAGCGCGGCCCGAAGCAGTCCAGCGCCGTCGGCGAGCTGCTCGCCGCCCGGCGCTCCCAGCGACGCTCGCACACCGTCGCCTGAGCACGAAACGGCCGGGCCCCGGAGCATGCTGCTCCGGGGCCCGGCCGTTTCAGGACATACGCCCTCAGTCCGGCCGCCTTCGGCGGCGGAACTTCCTCGCTCGGCACGAACGGACGAGCAAGCTCGCCGTTCGGCCTCGCTCGTCAGTCCTCCTTGGCACCCAGAGTGCCGAGGTAGAGCTCGATCACCTTCGGGTCGTCGGCGAGCTCGCGCCCCGCCCCCGTGTAGGCGTTGCGGCCCTGGTCGAGCACGTAGCCACGGTCGCAGATCTGCAGGCAGCGGCGAGCGTTCTGCTCGACCATCACGACCGAGACACCCGCCTGGTTGATCTTGCGGGTCTGCACGAAGACCTCGTCCTGCATGACCGGCGAGAGCCCCGCGGAGGGCTCGTCGAGCAGCAGGACCGACGGCTCCATCATCAGCGCCCGGCCCATCGCGACCATCTGACGCTCACCACCGGAGAGGCCACCGGCGCGCTGCTTGCGGCGCTCACCGAGGGCCGGGAAGATCCCGGTGACGAACTCGAACCGCTCCGCGAACTTCTTCGGGGCCTGGTAGCAGCCCATCTCGAGGTTCTCCTCGATGGTCAGGCTCGGGAAGACGTTGTTGTTCTGCGGGACGAACCCGATACCCCGCGAGACCAGCTCGTCAGCACGCTTTCCGGTGATGTCCTCACCGTTCAGCTTGACCGTGCCCTCATGGATCTTCACCAGGCCGAACAGCGCCTTGAGCAGAGTCGACTTGCCGGCGCCGTTGGGGCCGATGATGCCGACCAGCTCACCGGGCTGGCAGTAGAGGTCGGTGTCGTTGAGGATGTTGACCCCGGGAAGGTAGCCGGCGATGAGCCCGTCGGCGCGGAGCACCGCACCCTCGGCCTCGCTCAGATGCTTCTCGCGGAACTCCTCCGCTTCGGTGGAAGTCACTTCGAGTCCTCCTCTTGGGCGATGTCGCCCTCGAGCTCTGCCTCGACCTCGGCCTCGAGGACCTCTTCGTCGAGCTCGCTCAGGTCGGTGTCGTGGTGGGCCCCGAGATAGGCGTCGATGACACGCTGGTCGGCCATGACCGACTCAGGAGTGCCTTCAGCGACGATCTTGCCCTGGGCCATCACGATGACCCAGTCGGAGATGTCGCGGACCATGTCCATGTCGTGCTCCACGAAGAGGACCGTGCGGCCCTCGTCGCGCAGCGACTTCACGTGGCCGAGCAGCGACTGCTTCAGGGCCGGGTTCACACCCGCCATCGGCTCGTCGAGCATGACGACCTCGGGGTCGACCATGAGCGCGCGGGCCATCTCGAGCAGCTTGCGCTGACCGCCGGAGAGCGACCCGGCGAAGTCCTCGCGCTTCTTGTCCAGCAGGAACCGGGCCAGCAGGTCGTCGGCCTTCGCGGTGACGGCGTCCTCCTGCTTGCCCCACAGGAACTTGAACGGCGCGGCCCAGAACCGCTCACCCTTCTGCCCCGTGGCGCCCAGGCGCATGTTCTCGATCACGGTGAGCTTGGCCAGCACCTTGGTGAGCTGGAAGGTGCGCACCATCCCGAGGCGGGCGACCTTGTAGGGAGCCACGCCCTTGAGCGACTTGCCCTCCAGGCTCCACGAGCCGGTGTTGGGCTGGTCGAAGCCGGTCAGCAGGTTGAAGAACGTCGTCTTCCCGGCTCCGTTGGGGCCGATCAGCGCGGTGATCGCACCGCGCTGGATCTCGACGTGGTCGACGTCGACGGCGGTGAGTCCTCCGAACGTACGCGTGATGTTGTCGGCGACGATGATCGGGTCGGACTTCTTGCTGCCCGGCTCCGTGCTCGCCCCGACCAGGCCCGCAGGCCCGGTCTTGCTCGCCACGTCGCTCGTCTCGGTGCTCGTCTGGTCAGTCATGTCAGCGTCCATCGATCGCGATCTCCCTACGGTCGCCGATGATCCCCTGGGGACGGAAGATCATCAGCAGCATGATGGCCAGCCCCAGCATGATGTAGCGGATCACACTGGCCTGGGTGTCGGTCATGATCACCGTCGGGATCCATCCGCCCTTACCTGCCGACTGGCTGAAGAACGAGCCTAGCCCCGCGATCAGGAACCAGAACAGGACGGAGCCGATGACCGGGCCCATCACTCGGCCCGCGCCGCCGAGGAGCAGCGCGGCGAAGGCGTAGAAGGTGAGCAGCGTGGAGTAGTCGCTCGGCACGACCGAGGCCTGCTTGAGAGCCAGGAACATGCCGCCCAGACCACCGATGACACCACCGAGGGCGAGGGCCTGCATCTTGTACGCGAACACGTTCTTGCCCAGCGAGCGGACCGCGTCCTCGTCCTCACGGATCGAGCGGAGCACACGGCCCCACGGGCTGCGCATCAGCGCCCACACCAGCAGGCAGCACAGCGCGACCAGGATCCAGCCGACGGTCAGCGACCACAGGTCGTTGCGCCCGAAGGAGATGAACCCCAGGTCGAGGCCGCTGCTGTAGGGGTTGGCCTCCTGGAACGGCCTGGCGTATCCGTTGAGCCCGTTGGAGCCTCCGAAGGTGTCCTTCATCTCCACCGAGCCGAAGACGAACCGCAGCACCTCGGCTGCGGCGATGGTCACGATCGCCAGATAGTCGGCGCGCAGACGCAGCGTCGGCACACCCAGGACCACGGCGAGCAGCAGCGGGGCCACGATCGCCATGACGATACCGAGCCAGAACGGCGCCCCGTAGGTGACCACGGAGACGGCCAGACCATAGGCGCCCACCGCGACGAACCCGGCCTGGCCGAAGTTGAGCAGCCCGGTGTAGCCGAAGTGGATGTTGAGGCCGATGGCGGCCAGGGCGAAGACGATTGCCTGCGGGCCGAGTGCCTGCTGCAACGCTGCCCGGAGAATGTCGAGAATATCCATTGTCTCTCCTACCCGAGCCGCTCTTTACGACCCAGGATGCCCTGGGGCCGCACCAGCAGGATCACGATCATGATCAGCAGCGGGCCGATCTCCTTGATCGAGGCGGGTACGCCGAACAGCGGTCCGAGCTCGTAGACGAGCCCGATCACCAGCGAGCCGACGAGAGCGCCCCAGATCGTGCCGAGACCACCGAGGGTGACCGCGGCGAGGATGACCAGCAGGATCCGCATGCCCATGAAGCTGTTCACCTGCAGCTGCATCGCGTAGAGCACACCGGACAGCGCGGTCAACGCGCCACCGATCACCCACGCGTTGGTGATGACGCCGTCGACCCGCAGGCCGGAGGACGCGGCCAGTGCCGGGTTGTCCGAGACCGCGCGCATCGCCTTGCCCATCCGGCTCTTGGCCAGCCACAGGCAGACCGCGGTGATCGTGATGATCGCGACGAGCACGATGACCACCTCGCGGTCGGCGAGCGAGAGACCGAGGTAGTACCAGTGCTGCTCACGCTGCTGGCCGTTGTACTGCGACAGCGACCGGGTCGAGGAGCCGTAGAAGTACTGGAACAGGTAGCGCAGGAAGATCGCCAGGCCGATCGAGACGATCATCATCGCGATCAGGCCGGTGCCGCGCCGGCGCAGCGGACCCCACAGGATCTTCTCCTGTGCGAAGCCGCCCAGGCCACCGAGGAGGACCGCGATGATGCCGGCGAGGAGCACCGAGACCGAGGCCAGGGCGCCGGTCTTGAAGACCTGGTCGAAGGTCCAGGCCATCAACGCACCGAAGGTGAGCATCTCACCGTGGGCGAAGTTGGACAGGCCGGTCGTGCCGAAGATCAGCGAGAACCCGAGGGCGGCCAAGCACAGGACCAGGGCGAACACGATGCCCGCGCGCAGGTTCTGGGCGAGGTCCTTGCCGAAGTTCGACTCCTCACCGGCGGTGACCCCGATCGGGAAGATGGCCCGGTTGTTGGGCCCCTGGAAACGTACCTGGACGGTGGCCTCGCCCTTGGTGTCCTCGTCGAGGACCGTGCCTTCCGGGAGGGTCTTCTCGTCGAGGGTCACGGTGTATTTCCCGAGCTCATCGACGACGATGATCGCCACACCCTTGTCGTCGGTGACGCCCTCACCGGCCTTCTCGCCGTCCTTGCTGACCTCGAGGGTCACTCCCGGGATCGGTTTCGGATTGCCTTGGGCATCCTTGTTGGCCTCGTCCTGAAGCGTCACCTGGATCGCGGTGGCGTCCGGCGGTGGGGTCTCGGTTGCCTGTGCGGCACCCGGGCTCCCAACCAACAGCACCATCAGCGCACCGATGAGCGCGACGAGGACTCTGTAGAGCCGCTTGCGCACGTGGGTACTCCTGCCTGTGTGTCCTAAAGACGGACCCTGACACCAGCTGAATACGCTGGTCGGCCGGATCCGCGCGGGCAGTCTAGGCCGAGATCACCCACGAACAAGCCACAGGTTGACCCTCATTGGAGACCGCAACCGATCTGTGACGTGCCGTTTACACGGATTCAGGTACGTGGGCCACTCACGCCGTGCTCGATGACGCCCTCTGCGACCTGGCGCATCGACAGCCGCAGGTCCATCGCGGTCTTCTGGATCCACCGGAAAGCGTCGGGCTCGCTCAGCGTCAGACCCTCCTGCAGGATCCCCTTCGCCCGGTCGACCGCCTTGCGGGTCTCCAGCCGGTCGGTCAGACCGGCGACCTCCCGCTCGAGCTGGGCAAGCTCCTGGAAACGGCTCACCGCCAGCTCGATCGCCGGCACCAGGTCGGTGATGTTGAACGGCTTGACGAGGTACGCCATCGCGCCCGCGTCGCGGGCCCGCTCCACCAGGTCGCGCTGGGAGAACGCGGTCAGCATGACGACCGGCGCGATCCGGTCGCGCGCGATCGCCTCCGCCGCCGCGATCCCGTCGAGCACCGGCATCTTGACGTCGAGGATCACCAGGTCGGGTCTGTGCTCGGTGGCGAGCTCGATCGCGGCCTTGCCGTCGCCCGCCTCACCGACGACGTCGTAACCCTCCTCGGTGAGCATCTCCTTGAGGTCCATCCTGATCAAGACCTCGTCCTCCGCGATGACGACCGTACGCCGCGCCTGGCTCTCCGGGGTGCTGCTGGGGTTGCTCTGCGTCACGAGCACAGACTAGGCCATCGGAGGCACGTCCCGGTGCAGTGATTCCGCCCACGGTCCGGTAGATTTCTTCTCGATCCAGCCGGATTGGCGGAACGGCATACGCTGCGGTCTCAAACACCGTTGCCCGAAAGGGCTTGTGGGTTCGAATCCCACATCCGGCACCAAAATTGTCGGTGGCCACGCTCATGATGCTCGTATGCCCCACGTACGTCCCCAGTCCGTCGTCGACAGCGCACTGCGCTGCTCCGACGAGGGGATGCGCGACGCGGACAATGCGGCCAAGCACGGCGTTGCGATCAAGACGATCCGTCGATGGCGCCGGCTCTACCAACGTCGCGGGATCGTCCGCGGCCAGACCCATCTCGCTCCGCCATGTCCACGATGCGACGGGGGCGACCTTGATGACGAGGCGTACTCCGAGCTTCTTGGCTGGTATCTCGGGGACGGACACATCAGCGAAGGCCGGCGCGGTGTGTTCAATCTTCACATCATCAACGACCGGAAGTACCCCGACATCAACGAGCGCCTCGCGGTGCTGATGGCTCGTCTCAAACCCGGCGGTCGTCCGCATACTCGCCTCGTGGTCGGAGCTGTGATCACCACGATCTCGTGGAAACACCTCCCCTGCCTGTTTCCTCAACTCGGCCCCGGCCGCAAACACGAGCGCCCCATCGCCCTGGAGGACTGGCAGAAGGAGATCGTGACGGCTCATCCCGGACCGTTCCTACGCGGGCTGTTCCACTCTGACGGATGCCGGGTGAACAACTGGGCGACTCGTGTCGTCGCGGGCGAGAAGAAGCGCTACGCGTACGGTCGGTGGCAATTCGTCAACCATTCCGACGACATCCGCGACCTCTGCACATGGGCGCTCGATCTGGTCGGCATCCCGTGGCGCCGGTCGTCCTGGAAGACGATCAGCGTCTCGCGCCGCGAGGCAGTCGCCGAGCTCGACCGCCTCATCGGCCCGAAGTCCTAGCCCTTGCGCTCGTAGGCGGGCGCGACCTCGTTGATCGCGTCGCCGATGCGGTGGATGCGCAGCGCGTTGGTGGAGCCGGGGATGCCGGGAGGCGAGCCGGCGATGATGACGACGAGCTCGCCCTCCTCGACACGGCCGAGCTTGAGCAGGTTCTCGTCGACCTGGCGGACCATCTCGTCGGTGTGCTCGACCTCGTCGGTGCGGAAGGTCTCGGTGCCCCAGCTGAGCGCGAGCTGGCTGCGTACGGCATCGGAGGGGGTGAAGGCGAGCAGCGGGATCACACCGCGCAGCCGGGAGAGGCGGCGGGCGGAGTCACCGGAGGTGGTGAAAGCGACGAGGTATTTCGCGCCGACCCGGTCGGCGACCTCCGCGGCGGCCTTGGCGATGACTCCGGAGCGGGTGTGCGGGTCCCAGTCGATGGGGCTGAGCTCGGCGGCGCGGCTGCTCTCGGAGGAGAACGCGTGGCGCTCGGTGGCCGCGATGATGCGCGCCATCGTCTCCACGGTGTGGATCGGATAGTCGCCCACGCTCGTCTCGGCCGAGAGCATCACCGCGTCGGCGCCGTCGAGGACGGCGTTGGCGACGTCGTTGGCCTCCGCGCGGGTGGGCGCCGGGTTGGAGATCATCGAGTCGAGCATCTGGGTAGCGACGATGACCGGCTTGGCGTTGAGACGGGCCAGCTCGATGATCCGCTTCTGCAGGAACGGGACCTCCTCGAGCGGGCACTCCACGCCGAGGTCACCACGGGCCACCATGAACATGTCGAAGGCGGCGATGACCTCGTCGAGGTTGTCGATCGCCTGCGGCTTCTCGATCTTGGCGATGACCGGGACGACGCGCCCCTCCTCGTCCATGATCTTGCGGACGTCCTCGTAGTCCCTGGCGTTGCGGACGAAGCTGAGCGCGACCATGTCGACGCCGAGCTTGAGCGCGAACCGGAGGTCCTCCTCGTCCTTCTCGGACAGAGCCGGCACGGAGACGGCGACGCCGGGCAGGTTGATGCCCTTGTTGTTCGAGACCGGCCCGCCGACCAGCACCTCGGTGTGGACCTCGGTGTCGTCGACCGCGGTGACCCGCAGGCGCAGCTTGCCGTCGTCGATCAGGATCGGGTCGCCGACCTTCACGTCACCGGGAAGGCCCTTGTACGTCGTCCCGCAGATCTCGTCGTCACCCTGCACGTCGCGCGTGGTGATCGTCCAGGCCTGGCCGCGGCGCAGCGTCGCGGAGCCCTCCTTGAACCGCTCCAGCCGGATCTTGGGCCCCTGCAGGTCGGCGAAGATGCCGACGCTGTGCCCGCTCGCGGCGGCCGCCTCCCGCACCAGCGCGTAGTTGCTGGAGTGGTCGTCGTGGGACCCGTGGCTCATGTTCATCCGGGCGACGTCCATGCCTGCGTAGACGAGCTCGCGGATGCGACGCTCCGTCCCGACGGCGGGTCCCAGGGTGCAGACGATCTTCGCTCTTCTCACGGGAGCCCAGACTACCCCTCTGGAACGTTCAAACCAGCACCCGGACCTCGTCCTGATCAGGCCGTTCATCCAAGGTTTACGCCGTGGCCCGGGTCAGACGTGGTCGCTCCACGCTGGGCCCGGCGTGAGGTCACCGCCGGCTAGCCCCTCCCCGCAGGCGCGGGCAATGGAGGTGTGCCACAAACTCAGCGCCACAAGTGTGTACGAACGCTGTCGGATCCTCCGATCCGATGGCTGAGACCCGACTGGCCCGACACCTCCGAGATGGAGGTGCCGGGCCAGTGGTCGGCACTCCGTTGTGCCTCAGGCTGGGGTCTCAGACCATCAGCTGCCGGTCCGTCGGACGGATCGGCGCGGGCAGGTTGGTCGAGCCGGTGAGGTAGGTGTCGACGGCGGCCGCGGCGGCGCGGCCCTCGGCGATCGCCCACACGATCAGCGACTGCCCGCGACCCGCGTCGCCGGCGACGTACACGCCGGGGACCGAGGTGGCGAAGGAGTCGTCGCGGGCGACGTTGCCGCGAGCGTCGTACTCCACACCCAGCTGGGTGAGGAGGCCGTCCTTCTCCGGGCCGGTGAAGCCCATGGCCAGCAGCACCAGGTCGGCGGGGATCTCCTTCTCGGTCCCCTCCTTCTCGGTGAGCTTGCCGTCGATGAACTCGACCTCGACGAGCTTCAGAGCGCGTACGCGGCCGTCCTCGGTGCCGAGGAACTCCTTGGTGGAGACGGCGTAGACCCGCTCGCCGCCCTCCTCGTGCGCGGACGCGACCCGGTAGGTCATCGGGTAGGTCGGCCACGGCTGGCCCTCGGGGCGCTCCTCCGGCGGACGCGGCATGATCTCCAGCTGGGTGATCGACTCCGCGCCCTGGCGGATCGCGGTGCCGAGGCAGTCGGCGCCGGTGTCACCGCCACCGATGATGACCACGTGCTTGCCCTCGGCCAGGATCTGGTCGGGGACCGCCTCACCGAGCGAGGCCCGGTTGGACTGAGGCAGGTACTCCATCGCCTGGTGGATCCCGTCGAGCTCACGCCCGGGGACCGGCAGGTCGCGACCGACGGTCGAGCCGTTGGCCAGCACGATGGCGTCGTAGCGGTCCCGGAGCTGCGCACCGGTGATGTCGGTGCCGACGTCGACGCCCGGACGGAAGACCGTGCCCTCGCGACGCATCTGCGCCAGGCGCTGGTCGACCTGCGACTTCTCCATCTTGAACTCGGGGATGCCGTAGCGCAGCAGCCCGCCGATCTTGTCGGCCCGCTCGTAGACGGCCACGGTGTGGCCCGAGCGGGTGAGCTGCTGGGCGGCGGCCAGGCCCGCAGGACCGGAGCCGATGACGGCGACCGCCTTGCCGGAGAGCCACTCGGGCGGCTGCGGCTTGACGTGGCCCGCGTCCCAGGCCTTGTCGATGATCGCGACCTCGATGTTCTTGATGGTCACCGCGGGCTGGTTGATGCCCAGCACGCAGGCGGCCTCGCACGGAGCCGGGCAGAGACGACCGGTGAACTCGGGGAAGTTGTTGGTCGCGTGCAGGCGCTCCGAGGCGCCCTCCCAGTCGTTGCGCCAGACCAGGTCGTTCCACTCGGGGATGATGTTGCCGAGCGGGCAGCCCTGGTGGCAGAACGGGATGCCGCAGTCCATGCAGCGCGAGGCCTGGGTGTTGATGATCGGCAGCAGGGTCTTGCCGATCTTGCCCGGGTAGACCTCGTGCCAGTCCTTGACCCGCTCCTCGACAGGACGCCGGGTCGCGACCTCACGACCGTTCTTCAGAAAACCCTTCGGGTCAGCCATGGAGGACCTCCATAATCCGCTGCGCTGCCTCGTCCTCGTCGAGACCCTCCTCGAGGGCCTCCTCCTGGGCTTCGAGCACGCGCTTGTAGTCACTGGGCATGACCTGCGTGAAGCGGGTCGATGAGTTCGGCCAGTCGGCCAGGAGCGCCTCGGCCACGGCCGAGCCGGTCTCCTCGAGGTGGTCGCGGACCAGCTGCTCGAGCTCGGCGGCGTACTTCTCCTCCACGCCGGTGGCCTCGACCAGCTCGCCGTTGAGCCGCTGCTGCTGGAAGTCGAGGACCCAGGCGATGCCGCCGGACATGCCGGCCGCGAAGTTGCGCCCGGTCGGGCCGAGCACGACGACACGACCACCGGTCATGTATTCGCAGCCGTGGTCGCCGACGCCCTCGGTGACGATGCTGGCACCCGAGTTGCGGACCGCGGCCCGCTCCCCCACGCCCCCGCGGATGTGGATCCGCCCGCTGGTGGCGCCGTAGGCCAGGGTGTTGCCGGCGATGATGTGCTCCTCGGCGCGGAACCCGGCCGTACGCTCCGGGCGGATGACCACCCGGCCGCCGGAGAGGCCCTTGCCGACGTAGTCGTTGGCGTCGCCCTCCAGGCGCAGCGTCAGCCCCTTGGGGATGAACGCGCCGAAGGACTGGCCCGCGGAGCCGGTGAAGGTGATGTCGATCGTGCCCTCGGGCAGGCCCTCACCGCGGTAGCGCTTGGTGATCTCGTGACCGAGGATCGTGCCGACGGTGCGGTTGACGTTGCGGATCGGCAGCTGGGCGCGTACGGGCTCGCCGCGCTCGAGTGCCGGTGCCGCGAGCGGCAGCAGCTCGTTGACGTCGAGCGACTTCTCCAGACCGTGGTCCTGGCCCTTGGTGTTGTAGAGGGCCTGGTCGGAGAACTGCTGCGGCGACTCCACGCGGGTGAAGATCGGCGACAGGTCGAGTCCGGAGGCCTTCCAGTGGTCGATCGCGTCGCGGGCGTCGAGCGCCTCGGCGTGGCCGACGGCCTCGTCGATGCTCCGGAAGCCGAGCTCGGCGAGGAGCTCACGGACCTCCTCGGCGATGTAGCGCATGAAGTTGACGACGTACTCCGCCTTGCCGGTGAACCGCTCCCGCAGGACCGGGTTCTGGGTGGCGACGCCGACCGGGCAGGTGTCGAGGTGGCAGACCCGCATCATCACGCAGCCGGAGACGACCAGCGGCGCGGTGGCGAAGCCGAACTCCTCGGCACCGAGCAGCGCGGCGATGACCACGTCGCGGCCGGTCTTGAGCTGACCGTCGGTCTGCACCACGATCCGGTCGCGCAGGCCGTTGAGGAGCAGCGTCTGCTGCGCCTCGGCGAGGCCGAGCTCCCAGGGACCGCCGGCGTGCTTGAGGCTCGTCAGCGGGGACGCGCCGGTGCCGCCGTCGTGACCGGAGATCAGCACGACGTCGGCGTGGGCCTTGGAGACACCCGCGGCGACGGTGCCGACACCGACCTCGGCCACGAGCTTCACGTGGACACGAGCGCTCGGGTTGGCGTTCTTGAGGTCGTGGATCAGCTGAGCCAGGTCCTCGATGGAGTAGATGTCGTGGTGCGGCGGCGGGGAGATGAGGCCCACGCCCGGCGTCGAGTGACGCGTCTTGGCCACCCACGGGTAGACCTTGTGGCCGGGCAGCTGGCCGCCCTCACCGGGCTTGGCGCCCTGGGCCATCTTGATCTGGATGTCGTCGGCGTTGGTCAGGTATTCGCTGGTGACACCGAAGCGTCCCGAGGCGACCTGCTTGATCGACGAGCGGCGCTTGGGGTCGTAGAGACGATCCGGGTCCTCGCCGCCCTCGCCGGTGTTGGACTTGCCGCCGAGGATGTTCATCGCGACGGCGAGCGTCTCGTGAGCCTCCTGGGAGATCGATCCGTACGACATCGCGCCGGTCGAGAAGCGCTTGACGATCGCCTCGACGGGCTCGACCTCGTCGATCGAGATCTTCTGGCGACCCAGCTCCTCGGCGCTCTTGAGCTTGAAGAGCCCGCGCAGCGTCATCAGCCGCTCGGACTGCTCGTTGACGCGGTCGGTGTACTGCTTGAAGACGTCGTAGCGGCCGCTGCGGGTGGCGTGCTGGAGCCGGAAGACGGTCTCCGGGTCGAACAGGTGCGGCTCGCCCTCGCGGCGCCACTGGTACTCGCCACCGATGGGCAGCGCGCGGTGGGCGTTGGCGACGCCGTCGCGCGGGTAGGCGGTGGCGTGCCGCTTCGCGACCTCCTCGGCGATCACGTCGAGGCCGATGCCGCCGAGCTTGGAGGTGGTGCCGGTGAAGTAGCGGTCCACGACCTCCTTCGACAGGCCGACGGCCTCGAAGATCTGCGCGCCGGTGTAGGAGGCGACGGTGGAGACGCCGATCTTCGACATCACCTTGAGGACACCCTTGCCGAGCGCCTTGATCGTGTTGGCCATCGCCTTCTCGGCGTCGGCCTTCACGTAGTAGCCCTCGTAGGCGAGGTCCTCGACGGACTCGACCGCCAGGTAGGGGTTGACCGCAGCCGCGCCGTAGCCGATCAGCAGGGCCACGTGGTGGACCTCGCGTACGTCTCCGGCCTCGATCAGCAGGCCGACCTGCGAGCGGGTGCGCTCGCGGACCAGGTGGTGGTGGACGGCCCCGGTCAGGAGCAGCGACGGGATCGGCGCCATCTCCTGGGTGGAGTGGCGGTCGGAGAGGACGATGATCCGCGCGCCGTCCTCGATCGCCTGGGACACCTCGGCTGCGATCTCGTCCAGGCGGGAACGGAGCGCCTCCGCGCCGCCGTCGACCTCGTAGAGGCCGCGGACGATGTGGACCGCGAAGCCCGGCATGTCGCCGTCACGGTTGATGTGACGGATCTTGGCCAGGTCGTCGTTGGAGATGACCGGGAACGGCAGCACGATCTGACGACACGAGGCCGGACCCGGGTTGAGCAGGTTGGACTCGGCGCCGATGGTGCCGTTGAGGCTGGTGACGAGCTCCTCGCGGATCGCGTCCAGCGGCGGGTTGGTGACCTGCGCGAAGAGCTGGGCGAAGTAGTCGAACAGCATCCGCGGCTTGTCGCTCAGCGCCGCGATCGGGCTGTCGGTGCCCATCGAGCCGATCGGCTCGGCGCCGGTGTTGGCCATCGGCGCGAGCAGGATCCGAAGCTCCTCCTCGGTGTAGCCGAAGACCTGCTGACGGCGGGTGACGCTCGCGTGGGTGTGGACGATGTGCTCGCGCTCGGGGATGTCGTCGAGGCGTACGAGACCGGCGTGGAGCCACTCGTCGTAGGGGTGCTCGGCGGCGAGCTCGGACTTGATCTCGTCGTCCTCGATGATGCGGTGCTCCGCGGTGTCGACGAGGAACATCTTGCCCGGCTGCACGCGGCCCTTGCGGACGACGGTGGCGGGGTCGATGTCGTCGAGCACACCGGCCTCGGAGCCGAGCACGACGAGTCCGTCCTCGGTGACCCAGTAGCGGGAGGGACGCAGGCCGTTGCGGTCGAGGACCGCGCCGATCTGGGTGCCGTCGGTGAAGACCACCGACGCGGGCCCGTCCCAGGGCTCCATCAGCGAGGAGTGGAACTCGTAGAACGCCTTGCGGGCGGGGTCCATCTCCTCGTGCTTCTCCCACGCCTCCGGGATCATCATCAGCATGGCGTGCGGCAGGCTGCGGCCGGCCAGGTGGAGCAGCTCGAGGACCTCGTCGAAGGAGGCCGAGTCGGAGGCGCCCTCGGTGCAGATCGGGAAGAGCCGCTCGAGGTCGCCGGGGATCAGCTCGGACTCGAGCAGCGACTCGCGCGCCTTCATCCAGTTGCGGTTGCCCATGACGGTGTTGATCTCGCCGTTGTGGGCGATGAACCGGAACGGGTGGCTCAGCGGCCAGCTCGGGAAGGTGTTGGTCGAGAACCGGCTGTGCACGACGGCGATCGCCGAGGCGACGCGCTCGTCGACCAGGTCGGGGAACACCTCGGCCAGCTGGGGCGTGGTGAGCATGCCCTTGTAGACGATGGTGCGGCTCGACAGCGACGGGAAGTAGACGTCGGTCTCCTTCTCCGCACGCTTGCGCAGGCAGAAGGAGAGCCGCTCCAGGGCCAGGCCCGTGACGCGCTGCTTGGCACCGGCCACGAAGAGCTGGCGGAAGGTCGGCATGACCGCGAGGGCGGTGGCGCCGAGCGAGTCGGGGTTGACCGGTACGTCGCGCCACCCGAGGACCTCGAGGCCCTCCTCGGTCGCGATCTCCTCGACCATCTTCACGGTGCGCTCGACCTGGTCGGCGTCGCCTGGGATGAAGGCGGTGCCGACGGCGTAGGCACGCTCGGCCGGAAGGTCGAAGTCGACGACCTCACGCAGGAAGGCGTCGGGGACCTGCAGCAGGATCCCGGCGCCGTCGCCAGAGTTGGTCTCGGCGCCGGCGGCGCCGCGGTGGTCGAGATTCACCAGGGCACGGATGCCCTGCTTCACGATGTCGTGGCTGGCCACGCCGGTCAGCGTCGCAACCATGGCGACGCCGCAGGCGTCCTTCTCGAACCGAGGGTCGTAGAGGCCCTGGGGGGATGGATACGAGTGCTCGTACGGCACCGGGATCTCCCGTCTGTCCGGGCTCAGGCACGCACCGACCGACGCAGCCCAATAGCCCCGGTTCTCTGACTCTGCTTCGAGTCGAGTCCGGAGCGGGGGATGTCTGCGACAGGTGCGCGCGCCCTTGCGGGGATGAAACTGGCAATCTGCAGGGGACAGCGTTGGCCCGCGCGAGTGCGGCTAGGTTACCACTGTGTCACGCGTAGGTTGCGAACGAGGGTCCATCGGCGGACACCCTCCCGCGAGGCGCTACCTTGCGCCTAATATCTGCGTCTGATCAGGCCTTTGTCGAGGATTCCTCGTCGTCGGTCCCGTTGTCGGCGGCGTTGCCGTCAGTGTCGCTCGCGGGTTCGTTCTCGGTGTCGTCGTCGACGTCGTTCGCCGGGGCCTTGGCAGGATCGCTGTAGACCTCCTCCTCGAGGGTACCCCGGCCGGTGAAGGTGGCGTACGCCCACCATGCGGCCGCGAGCACGAACAGGATGATCGACATCCACTCGCTCCAGCGCAGGCCGAGCACGTTGACCAGCTGCACGTTGTCGATGCGCAGGGTCTCGATCATGCCGCGGCCGAGGCAGTAGGCCATCACGTAGAGGGCGACCACACGGCCGCCGCCCAGACGCAGCTTCTTCTGCAGGTAGACGATCACGAAGAAGGCGAGGATGTCCCAGCAGAACTCGTAGAGGAACGTCGGGTGGAACGTGGTGCCGACCGGGAACTGGCTGGGTCCGTCGGGGTAGCGCGACGGGTCGATCTCCAGGCCCCAGGGCAGGTCGGTGGGCCTGCCGAAGAGCTCCTGGTTGAACCAGTTGCCCCAGCGGCCGATGCCCATCGCCAGCAGGCAGGTCGGGGCGATCGTGTCCAGCAGCGGGACGATCTTGATGCCCTTCTGCTTGGCGCCGATGATCGCGCCCACCGCGCCGAGCGCGATCGCGCCCCACACACCGAGCCCGCCGCGCCAGATGTAGAGCGCCTCGATCGGGTTGGCCCCGTCACCGAAGTAGAGCTGCCAGTCGGTCATGACGTGGTAGATCCGGCCGCCGACCAGACCGAACGGGACCGCCCACAGCGCGATGTCCTGGATGTCGCCGGCCCGGCCGCCGCGGGCCTGCCAGCGCCGCTCGGAGACCCAGACGGCGACGATGATGCCGAGGATGATCGCGAAGGCGTAGCCGCGCAACGGGACCGGCCCGAGCCAGAGCACGCCTTCGGCGGGGCTGGGGATGGACATCGGGAGGATCATGCGGGGCCCTTCTTGGCTACTTCTGAGTGAGAAGGCGGTGGATGTCGTCGGCGAACTGCTTGGGAGAGGTGTTCATCGACCACACCACGCTGGCCTGCCCCTGGGAGACGGCCGAGACGTGGGTGTCGTGGACCCCGAGATCGTAGCCCCCACTGGGTAGCCGGTCGGCCTCCCCTATGTAGAGCCGCATCGACTCGGCCAGGGTGACGATGTCCTTCAGGTCGCCGGTGAGGCCGATGAAGTCCTTGTCGTAGCGGTCCAGGTACTTGCGCAGGACCTGCTCGGAGTCGCGTGCGGGGTCGGTGGTCACGAACACGACCTCGACCTTCTCGCGATCCGCGTCGTCGAGGCGGGTCAGTGCCGCGGTCAGGCTCGACATCACCAGCGGGCACTCGTCGGGGCAGCTGGTGTAGCCGTAGAAGACCAGGGTCAGCGGCTTGTCGGCATCGGTGGCCAGCGAGAACGGCTCGCCCTCGGTGTCGGTCAGCGCGGTGTCGGAGAGCTGGTAGGGCGTGTGCTCCTGCCCGGTCATCGCCGAGGCAGGCGCCTGGCCGGTGCCGGGAGCGCCGCAACCGGTGAGCACGCCGATGAGGACGAGCAGGACGGGAAGAGCGAGGAACCTCAACGCGCGCGGACTCCCGCGGCCAGGTCCTCGGTCAGGCTCGCCAGCGCCTTGAGCGCCGCCTGCTCGTCGGAGCGGTTGTCCAGCAGCGTACGCACGAAGGCGGAGCCGACGATGACCCCGTCGGCGTACGCAGCCATCTCGGCCGCCTGGGCGCCGTTGCTGACCCCGAGACCGACGCCGACCGGCAGATCGGTGGTCTTCTTGGTGCGGGCGACCAGCGGGGCGGCCAGGTCGGAGGTCTTGGCGCGGGCGCCGGTGACGCCCATGACCGCGGTGGCGTAGACGAAGCCTCGGCACTGGGCCGTCGTCATCGCGATCCGCTCGTCGGTGCTGCTCGGCGCGACCAGGAAGACCTTGTCGAGGTCACGGGCGTCGGCGGCCTCGATCCACTCCGGCGCGAAGTCCGGGGTGATGTCAGGCGTGATCAGGCCCGCGCCGCCAGCGTCCTGCAGCTGCTGGGCGAAGCGGTCCACGCCACGGCGCTCGATCGGGTTCCAGCTGGTCATCACCAGGGTCGGCACCCCGGTCGCCGCCACGGCCTCGACGACGCGGAACACGTCGTCGACGCGTACGCCGCCGTCGAGGGCCTGCTGCACGGCGTCCTGGATGGTGGGGCCGTCCATGACCGGGTCGGAGTAGGGCAGGCCGATCTCGATGATGTCGCAGCCGGCCTCGACCATCGTGGTCAGCGCCTCGATCGAGCCGTCGACCGTGGGGAAGCCCGCCGGAAGGTAGCCGACCAGGGCGGCGCGGTTCTCGGCCTTCGCCTTCTCGAACGCTGCCGACGTACTCACTGTGCTTCTCCAAGTCCGAAGTATTCGATGGCCGTGCCCATGTCCTTGTCGCCGCGACCGGACAGGTTGATCAGGATCGTGGCGCCCTCACCGTGGCGCTCCTTGATCTCCGGGGCGATCTTGATGGCGCCCGCGATCGCGTGGGCCGACTCGATCGCGGGGATGATGCCCTCGGAGCGCGAGAGCAGCGCGAAGGCGTCCATCGCCTCCTTGTCGGTGATGCTCGTGTAGCTCGCCCGGCCGGACTTGGCCAGCCAGGCGTGCTGCGGCCCGACGCCGGGGTAGTCGAGACCGGCGGAGATCGAGTGGGACTCGATGGTCTGGCCGTCCTCGTCCTGGAGCACGTAGGTGCGGGCGCCGTGGAGCACGCCGGGGTCGTTGGCCTGGATGGTGGCGGCGTGGCGGCCGGTCTCGAAGCCGTCTCCCCCGGCCTCGAAGCCGTGGATCTCGACGTCCTCGTCATCCAGGAACGCGGTGAAGAGGCCGATGGCGTTGGAGCCACCGCCGACCGCGGCCACGACGGCGTTCGGGAGGCCGCCGAACTGCTCGAGGGACTGGGCCCGGGCCTCGTCGCCGATGCCGCGCACGATGTCCCTGACCAGCGTGGGGAACGGGTGGGGCCCGGCGGCGGTGCCGAACAGGTAGGCGGTGTGGTCGACGCTGGCGACCCAGTCGCGCAGCGCCTCGTTGATCGCGTCCTTGAGGGTGCCGCTGCCGGAGGGCACCGGGACGACCTCGGCGCCGAGCAGCCGCATCCGGGCCACGTTGAGCGCCTGGCGGTCGGTGTCGACCTTGCCCATGTAGACGGTGCAGTCGAGACCGAAGTAGGCGGCGGCGGTCGCGGAGGCCACCCCGTGCTGGCCGGCGCCGGTCTCGGCGATGACCCGGGTCTTGCCCATCCGCTTGGTCAGCAGCGCCTGGCCGAGCACGTTGCGGATCTTGTGGGCGCCGGTGTGGTTGAGGTCCTCGCGCTTGAGGAGGACGCGTACGCCGAGCTGCTCGGAGAGCCGGGTCGCGTGGTAGAGCGGGCTCGGCAGGTTGGCGTAGTCGCGCAGGATCGCGTCGAACTCGGCCACGAACGCCGGGTCGGCCTTCGCCTTCTGCCAGGCGTCGTCGAGCTCGATGAGCGCCTTCATCAGCGCCTCGGGCATGAAGCGGCCGCCGAATCCCTCGGCCTCGCCACCGAACCAGCCGAACTCGTCGGCGTCGTAGCTCGTCGTTTCGTGGATGTGAGTTGTCATGGCTGGTCCTAGCCTTGGATTCCGGTGAACTCGGCGACCGTGCCTTGCGGGTCGCCATGCTTGACCAGCGCCTCGCCGACCAGGACCGCGCGGGCCCCTTCGGAGACGTGGCGCTTGACGTCGGTGGCGGTGAAGATGCCCGACTCGGCGACCTTCACCCGGTCCTCGGGGATGAGCGGCGCGAGCCGGCCGAAGACGTCCTGGTCGATCTCCAGGGTCTTCAGGTTGCGGGCGTTGACGCCGATGAGCTCGGCGCCGAGGTCGACCGCCCGGGCGACCTCGGCCTCGTCGTGGGTCTCGACCAGCACGGTCAGACCCAGCTCACGCGCCTGGTCGTAGAGGCTGCGCAGCGTGTCGTCGTCCAGCGCCGCCACGATCAGCAGCGCGAGGTCGGCTCCGGCTGCCCGGGCCTCCAGCAGCTGGTAGGGCTCGACGATGAAGTCCTTGCGCAGGATCGGGGTGTCGACGGCCGCGCGGACCGCGAGCAGGTCGGCGAGGGACCCGCCGAAGCGGCGTTCCTCGGTGAGCACCGAGATCGCGGCGGCACCTCCGGCGGCGTACTTCTGGGCCAGCTCGGCCGGGTCCGGGATGTCGGCCAGGGCGCCCTTGGAGGGGCTCTTCCGCTTCACCTCGGCGATCACGCTGCTGCCCGCCGCACGGAAGTGCGGCATCGGGTCGCGGGGCGCGTCGACGTCGGCCAGCCGGGCCCGCAGATCCGCCTCGGACACCGTCGCCTGGCGCTGCGCCAGGTCCAGACGTACGCCGTCGATGATCTTTTCGAGCACCGACATGTTTAAACCTCTCGTTTCCGGGTATGACCCACGTGCAAAGCCTCTCACCCGAACCGTGACACGCCCGATTTGGCGCCACAGTGCGGGCGGGAAACGTTAAGTTTCTTCCATCTCTACCCAACTCGCCTGACTTTGGAGGTCAGACACACATGAGCTACGGAACTCCTCCGCCGCCGCCCCCGTACGGTTCGCCGGCACCCGGGCAGCCCGGTCAGCCTGCGGGCAACAACAAGAAGGCGATCTGGGCACTTGTCCTCGGCATCCTCGGCTGCATCTGCTGCGGAATCTTCACCGGTATCCCGGCGATCATCCTCGGCAAGATGGCCCAGAACGAGATCGACGCCTCCGGTGGCGCGCAGGGCGGGCGTGGCATGGCCACCGCCGGCTTCATCCTCGGCATCGTCGCCATCGTTCTGTTCGTCATCGGGCTCATCCTGAACCTGTCCGGTGCTCTCGACTTCAGCACCACCACCACGTACTGAGCTCACCCCATGTGAGCTCGGCTCTTTGGAATCAGCGAGGCCCCCGG
Organism: Nocardioides sp. NPDC127514; assembly: GCF_040302125.1. Taxonomy (NCBI): domain Bacteria; kingdom Bacillati; phylum Actinomycetota; class Actinomycetes; order Propionibacteriales; family Nocardioidaceae; genus Nocardioides; species Nocardioides sp. NPDC127514. The sequence goes on along the minus strand of NZ_JBEORF010000022.1, from coordinate 71,450 downwards.
CGGATCCGCCGGGGGCCTCGCTGTCTCACAGGCTCAGTGTGACTCGACGTTGAAGCCGAGCTTGGAGAGCACGATGAAGAGCAGGCCGCCCGCGACGGTGACGGCGACGCCGACCCAGAAGACGAGCCAGCTGATCGGGTCGAGCATCATGGCGACGCTTCCGATGAGGAAGCCGAGGAGGCCGACCGCGACTGCGATCCAGGCTGCCGGGGTGTTGCCGTGGCTGGCGGACATGCGATGACTCCTCTACGAGTTCTCTTGCTGAAGCGAAGCCCGAAGCGATCCAGGTGGGCTTGGCTGCAGTGTATTCATTGATCCCCGGTTGTCGGGTCCCGACCCTCGTCCAACGACTTCCAGACATCGATCGTGGACTGCTCCTCCAACGGCTTCTGCTCCGGTGTGGCGGCGGCCGGCGCGTCGTACCTGCGGCCCATCTCGGGCCACGAAGGAGCCAGCCGTACGGCCGCGACGGCCGCCGCGACGGTCACGACCGCGCCGAGGAGCGCGAGGTAGGGCCAGGGGGTGGTGGTGTGCTCGGTCTCACCCCAGACCACCTCGGAGTCGATCGCCCGGCCGAGCGCGTCGATCCCGGCATGGCCGAAGAACGTGACGATCACGCCGATCCCGGCCAGGCCGGCGAGGGCGGCCACCAGGCGGCGTACGAGACCCCGGGTGACCAGGACCACGCCCCAGGCCGCGAGGGCGACCAGGGCCAGGCCGGTGGTGGCCGGGGAGTCGTTGAGGTCGGCCGGCATCTGGGCCGGGGCGGTCACCTTCACCCACTCGTTGGAGCCCGCCCACGCGGCCAGGGCCGCACCGGCGAGTCCGGCGGTGACGGTGGGGCCGAAGGCGCCCTTCATGAGATCAGGCCGGCGTCGAAGCAGGTGTGGTCGCCGGTGTGGCAGGCGGGGCCCTCCTGGTCGACCTTGAGCAGGATCGTGTCGCCGTCGCAGTCCAGGCGGACCTCCTTGACGTACTGCCGGTGGCCGGAGGTCTCCCCCTTGACCCAGTACTCCTGCCGGCTGCGGGACCAGTAGGTCGCCCGGCCGGTCGCGAGCGTGCGCGCCAGGGCCTCGTCGTCCATGTAGCCGAGCATCAGCACCTCGCCGGTGTCATGCTGCTGTGCCACCGCGGGCACCAGCCCGTCGGGGTTGCGCTTGAGGCGGTCGGCGATGGCGGGGTCCAGCCCCTCGCTCGTGGGTCCAGTCACGCCTCCAGTATCCCGCTGGGCAACAGTACGGACACAACCGGCATGTCGCGGCCGTCATCGGGCGCTCCTGAAGCGCCGGGCTGCCAGACTCTCCCGGTCATCTGGGCCGGTCTCGGTACGGCCCTGTCAGCCGACTCCACGAGTCGACTATTCAAACTGGAGAACACCGCACCATGGCTAACCCCACCCCGCAGCCGGCACCGGCGAAGCAGACCGACACCAGCGCCCTCGTGATCGGCATCCTGGTCACGCTCTTCTGCTGCCTGCCCTTCGGCATCGTCTCGATCGTCAAGGCCGTCCAGGGTGACGCCGAGGGCGCCAAGAAGTGGGGCATCATCGGTGCCATCACCGGCGTCGTCGTGATCGTCCTCTACATCATCGCCTCGGTCGTCCTCGGCGTCGGCATGGCCGCCCAGTCGGGGACCATGTGACCACACCCTCACGGGTGCGCGCGGGGCTCGTCCCACTGGCCGTCGTGGCCGGCGGGGCGGGCCTCGCGGCCGTCTTCGCCACCTCTCCCGGGCTCGTCGCCTATGTCCCCCCGTGCCCGATCCACGCTCTGACCGGCATCGACTGCCCCGGCTGCGGGATGACGCGCGGCACGATGTCGCTGCTGTCGGGTGACGTATCCGGCGCGATCGGCCACAACGCACTGATGTTCCTGCTCGGGCTGCCGCTGCTCGCGCTGCTCTGGTTCTTCTGGCTCCGCGGCCGCGTCGGCGGCCCTCCCGCGCCCGGCTGGGCCCGGTCGCGCACCGCGGTCTACACCTGGCTGGCGCTGACCGTCGTCTTCACGGTCGTCCGCAACCTCCCCTGGGCTCCGTTCACCGTGCTGGCGGCCTGATCAGCTGCCCTGCTGGGCGACCCAGGAGGCGTGCAGGCGGGCGTACGTCGAGCCGGCCTGCGCCACCAGGTCGCTGTGCGGGCCGCGCTGAGCGAGGTGTCCGGCATCGACGACGATCACCTCGTCGGCCGCCTCGGCGGTGGAGAGCCGGTGGGCGATGGTGACTGACGTACGGCCGCTCATCAGGCGCTCCAGGGCCCGGTTGATCCGCATCTCCAGCCGCGGGTCGACCGCGGAGGTGGCCTCGTCGAGGACGAGCAGGTCGGGATCGGCCAGCTGGGCGCGTAGGAGTGCCACGAGCTGGCGCTCGCCGGCCGAGAGCGACTCGCCGCGCTGCCCGACACGGGTGCGGACGCCGGCGGGGAGACCGGCCAGCCAGTCCCCCAGGCCGAGGATCCGGGCGGCCCCCTCGATCTCCTCGTCGGTGGCTTCGAGCCGCCCGTATCGGACGTTCTCGGCCAGGGTGGAGTCGAAGAGGAAGCCCTCCTGCGGGACGAGCACGACGCTGGTGCGCAGCGAGGCGTTGCCGATCTCGCGTACGTCGACGCCGTCGAGCCGGACCCGGCCGTCGGTCACGTCCATCACCCGGGTGAGCAGCTTCGCGATCGTCGACTTCCCCGACCCGGTCTCGCCGACCACGGCGACGCGGCTGCCGGGCGCGATCTCGAAGGAGATGTCGTGCAGCACCGGACGGCCGCCGGGGTAGGCGAAGGTGACCGCGTCGAACTCGATCGAGAGCGGGCCGCGGGGCAGGACGGTCCCGGCCGGGCCCGGGTCGACGAGGTCGGCGGGCGTGTCCAGGATGCCGATCGTGCGCCGCCAGGACGCGATCGCGTTCTGCGCGTCGGTGAGGATCTGCGTGCCCATCTGCACCGGGCCCACGAACAGCGTCACCAGGAACGCGAAGGCCAGGATCTCGCCGACGGTCAGCGCGCCGCCGGTGCCCTGGTAGGCGAGCGCCAGCAGCACGCCGCCGACGATCACGCCGGCGTTGGCGAGGCCGCCGGAGAGGCCGCCGAGGCTGAAGAAGATCGAGGTGTAGGCCTGCGCCTTGATCTGGGCGGCGCTGGTGGCATCGATCTCGCGGTCGATGCGCTCCTGGGTGCGGTCCTCGACGGCGTACGCCTTCACCACGGCCGCGCCGACGACCGGCTCGGAGACCGCGGAGAGCATCTTGGCGACCTGGCGGCGGGAGAGCGTGTAGGCCGCGGACAGCTTGCGCTGGAAGAACCGCAGGCTCAGGAAGAGCGGGCCGAAGCAGAGCCACACCAGGATCGCGAGCTGCCAGGAGTAGATCATCATCACGACGGTGGCGATCAGCATCTGCCCGATGCTGACGATGAAGAGCAGACCACCGAAGACGATGAACTGGCTGACCTGGTCGACGTCGCTGGTCACCCGCGAGACCAGCGCCCCACGGTGCTCGGTCGACTGGGTGAGCATCGGCAGGTCGTGGACGTGCCGGAAGGCCTTGGTACGCAGCGTCGCCAGGCCCCGCTCGGCGGCGGTGAAGAGCCGGCTGGTCATCTTGAACGACGCCCACCCGGTGACCGCGATGGCGACCACCGCGACGAGGCCGGCGCGCAGGACGTAGCCGAGGTCGGGGCCGTCCGGACCGCTCAGGCCGTTGTCGAGGGTCTGCTGGACGACGACAGGCACGACGACCTGCCCGATGCTCGCGATCACGGCCAGCGCGAAGGTGCCGCGGATGCCCTCGACCAGCTCCGGGGAGTGCTTGATGCCCCGGCGGATGGTCTCGATCGCGCCGAGCTCCTCGCCGCTGCCGACCCGGGTCTCGGGCTCGAGGGTCGCGGTCATTGGATGGTCTCCGGGGTCTCGTAGGCGTTGACCAGGCGGGCGTACGACTCGTCGCGGGCGAGCAGCTCGGTGTGGGTGCCGCGGTCGCGGATGCGGCCGTCCTCGAGGTGCACGACCTCGTCGGCCAGCGCGATGGTGGCCTTGCGGTAGGCGACCACGACCAGGCTGGTGTCGCCGGCCCCGTCCCGCAAGGCGGCCAGGATCCGCTGCTCGACCTCGGGGTCGACCGCCGAGGTGGCGTCGTCGAGGATCAGGAGTCGTGGGCGGCGTACGAGTGCTCGGGCCAGGGCGAGGCGCTGGCGCTGCCCGCCGGAGAGGCTCGCCCCGCGCTCGCCGAGGGTGGTGTCGAGGCCGTTCGGAAGCGCGGTGACGAAGCCGTCGGCCTGGGCGGCCTTGAGCGCGGACCAGACCTCGTCGTCGGTGAGGTCGGCGCCGAGGGTGACGTTGCCGCGTACGGAGTCGTCGAAGACGAAGGCCGTCTGCGGCACCAGCGCCGCGACCCGGGCCCACTCCCCCGCGCCCAGGTCGCGCAGGTCGGTGCCGTCCAGGGTGATCCGGCCCGCCTCGGGGTCGACCAGCCGCGCGAGCAGCATGGTCAGGGTGCTCTTGCCGGCGGCCGTCTCCCCGACGATCGCGACCGTACGCCCCGGCTCGACCTCGAAGTCGACCCCGTCGAGGAGCCTCGGGCCGTCGGCGTACGCGTAGGAGATGCCGTCGACGCGGACGCGGGCGCCGGTCGGCTCGCGGCTGGTCCTCGCGGTGCCGTAGGCCAGGCGTCCGGTCGCTTCCAGCACCCGCTGGACCCGCCGGTAGCCGACCACGCTGCGCGGGAACTCACCCAGCAGCCAGCCGAAGGAGCGGATCGGGAAGGCGACGATGGTGAGCAGGAAGCCGATCTGGACGACGTCACCGGGTGCCGCGGCACCGCTGGAGACGCGGCCGACGCCGACGGCCAGGACGGCGAGGACCCCGACGTTGGGCAGCGCGGCCAGGATCGGGTCGAAGGCGGCGCGGATCCGGCCGGCGTGGATGTTGACGTCGCGCAGCTCCTGGGCCTTGTCCTGGAAGCGGGTGGTCTCCTCCGCCTCCCGGCCCAGGGTCTTGACGACGAGGGCGCCGTCGAAGGACTCGTGGGCGATCCCGGAGAGCTCCGCGCGCAGCTGCTGGGCGCGGGTCATCAGAGGCGAGGAGAAGCGCTGGAAGACCAGGTTGGCGACGACGACCGCCGGGAACACCAGGATCGCCACCGAGGCCAGGACGACGTCGGTCCAGAACATCTGCCCGATCGCGATCACCATCATCGCGACCGTTCCGACCGCCATCGGCAGCGGCGCGATCGGCGCCCAGGACGCCTCGACGTCGGAGTTGGCGTTGGAGAGCAGCTCGCCGGTCGGGTGCCGGTGGTGCCAGGCGAGCGGAAGCGCGAGGTACTGGCGGGTCACCGCGCGACGCGAATGGGCCTGCATGCGGTACTGCATCACCCCGGCGCCCAGCCGCCGCGCCACCACCCCGACGGCCCGCAGGATCGCGACACCGACGAAGAGTCCGACCACGGCCCACAGCCAGCCGGCACCGATCTCACCGTCGCGCAGCGCCGGCACCAGCACATGGTCGGTGGACCAGCCCAGCACCCAGGCGTCGGCGACGGTCAGCGCACCGAAGAGCGCGGAGCCGAGGGTCGAGAGTGTGAAGACCGCCCACTCGCGCCGGATGGCGACTCCGAGAACCTTGAACCCGTCGGTCGTCGTGGCCCGCTGGGGTATTTGTTCCTCGTCGCTCATCTCGAGGTAAAGCCTAGGTCAGCACCGTGACTGCGACGAATTTTTTTGAGACCGCCCAGCGCTGGAGTGGCTCGATAAGGTGCAGGCCGTGGCTTCCTTCGCGCGCTCCGAGCGCATCGCCCTGTGCGACACCGCCGTCTCCCTCGGACCGACGGCCCCCACCCTCTGCGAAGGCTGGGAGGTCAAGGACCTGCTGGTGCACCTGCTCGTGCGGGAGCGCCGCCCGTGGGCCGCGGCGGGCATCCTCCTGCCACCGCTCGCGCCAGTGCTCCGGAAGGCGGAGGCTGCGTACGCCGCTCAGCCGCTCGAGGCCCTCGCCTCCCGTCTCCGCGACCCGAAGGGCACGCCGTTCGCTCTTGGTCCCGTCGACAGGGCCGTCAACACCGTCGAGTTCTTCGTCCACCACGAGGACCTCCGCCGCGCCCAGCCGGGCTGGGAGCCGCGTACGCTCCCCGCCGCTGCCGAGCGGGACCTCTGGCGCACCCTGAAGCTGCTCGGCAAGGGTCTGGTCCGTTCCGCGCAGACCCCGCTCGTGGTGAGCAACGGCACCGAGACCGCCACCCTCCGCGCCGGCGACGAGCCCGTCACCATCACCGGCCCGGTCGGCGAGCTCATGCTCTTCTGCTTCGGGCGTCATGAGGTGCGAGACCTGACGTTCGACGGCCCGGCGGAGCGGATCACGCAGTTGGAGAACGCCAGTCTCGGGTTCTGAATACGCCGAGGCATGACCGTTCGAACTATCCCCACGAGCCCGAACGGACTATGGCTCGGCACCCGCAGATCTGGTTGCGTTGACTGTCCTCTGTCGGGACCTCAGGCGAGAAGAGCCCATGCGTCAGCACACCAATCCGCTCCATGTCACTGCCGTGGCCGGAACAGCCATGTTGGTCCTGGCGGCCTGCGGATCGGCGGGGACGAGTGGCGGGTCAGCCGAGTCACCGACGCCGGCGGAGTTCATGGACCGGATCGTCGCTGCGAGCCTCGAAGAGGGCAGTGTCCACGTCGTGATGGACATGGGCGCCGCAGGCGGCTTGGAGGCCGACATGGTCCTCGGAGACGACGACGCGGACATGGCCATGGACATGACTGCTGATCTCGAGGGCGATGAGACGAAGATCGTGCTGGTCGAGGAGAAGTGGTACATCCACAGTGCCGACCTCGGCGATCAGTGGATCATCAGTGACCCCGACGACCCCAACGACCCGTTCGGCGAAGCGATCTCGGAGATGGGCTCGATGAACCCGGCGGCCCACGTCGAGGACATCAAACCCGCGGTCACTGACGTGGAGAAGATCGGCGAGGAGAATCTCGGGGGCGTCGACACCACCCATTACGAGGTGACTGTCGACCCGGAGAAGGTTCCCGAGGACGCCGGCTTCGACACTGAGATCCTCGAGAAGGTCGGCCTCGAAGACGGCCTGGTCTTCGACTACTGGCTCGACGCAGATGACCTGATGCAGAAGGTGAGCTTCGATATCGCCGGTCAGAGCGTCGAGACGATCATGACGGGCTGGGGCGAGACGTACGAGATCGAGGCGCCGAAGAACGCAGTGACCTTCGCCGAGCTGATGCAGGCGCCAGTCTGATCCGCATCGGCGTACGTCTTTCTTCGGATCCGTCCGCGCGACGACCCGTTCCCGCGGACGCCCGTAACCTCCCGGCGGTCCGAGACGTTGTGTCTCAGATAACCGAATCCCCCAGGAGGTCCCACGATGCGTCGTGCGGCAGCAGTCACCGTCGCCATGCTCTTCGTCTTCTCACTCACCGCAGCGGCTCCGGCAATGAGCGCGAGCGCGACTCCAGAGCTGCGGGACGTGATGGTCGTGGGAAACAACTGGGACGGCACGGCTTCGATCGTCGATGCCCGCAGCTTCGAGGTGCTGCGCAAGGACATCGACCTGGTGCCGGACAAGGACGAGGAGATCGCCGCGATCCACCAGGATCCCGAGCGGCTGGCCATGTACTACCTGGTCCGCTATGGCCCCGGCGAAGGCAACGACCAGCTCGTGGACGACATGTTCACGACCCGGGACGGCAAGCTGCTGGCGGTCTCGCGCCCCAGCCTCGCCGACGTGGTCTGGATCGACATCGAGAAGGCGCTGGCGGGCTCGCCGGACTCCGTCGTGATCGAGCAGCAGATGGACGGTCACCGCACCGACCACATGGGCCTCTCCCCCGACGGCACCAAGCTGCTCGTCTCGGACTCGACCTCGCGCTCGGTGCACGAGTACTGGATGGGCGGCGCGGGCGACCCGCGGACGGGTGAGCGGCTGCGTACGTTCGAGTCCGGCGAGACGCCCCACGAGAACAACTACTCCAAGGACGGCTCGCGCATCTTCCACGCCTCCATCGGCCGCGTCTACCTGCCCGGCGACCAGAAGGAGATCTCCCTCGACTCGCTGCCGCTGATCAACCTCGACCAGCTCGGCCTCGGCACCATCCCCGGCACCGACCTGCTCCCGCCGATCAAGATCGGCCCGATCCACGACGCAATCAAGGGCGACCGCTGGTTCGAGATCGTCGACGAGTCCACCTTCGAGGTCGCCCAGCGCTGGGAGATGGGCAAGGAGCTGGAGGAGGCGGGCTACCCCTCGATCTCCTCAGCCGTACGCCCCATGGCGGTCGCCCCCGGTGAGCGGTTCATCTACTTCCAGATGTCGTTCCTGCACGGCCTGGTCGAGTTCGACACCCAGGCGGCCGACATCGACGGGAAGGTCGGCTACTCCACCGGTTCCGTCGAGGAGCCCCGCACGGGCGCCGTCACCCGAGTCATCCAGCTCCCCAAGCGCACCCAGCTGCCGCGCGAGCTCTACGTCAACGACTCCGCCCATCACGGCCTCTCGATCGACTCCAAGGGCCAGACCCTGTGTGCGGCGGGGACGATGGACGACTACGTCGCGATGGTCGACCGCTCCAGCGGCGAGCACACCATCCTCGACGAGGACACCACCGGCCACTACTACGGCAAGCCCTACTGGACCACCGAGGGTCTCGGCAACACCTGCTGGGCATCGCTGTCCGACGCCGACGCGGTCGCCGTCATCGACTTCCGCACCGGCGAGGAGCTCGCCTACCTCGACGTCGGCAACCACCCCCAGCGCGTACGCCACGGGCAGATCCCGAGCTCGCTGCTGAGCTAGCCGGGAGGCGTCGGGGTGCATTTTCCCGCCATGGCGGGGAAATGCTCCGGGCCCGCGTGTCCTGGCGATGGGCTGTGCGGTAGCGGCGCGGGCGACCCAGGTGTGCGATAGCGCCGCGGGCTATCTGCTGGAGGGGAAGCAGAATCCCGCCATGGCGGGATTCTGCCGGGAAGACCGCCCAGCGGACCCAGCACTTTCCCGCCATGGCGGGAAAGTGCGCGCGGGCGTCAGCGAACGGGCGTGCCCGCGCCGGAGAGCGCCTGCTTGACCTCGCCGATCCGCACCTTGCCGAAGTGGAAGATCGTCGCCGCGAGCACCGCATCCGCGCCGGCATCCACCGCGGGCGGGAAGTGCTCCGCCTTGCCGGCGCCACCGGAGGCGATGACCGGGACGGTCACCTCGCTGCGTACGGCCTTGATCAGGTCGATGTCGAAGCCGTCCTCGGTCCCGTCGGCGTCCATCGCGTTGAGCAGGATCTCGCCGGCGCCGAGCTCCACGGCCTTCGCGGCCCACTCGATCGCGTCGATCCCAGCAGACTTGCGGCCGCCGTGCGTGGTGACCTCGAAGCCCGAGTCGGTCGCCGGCGCCCGCCGAGCGTCGACCGAGAGCACGAGCACCTGGTTGCCGAAGCGGTCGGCGATCTCGGCGATCAGCTCCGGACGAACGATGGCCGCGGTGTTGACCGCGATCTTGTCCGCGCCGGCACGAAGCATCCGGTCGACGTCGGCGACGCTGCGGATCCCGCCGCCGACCGTGAGCGGGATGAAGACCTGCTCAGCGGTCCGGGTGACGATCTCGAGCGTCGTCGCACGCCCCTCGTGGGAGGCGGAGATGTCGAGGAAGGTGAGCTCGTCTGCGCCTTCCTTGTCGTACGTCGCAGCCAGCTCGACCGGGTCGCCGGCGTCGCGCAGCTCCTTGAAGTTGATCCCCTTGACGACGCGACCCGCGTCGACATCGAGGCACGGGATGACGCGTACAGCAAGGCTCATGACTGATCCCCGCGCGGCCGGCCGAGGGTGAGGTCGAGCGCGTCGGCGAGGTCCAGGGAACCGGTGTACAGCGCGGTGCCGGCGATCGCACCTTCCACGCCGACCTCGACCAGACCCATGAGCGCCTCGATGTCGTCGATGGTGGTCACTCCCCCACTCGCCACGATCGGGCGGTCGGTGGCATCGCAGACCGCGCGCAGCAGGTCGAGGTTGGGGCCCTGGAGCATGCCGTCCTTGTTGACGTCGGTGACGACGTAGCGCGCGCAGCCCTCGGAGTCGAGGCGGGTGAGCGTCTCGTAGAGGTCGCCGCCGTCCTTGGTCCAGCCGCGCGCCGCGAGGGTGCGGCCGCGTACGTCCAGACCCACCGCGACGCGGTCGCCGTAGGTGGCGATCGCCCGCCGGGTCCACTCCGGGTTCTCCAGCGCGGCGGTGCCGATGTTGACGCGGCGGCAGCCGGTCGCCATCGCCGCCTCGAGCGACTCGTCGTCACGGATCCCGCCGCTCATCTCGACCTTGATGTCGAGCTTGCCGACGATCCCGGCGAGGATCTCGCGGTTGTTGCCGTGGCCGAACGCGGCGTCGAGGTCGACCAGATGGATCCACTCGGCCCCGGTCTCCTGCCACCTCAGGGCAGCCTCGTAGGGATCGCCGAAACGCTTCTCCGACCCGTCCACGCCCTGGACCAGCTGCACCGCCTGCCCGCCCTTCACATCGACGGCCGGCAGGAGCTCGAGGTAGTCACCCATGGGGACGATCCTATGTTCTGTACGCGGCCACCTTCGCTCCGCCGTCCTGCTGCGAGACGGTTCCTCCGTCAAGGTATGCAGGCCGAGGAACACATCCCGCGCGGAACTCCGCACGGGAAGCGAGCTCCCGGCTGCATACCTTGACGGAGGAACAGGCTCAGCGAGGCGCCAGCACCTCGAACTCGTAGCCGTCTGGATCCCTCATCGTGGCCCATCGCCCGCCATCGTGGGTCTCGGCGATCAGCCTGGCGCCGAGCCCGACGAGGCGGCGTATCTCGTCGGCAGGACCGGTGTCCTCGGGCGCGATCAGGTCGAAGCGGAACCGGTCCCGCGGCCCCCGCGTCACCGGTGGCGGCCCGCCCCAGGCGACCTTGGCGCTGCCCGACGGCGTCGTGACCGCGGTCTCGCCGTCCTGGTCCCAGACCAGCGGCCAGCCGAGTGCCGTACTCCAGAAGATCCCGTTCTCCCGCGACCCGTCAGCCGCGACCTCGCCGAGAAAGCCCGTCCCCTCCAGCCACCGGTTGCCGGCCGGGATCACGCACAGCTCGTTGCCCTCCGGGTCGCCGAGCACGATGTGGTCCTCGTCCGGCCGCTGACCCACATCGATATGGGACGCGCCGAGACCGATCAGCCGGTCGACGGTCCGCTGCTGGTCATCGGGGAGGCTGCTGGTCAGATGGAGATGGTGCGGGTTCGCCAGCGTCTTCGGCGCATCCGTGGGCAGGAAGCGGATCCGAAGATCGTCCTCCGCGCGTGGCAGCAGCCGGATCTCGTCGCCACTCGTCTCGGTCTCTCGGCCCAGCACCGCTGCCCAGAATCCCGCGACCTTCTCCGGGTCGTTGGCATCGATGCAGATCCCGAACCGCCGAGGTGTCATGACCGGCAACCTAGGCCGCCCCGGAAGACGTACGCAATCGGGTTTCGGAGCCTCGCCGACCGAATCAGTCCGTGCTTGCCGGGCGCGCAGCCACGGTCGCCAGCTTGGCCAGCCCCTTCTCCATGTCAGGCGCGATCGCCTTCTCCATCGAGTAGAACCTGGTCATCAGCCCCATCACACCGCTCACCGACCCGGTGTGGGTCCACCTCAGCTGCGTGCCGCCGGCGACGGTGGCGAGGTCGAAGCTCACCGTGCTCCGGCTCTTGAAGGGCTTCTGGAACTCCAGCGCGACCTCGATGTGCTCGGGCCTCGACTCGGTGATCTCCATCGCCCCGGCCCCGGCGCGCTTGTTGCCCGACCAGGCATAACGCGCGCCGACCCCGGACTCGGCACCCGAGTAGGTGCGTGACATGTCCGGATCGAGCTCCTCCCACGGCGACCACGACGGCCACTGGTGGAAGTCGTCGAGCAGCGCGTGCACGCGCCCGATGTCGCCGGGAAGGACCGCGGACCTGGAGACCTCGTAGTCGGTCATGTCACGACAGTACGCCTGCGGCGACCGGTTCGAGAACGTCCTAGGCGATCAGGCGCTCTCGCGGTTGACGCCGACTGAGCTGTCGATGGTCTCGCGGAGGATGTCGGCGTGGCCGGCGTGACGGGTGGCGTCGCAGAGGCGGGCGGCCATGATGTTGAAGAGCATGACGTCCTCGTCGCACCACGGTACGTATCCGGGCGCGTCGATCGGGAGCGACTCGATGGTGGCGTCCACGTGCGCCCAGACGCGGCGAGAGAGGTCGAGGACATCGTCCCGGCTCTCGTGCTCCGCCGCCCGGTGAGTGGCGTCCCACCATCCGGCGGTGTCCCACGGCGGGAGGTCGAGCGGCGGCGTACGGCCGAAGACCTCGCCGAAGTAGCGAGCGTCCGAGAGGGCGTTGTGCTTGACCAGGCCGAGCAGATTGGTGCCTGTCGGCGTCATCGGACGGCGGACGTCATGTTCGGAGAGCCCCTCGAGCTTCCACACCAGCGCCTCCCGGACGCCACAGAGCTTGTCGTGCAGATGAGCCTTCGCGAAGTCGTCGATCACGACGCTCATCCCTCCGCGGCGCGCTTGCCGTAGGTGCCGCTGGTGAGCGTGGCGAACGAGCGTCGGACGATCTCCTCGAGAACGCTCAGATCGACCGCTGCGACGTCCTTGAGATAGAGGCAGCCGACGCCGTGGGTGTGTGGGCCGAGGCGGGCGAGGAGGTCTTCGTGGGCCGAGATGCCGTCGTTCAGGTAGACGACCGAGGCGGCCTTGCGGGGCGAGAAGCCCGCGGCCGGGGCATCGCCCTCGGTGCCGCTGGCGTACTTGTAGTGGTACTCGCCGAAACCCACGATCGCGGACCCGAACATCCGAGGCTCCACCCCGGTGGCGCGCCGCATCAGCGCCAGCAGCGTGGCGGCGTCCCGACGACGACCCGGAGGCTCGACGGCCTCGACGAAACCCTCCGGATCGGCGTCGGTCCAGGTCGTCTTGGCCATCCGGCCACTCTAGCGGCGGAACAGCATCGTGTAGACCACGGGCGCGACCAGCACCGACGCGACGGCCGCGAAGGCGGTCGTGCCGACGTCCTCGGTGACCAGGTAGACGAGCGCGTTGAGGAGAAGCAGGACGACGACCAGGATCCGTACGTTGCGCCGCCGGCGCTCCGCGAGCGCACTGCTCGGCCGGGACCGGCGAGCCGGAACCCACCCGGTCAGGCGCTCACGACGGGCTCGGCGTTCCGCCGACCTGGCCGCCCGGGCGGCACGCTCCTCGGCGGCCTTGGCAGCCTGCCGCTCGCGCTCGGCACGGGCCTTCGCCCGGGCTCCGGTCTGGGCCACCTACGCCGCCTTCAAGGAGGAGACCCAGTTGCGCAGGACCGCGGCGCCGGCGTCGCCCGACTTCTCCGGGTGGAATTGGGTAGCGCTCAGCGGGCCGTTCTCGACGGCGGCGACGAACCGGTCGCCACCGTGCTCGGCCCAGGTGACCAGCGGCGCGACGGTGCGGTCGTTGGTGACCAGGGTCCAGTCACGCACGCCGTAGGAGTGCACGAAGTAGAACCGCTCCTTCTCGACCCCGGCGAACAGCGAGGTCCCCGAGGGGGCGTCCACGGTGTTCCAGCCCATGTGGGGCACGATCGGCGCCTGGAGACGCTCGACGACGCCGGGCCACTCGCCGCAGCCCTCGGTCTCGACTCCGTGCTCGATGCCGGTCTCGAAGAGGATCTGCATGCCGACGCAGATCCCCATGACCGGGCGGCCGCCGGCGAGACGCCGGGCGATGATCCGCTCGCCGCGGATCGCGCGCAGGCCCTTCATGCAGGCCTCGAAAGCCCCCACACCGGGCACCAGCAGACCGTCGGCCGCCATCGCGGCGTCCATGTCACTGGTCAACTCGACCCGGGCGCCGGCGCGCTCGACGGCGCGGACGGCGGACCGAAGGTTGCCCGACCCGTAGTCGAGCACGACCACCGACGGAGCACTCACAGCGCCACGTCCGTAGCGCAAGCACCAGAATACGAACGAGGCGCTGTAACGACTCGATCGTTCACTCGCTGACGCTCGTTCACAGTGCACCCTTCGTCGACGGGATCCCGGTCTCGCGCGGGTCGTAGGCGATCGCGTCGCGGAACGCCCGTGCGAACGCCTTGAACTGCGTCTCCACGATGTGGTGCGGCTCGCGCCCGGCGAGCACGTTGACGTGCATCGTCAGGTGGGCGTGGTGGGCGATCGAGTCGAAGATGTGCTGGGTCAGCGAGCCGAGGTAGGGCACACCCGAGCCGCCGAGCAGCACGTACTGCTGGCCCTCCGGCTCGCCGGTGTGGACCGAGTAGGGCCGGCCGGAGACGTCCACGACGCAGCGTACGAGCGCCTCGTCGAGCGGGACGGTTGCGTCGCCGTAGCGGCGGATGCCCTTCTTGTCACCGAGCGCCTGGCGCAGCGCCTGGCCGAGGACGATCGCGGTGTCCTCGACGGTGTGGTGGGCGTCGATGTGCACGTCGCCCTCGGAGTGCACGGTCAGGTCGACGAGAGAGTGCCGTCCGAAGGCGGTCAGCATGTGGTCGTAGAAGCCGACCCCGGTCGAGACGTCGACCCGTCCGGTGCCGTCGAGGTCGACCTCGACGACGACCTTCGACTCCGAGGTCTCCCGCTCGATGCGGGCAGTCCTTGCCGAACTCATGCGCGTGCTCCGTTCACATCGGTCAAAGCTTGCTTGAAAGCGGTCATCTCGTCGGGCGTCCCGACCGAGACCCGCAGCCATCCGTCGGGCCCGGTCTCGCGGATCAGCACTCCACGGTCGAGCAGCCCCTGCCAGACCGCGTGCCGGTCGGCGTAGCGCCCGAAGAGGACGAAGTTGGCATCCGAGTCGGCGACCTCGAGCCCCTGCTCACGCAGCCATTCCACCAGCGAGTCCCGCTCCTCACGAAGCGAGGCCACGTAGCCCAGCAGCTCCGGCGCGTGCCGCAGGGCCGCGCTCGCCGCAGCCTGGGTCACCGCGGAGAGGTGGTAGGGCAGGCGTACGACGCGGATAGCGTCACAGATCGCCGGGTCGGCCGCCAGGTAGCCGAGCCGCAGCCCCGCCCCGGCGAACGCCTTCGACATCGTGCGGGTGACCACCAGGTTGCGGTGCGCGGAGAGCAGCTCGAGCGCCGAGGGCACTCCGGTCCGCCGGAACTCGCCGTAGGCCTCGTCGACCACGACGATGCCGCTGTCTCCGACCGCCTCGCACAGCACGGTGACCGCCTCCGGCGGCAGCGCGGTGCCGGTGGGGTTGTTGGGGCTCGGCAGCAGTACGACATGGGGCCGCGTCTCCTCGACCAGCGCCCGTGCCTTCTCCAGATCGATCGCGAAGTCGCTCTCGCGGTGCCCGACGACCCACTCGGTGTTGGTGTCGCGGGCGTACTCCGGATACATCGAGTACGTCGGCGCAAAGCTGATCGCGGTGCGCCCCGGACCTCCGAAGGCCTGCAGCAGCTGCAGCATCACCTCGTTGGACCCGTTGGCCGCCCACACCTGCTCAGGCGTGATCTGCGCCTCCACGTCGGAGGAGAGGTACGCAGCCAGCCCCTCCCGCAGCGCGACGAACTCGCGGTCCGGGTAGCGGTTGAGCGTGCGCGCCGCCTCGCCGACGCTGGCCGCGATGTCGGCGACCGTCTCGGCGGAGGGCTGGTAGGGGTTCTCGTTGACGTTGAGCTGGACCGGGACGTCCAGCTGCGGAGCGCCGTAGGGCTCGATCCCGGCGAGCTCGGCACGGATCGGCGGCCAGCTCATCACGAGAACCTCACCGACACCGCCGCGCCGTGACCCGGCAGGTCCTCGGCCTCGGCGAGCGTGACGACGTGGTCCTTGACCGCGGCCAGCCCCTCGCGGGAGTAGTCGACGACGTGGATCGACTTGGTGAAGGCCCGCACCGAGAGCCCCGAGGAGTGGCAGGCGCAGCCGCCGGTGGGCAGCACGTGGTTGGACCCGGCGCAGTAGTCGCCCAGCGACACCGGAGCGTAGGAGCCGACGAAGATCGCGCCGGCGTTGCGGATCCGGCCGGCGACCCGGGCGGCATCGGCGGTGTGGATCTCGAGGTGCTCGGCGGCGTACGCGTTCACGACGTCGACGCCCTGGTCGATGTCATCGACGAGCACGATGCCCGACTGCGCGCCGGTCAGCGACGTACGGATCCTCTCGACGTGCTTGGTCGCGGCGACCTGCTTGTCGAGCTCGGCCTCGACGTCGGCGGCGAGCGTCTCGGAGTCGGTGACCAGCACCGATGCGGCCAGCGGGTCGTGTTCGGCCTGGGAGATCAGGTCGGCGGCGACGTAGGCGGCCTCGGCGGTCTCGTCGGCGAGGATCGCGATCTCGGTCGGGCCCGCCTCGGAGTCGATCCCGACCTGCCCCTTGAGCAGGCGCTTCGCGGTGACGACGTAGATGTTGCCGGGGCCGGTGACCATGTCGACGCGCTCGCACGGCTCGACCCCGTAGGCGAACATCGCGATCGCCTGGGCACCGCCGACGGCGTAGACCTCATCGACGCCCAGCAGCGCGCACGCGGCCAGGATGGTGGGCTGCGGCAGCCCACCGAACTCCTTCTGCGGCGGCGAGGCCAAGGCGATCGACGGCACGCCGGCGACCTGCGCCGGAACGACGTTCATCAGGACCGAGGAGACCAGCGGAGCCAGACCACCGGGCACATAGAGCCCCACGCGCCCCACCGGCACCTTGCGGTGCGTCACCCGGGCGCCGGGCGCCAGGTCGGTGACCGCGTCCTTCTCGAGCTCGGCGGCACAGGTCGTACGCAGCCGCGCGATCGACTCCTCGAGCCCGGCCCGGATCGCCGGGTCGAGCTCGTCGAGCGCCTTGGTCAGCGCCGCGGCCGGCACCCGGATGTCCTCGACGCGTACACCGTCGAACTGCTCGGAGAACTCGGCGATCGCCTCCTGGCCGCGCACCCGGACGGCGTCGATGATCGGCTGCACAGCATGAGTGGCCGCCTCGATGTCGAACTCGGCACGCGGAACGGCGGCGCGGTAGTCGATGGTCGAAGCGGCGCCTCTGTCGGCACCCCTCAGGTCGATGCGGCGGATCATGCCTCAAGTCTACGAGTGGGCGGCCTCCGGAACCGATCTGCCGACGCCACGTGGACGCTGCGCGACACGCGGTGGAGAGACGCATACGGCGCCCCGATCCGGGTACTCGGGAAATCTGACCCACCAAAGGAGGATCGTCATGGCACTGACACGACCGTTCCACCGACAACACCAGCAAGCAGACGAGAACCAGCCCGGCGTCGACGAGAACCACGCCTCGACCCGCGACTACCAACCCGGTGGTCCGGCGGTCGTCGGCCACGACGACCGCGTGGAGCGCCCGCACAGCGCAGAAGGCGAGGCCGGCCACCTGCGCGCGGGAGACGCCGTCGAGCACCACCGCCACGCCGAGGAGGGCCGACGTGCCGCCCTCCACGACACCTACGGAGGCATGAACTGGGGCGCCTGCTTCTTCGGCTGGCTGGTAGCCGTCGGAGTCACCGTCCTTCTCGGAGCCATCATCAGCGCCGTCGCCTCGGCGATCGGCACCAACCAGAACTGGACCCAGACCGACCTGCAGGAGATGTCCGGTTCGGTCGGTATCGCAGCGGCCATCACGCTCGCCGTGGTGATGTTCGTCGGCTACTACGCCGGCGGGTACGTCGCCGCCCGGATGTCCCGCTTCGACGCCCGCCGACAAGGCCTGGGCGTGTGGATCGTGGCGATCGTGGCGATGATCATCGCTGCCGTCGCCGGGACGCTGTTCGGCGCCAGCTACGACATCATGCGGCAGGTCGACCTGCCCAGCGTGGGGCTGAGCACCGACCAGCTCAGCTGGGGCGCCGTGATCACCGGCGTCGCCCTCTTGGTCGTGATGCTCGTCGGGGCCGTCCTCGGCGCTGCCGGCGGCCAGCGCTACCACACCAAGATCGACCGGGCGGTCTACGACGACTGACGGCTCGGGTCGACAGCGAACAGAACACGGGGGTTCGCGGGCGCATGCGCCCGCGGCCCCCATAGGTTGGTTTCCGTGACCGACCGACTACCGATGTTTCCGCTCAACGCGGTCCTGTTTCCGGGCGTGACGCTGCCGCTGCGCGTCTTCGAGGACCGCTACCGCGCGATGGTGCACCACCTGCTCCGTCAGGAGGAGGAGGACCGCCACTTCGGCTCGGTCGCGATCCGCGAGGGCTACGAGGTCGGCGAGACCGGCGCCCAGTCGCTCTACCGTGTCGGGGTGAAGCTGCTGATCACCGAGGTGGAGCGGCACGAGGACGGTTCCTTCGACCTCGAGGTGCTCGCGGTCGACCGGATCCGGATGGACAGCCTGGTCAGCTCGGGCGACTTCCCCGTCGCCGACGTGGAGGACCTCCCCGAGGACCACGTCGCGGTCCCGAGCACGATCGTCGACACCGCACGAGCCACCTTCACCGCCTACCGGGCCGCGCTGCTGGAGTTCCGCGATGACCCGTTCTCCGGCGCGCTCCCGAAGGACCCGGAGTTCCTCTCCTGGACCATCTCGGCCACCACTCCCCTGCCCATGCCCGACCGGCAGGCACTCCTGGAGGCACCCGATGCCGGCGTACGCCTCGGCATGGCCACCGACCTGCTCCGGTCCGAGCTCAAGGCGATGAACGTCATCCCCTCGCTGCCCGCGACCGAGGTCGCCCGCACGAAGTGGTCCCCCAACTGATGCCGAAGAAGCAGACCGGGAAACAGGCCGGGAAGCGGGCCGGCGGAGGCACCCCCGCGACCGTGGCCCTCACCCAAGCCGGCATCGACTACACCCTGCACCCCTACGAGCACGATCCGCGCGCCGAGTCCTACGGCCTGGAGGCCGCCGAGGCCCTCGGCGTCGAGCCGAAGCAGGTCTTCAAGACGCTGATGGCCTCGCTGGACGGAAAGCTCGTCGTCGGCATCGTCCCCGTCACCGGCCAGCTCGACCTCAAGGCGCTCGCCCGCGCGCTGGGTGGCTCGAAGGCGCAGATGGCCGAGGTGACCGCGGCCGAGCGTGCGACCGGCTACGTCGCGGGCGGGATCTCACCCGTCGGCCAGAAGCGTCTTCACCCGACCGTCCTGGACGAGTCCGCGACGACGTACGACTCGATCTACGTCTCCGGCGGCCGCCGCGGTCTGGACATCGAGCTCTCCCCCGCCGACCTGATCAAGATCACGGAAGCCATCACAGCGCCCATCGCCAGATGACCCTGCCGAGTCGGCGCGAACTGACCGAAATCCCCGCCGAGTCGGCTCGTCATGACGAGCCGACTCGGCGATGGGTTTGTTCGCGCCGAGTCGTTCGGCAGATCAGTCGACGGTGATGCGAGCCAGAGCTCGCGAGGTGTCGCCGTCCAGGTATGCGCTGAAGCCGAGCTGGCCGAGCGCCTCGATGTCGTCGGCGACCTCGGGAGCCTCGGCCGTCACCAGCTCGTCGAGGCCGTCGAAGTCGACGTAGACCACGCCGGAGGAGTCCTCGGCGTTGGGGACCGCGTTCTTGAACTTGTCGGTCTCTGCCAGGCCGCCGTCGGCCAGCAGGTCCTTGCTGTAGTCCCCGGTCCCGACGGAGGTCACCTCGCCCTCGCTGTCGACGCTGACGATGCCGTCGGCGCCGAAGCCCGCGGTGAGGTCGCCGACGAACTTCTCGACGTCGGCAGGGTCGGCACCGTCGAGCTTGATCCCGATGTCCAGGGAGTCCGGAGCGCTCAGGTCGATCTCGCCGGCGGCGATCGCGAAGCTGTCACCGAGGAGCTTCTCGAGATCACCGGGCGCCATCCCGAGCATCTGCGTGAACTGGTCCTCGGCGCCGCTCTCGGCCAGGCCGGTCGTGAGCCAGCCGTCGGCCGGGTTGGCCGCGATCACCGCGGTGGTGTCCTTCGGCAGCGTGCCGGCGATGGTGCCGGCCTCCACGGACTCGGCCTGCGCGCCCAACGACGAGGCGGCCTCGAGCTCGAAGGCGTTCTCCTCGGCACGTACGGTGAAGGCGGCGCCGCCGAAGTCCTTCATCGCCGACCGAATCGAGTCGGCCAGGGCAGCCGGGTCGGGCCACGGCGCGATCCCACCCATCGGGTTCTCGGCGAGCTCACCCTCGGCCTCGTCGAACGCGCCGTTCTCGGCCGCGTCGGCGATGGCGTCCGGCAGCTCCTTGGCAGCGTACGCAGTGATGAACCCGGTGCCGCCGACGTCACCGGTCCACTTCTCGAAGCCGGCGTCCTCGGCCAGGGTGCCGGCCTCCACCGCCTTCTCGATCGCGGCGAGGTCGTCGTCGGTCTCCGCGATGAGCGCCCACCCGTCGCCGACCGACCAGGCCGCCTCCGAGCCGCCGCAGTCGACGAGCTTGGGGAGGCCGGCCTCGGCGTCGGACTCGTCGGTGACCTGGAGTGCGAACGCGACCACCGGCTCCGCGTCCGTCGGGACTGCGCCGACCGCTGCCTGGTAGCCGATCCACGGCTCGACGTCCTTGGCGAAGTCGAGGTCGTCACAGGCGTTGGTGAACAGCGACTCGCGCGGGTCCTCGCCCTTGTCGAGGCCGAGCTCCTTCTCGAGCGAAGGCAGCTTGCGCAGCGTCGGCAGGGCGTTCTTGGCCTCGGTCAGGTCGATCTCGGCGTAGGCCACGGTCGAGGCGGGGAACGCCTCTGCCGGGGAGCCACCGGCGTTGCTCAGTGCGACCGCGGTGAGGGTGCCGGCGGTCGCCACCGCAGCGACGCCGACGACGGCTGCCGCTCCGATGATCAGCGGCTTCCTGCTCTTTCCGGCACGATCCCCGCCGAGATCGAGGATCTCTGTCGCCTCCGGTCCGGACGGGTTCCGACCAGGCGTGTTCTCTGACATCAGTGACTTTCAGGTTCTGTCGGTCGGCATTGTGCCAACCGTCCAACCTGTTGAATCTACGCCGCCCGACGGCGGCTGTCCGCCGAATTTACCTTTCGGTCGCGGCCTGCTGCACGTCGAGCTCGTGATCCGCGGGAGGGTGCGGCGCCCACATCAGGAAGATGACCATCAGCGCCAGCATCGCCGAGCCCGGGACGAGCAGGATCAGCCACGGCGAGGCCAGCTGGAAGCTGTCCTCGAGCACGGTGCCGTCGGCGGCACCCTTGGCGAGACCATGGGGGTCCTCGGGCGAGAGCAGCGACGTGACCAGCAGCATCAGGCCGCCACCGATCGAACCGCCGACGATCAGCGCGCCCAAGGTGACCAGCTCGGAGCGGTTGAGCCAGACCGCGGCCGCGATGCCGACCAGCAGGCCGAGCACGATCGCACAGACCGAGAACCAGGCGGTCGCGGCGAAGACGCCCTGATCGATGTTCTGCCCGATGGCGGGCGGGTCGATCGAGATGAGCCCGCGGTACCACTTGTCCTCGAGCACCATCCCGGTCGGCGGGGTCCACAACGTCGCCGCCGCGAGCCCGGCCACCAGGCCGCCGACGATGAAGGCGGCCACGATGATGGCCACCTGGACCAGCACCGGGCGGGACAGGTCGGGGCGGGCGGAGCGGTGGCCGGTCGCGTAGAGACTGGGCGGCGGCGGCACGATCAGATTGTCAGGCATCCTGGTCCGAGGAGTTGTTTGAGGTCGGCGAACAGCTCGGGAGTCGGTGCCACCCGCAGCCGGTCATCGAGCTTCATGACCCGGGTCGCGTCCCGTGTCATCAACCGTAGCCTGACCTCGGCTACTCCGGGATAGGTGGTCAGTACGTCACGCAGCGACGCGATCACCTGCGGCGTGCACCGCGTCGACGGCAGCGAGATCACCACCGGTCCCCCGGCGGCACCCGGGCCGCCGGTCAGGTCGGGGACGGTGACCTCCTGGCCACGCAGCTCGGGCTGGTCCTTGTCGCGGGAGAGCTGGCCCTTGACCCGGATGATCGAGTCCTCGACCAGATGCGGGGCGGCCAGCTGGTAGGACGACGGGAAGAGCAGCACCTCGACCGAACCCTCGAGGTCCTCCAGGGTCACCGTCGCCCAGGCGTCGCCCTTCTTGGTGATCCGCCGGTTGACGTTGGTGACCAGCCCGGAGACCGTGACGGTGGTGTTGTGGGGCCGCGTCTCGTCGGTCATCAGCTGACCGATGGTGCAGTCGGTGCCGTTGGCGAGGACGTGCTCCAAGCCCATCAGCGGGTGGTCGGAGACGTAGAGGCCCAGCATCTCCCGCTCATGGCCGAGCAGGGTCATCTTGTCCCACTCGTCCATGTCGGGGATGGCCACCGAGACGCCGAAGCCGTCGCCGCCGTCCTCGTCGAGGCCGCCGAAGAGCGAGTCCTGGCCGATCGCCTCGTTGCGCTTGATGTCGATGTACTGGTCCACGGCGGTCTCGTGGATCGCGACCAGCGCGCGGCGGCGGTGCTTCATGTCGTCGAAGGCACCGGCCTTGATCAGCGACTCGATCACGCGCTTGTTGCAGGCCCGCTCGGGCACCTTGGAGAGATAGTCGTTGAAGTCCTCGAACCGGCCCTTGGACGTGCGGGCCTCGACGATGCCGTCGACCACCTGGGCGCCGACGTTGCGGACCGCGGTGAGGCCGAAGCGGATGTCGCTGCCGACCGCGGTGAAGTCGTGGGCCGACTCGTTGACGTCGGGCGGCAGCACCGCGATCTTCATCCGGCGACACTCGTTGAGGTAGATCGCCATCTTGTCCTTGTCGTTCTTGACCGAGGTCAAGAGCGCAGCCATGTATTCGGTCGGGTAGTTGGCCTTGAGGTAGGCGGTCCAGTAGGTGACCACGCCGTAGGCCGCCGAGTGCGACTTGTTGAAGGCGTAGTCGGAGAACGGCAGCAGGATCTCCCAGATCGTGTCGATCGCCTTCTGGGAGTAGCCGCGCTCGAGCATGCCGGCCTGGAAGCCGGCGTACTGCTTGTCGAGCTCGGCCTTCTTCTTCTTGCCCATCGCGCGGCGCAGGTTGTCGGCCTGTCCGAGCGAGAACCCCGCCAGGACCTGGGCGATCGACATCACCTGCTCCTGATAGACGATCAGGCCGTAGGTCTCCCCCAGCACCTCCTCGAGCGGCTTCTCGAGCTCGGGGTGGATCGGCACGATCGGCTCGCGGCCGTTCTTGCGGTGGGCGTACTTGTTGTGGGAGTCGGCGCCCATCGGGCCCGGCCGGTAGAGCGCGGAGACCGCGGTGATGTCGGCGAACCGGTCGGGAAGCATCGAGCGCAGCAGCGCGCGCATGCCACCACCATCGAGCTGGAAGACGCCGAGCGTGTCGCCGCGCTGCATCAGCTCGTAGGTGGGCTTGTCGTCGAAGGGGACGTCCTCGAGCACCAGGTCGATGCCGCGGTTGGCGCGGATGTTGCCGAGCGCGTCCTCGAGGGTGTGGAGGTTGGAGAGGCCCAGGAAGTCCATCTTGACCAGGCCGAGCGCCTCGCAGGTCGGATACTCGAACTGCGTGACGACCTGGCCGTCCTGCTTGGGCTCCATCAGCGGGACGATGTCGATGATCGGCTCGGAGGCCATGATCACGCCCGCGGCGTGGATGCCGGTCTGCCGGATCTGGCCCTCGAGGCCGAGCGCGGTCTCGTAGATCTTGCGGACGTCGGGGTCGGTGTCGTGCAGGGCCCGGAAGTCGCCGCCCTCGCCGTAGCGCTTGTGGTCGGGGTTGAACAGCTCCTTGAGCGGGACGCCCTTGCCCATCACGTCGGGCGGCAGCGCCTTGGTGATCCGATCGCCGATCGCGAAGCCGTGGTCGAGGATGCGGGCGGCGTCCTTGATCGCCTGCTTGGCCTTGATCCGGCCGAAGGTGGCGATCTGGGCGACCTTCTCCGCGCCGTACTTCTCCGTGACGTACTTGATCGTCTCGCCGCGGCGGTGGTCGTCGAAGTCGATGTCGAAGTCGGGCATCGAGGGGCGCTCGGGGTTGAGGAACCGCTCGAAGAAGAGTCCGTGCTCGAGCGGATCGAGATCGGTGATCCGCAGTGCGTACGCCACGATCGAGCCGGCACCGGAACCACGGCCCGGTCCGATCCGGATGCCGTTGTCCTTGGACCACTGGATGAAGTCGGCGACCACCAGGAAGTAGCCCGGGTAGCCCTTCTGCAGGATGACGTCGATCTCGAACTCGACGCGGTCGCGGACCTCCTGGGTCGTCTTCTCGCCCGGGTAGCGCAGCTCGATGCCGCGCCAGGTCTCCTTGCGCAGCCACGACTCCTCGGTCTCGCCCTCGGGGATGTCGGCGAGCGCCATGTAGCCACCGGTCGACTCGGTGAACTGGACGTCGCAGCGCTCGGCGATCAGCAGGGTGTTGTCGCAGGCCTCGATCAGGTCCTGCTGGCCCCACAGCTCGCGCATCTCGGCGGCGGTCTTGATGTAGTAGCCGCTGCCCTCGAACGCGAACCGCTTGCCGCCCTTGGAGTAGGGCGGCTCGGTCATCCGGCTGCCCGACTGGACGCACAGCAGCGCCTCGTGGGCGGCGGCGTCCTCGGGGTTGTTGTAGTGGGAGTCGTTGGTCGCGACCGGGCGGATGTTCATCGCCTTGCCGAGCTTGAGCAGGTCGTCGCGGACCCGCTTCTCGATGGAGATGCCGTGGTCCATCAGCTCGAGGAAGACGTTGTCCTTCCCGAAGATGTCCTGCAGCTCGCCGGCCTCCTTGAGCGCCTCGTCCCACTGACCCAGCCGCAGCCGGGTCTGGATCGCGCCCGAGGGGCAGCCGGTGGAGACGATGATCCCCTTGGAGTGCTCGGCGAGGATCTCCTTGTCCATCCGGGGCTTGAAGTAGTAGCCCTCGAGGCTGGAGCGGCTCGAGAGCCGGAAGAGGTTGTGCATCCCCTCGGTGGACTCGGCCCACATCGTCATGTGGGTGTAGGCGCCACCACCCGAGACGTCGTCGCCGCCCTCCTGCGCCTGGTCGCCCTTGCCCCACCGCACCCGCTTTCGCTCGCCTCGCGGAGTGTTCGGCGTGATGTAGGCCTCGATGCCGATGATCGGCTTGACGTCGTGGGCCTTCGCCTTCTTCCAGAAGTCGTAGGCCCCGTGCATGTTGCCGTGGTCGGTCATCGCGATCGCCGGCATCTCGAGCTCGCTGGTCCGCTTGAAGAGACCATCGAGGAGCGAGGCACCATCCAGCATCGAGTATTCGGTGTGGACGTGCAGGTGGACGAAAGAGTCCTTGGAGCCGGCCGCCATTGGCGTGGAGCCCTCCTCGAGGTCGAACGGATGGAGCGGGCGCAGGAGCCCGTGCTCAAACGGACGACCTGGGGGAAGGACTACAGACTATCTGGCGCCACCGACAGTTTTTCGGGCGGCTGGCCGTACAGTCTTGAGTTGTGGTGACGATCCTCGATGGCGGCCTGTCCAACGCGCTGGAAGCACGCGGTCACGATGTCTCCGGGGCGCTGTGGACGGCCCGGCTGCTGGACGAGTCACCCGCGGAGATCGCGGCGGTCCACCGCGCCTACTTCGCCGCCGGCGCCGACGTCGCCACCACCGCCAGCTACCAGGCCAGCGTGCCCGGTTTCGTGGAGGCCGGGATGAGCCAGACGTACGCCACCGAGCTGCTGCGCCGCAGCGTCCGGGTCGCGCGCGAGGTCGCCGAGGAGGCTCCCGGACGCCTGGTCGCCGCCTCGGTCGGACCCTATGGGGCCTACCTGGCCGACGGGTCCGAGTACCGCGGCCGCTACGGCGTCTCGGCGTCCGTGCTACGTGACTTCCACGCGCCCCGGCTGGCCCTGCTCGAGACCGAGGACCCCGACCTCATCGCGGTCGAGACCATCCCCGACATCGAGGAGGCCGAGGTGCTCGTCGACCTCCTCGACGACATCGGCCTCCCGGTGTGGTTCTCCTACTCCTGCGCCGGCACCCGCACCCGCGCCGACCAGCCCCTGGCCGACGCGCTCGCCCTGGCCGCGGGCATCCGCTCGGTGGTCGCCGTCGGCGTCAACTGCTGCGACCCCGCCGACGTACCCGCCGCCGTCCAGCTCGCCACCGCCACCGGCGAGCCCGCCGTCGTCTACCCCAACACCGGGGAGACCTACGCCGACGGCGCCTGGACCGGCACCCCTCACTTCCGGCCGGGAGAGGCCCTCTCCTGGGCACGATCCGGGGCTGCGTACGTCGGCGGCTGCTGCCGCGTCGGCCCGCGCGAGATCGCCCTCATCGCCGCCGAGATGTCACATCTGCAGGCCGAGGCGTCAGGTACGTCGGCCGAGTAGGCATCGGCGTGCCATCTCGACCGACGTAAGTGACGCCTCGACCGTTCTGCCGGCGCGCCGGTCCTCCGCATGCCACACTCTCGCCGTGCCGCCGTCACCTGAGTCCACTTCGAAGCCGGACACGACTCGGGCCCGCTGGGTGCTGGTCGTGGTCATCCTGGTCACCTTCGGGCTCCATCTCGCCGACCCGCAGTGGCTCTCGGAGTCGCAGTCCGTCTCGCTCGCGGGGCTGGGCACGATCGCCATCGGCGCCCTGTGGCAGGTCGTACGCGCCAACGACCCCTCCGATCGGCTCCTCGGTTTCAGCCTGCTCGTGCTCGCGACAGTTCTGATCGGACTGATTCCCGGCGCCGAGCTCGCCGAACCTCCCGACGCATTCCGCAGCATCTTCATGCTCATCGGGCCGATGGTCGGCATGATCCTCGTCGACCGGTGGCTGCGGGGTAGGCCTCGGATCGGGGCCGACTCAGTCGCCACACAAGACGATCCGGCCACATGAACTGACGCCTCGGCCGCCAGAAGTGACTTCTCGGCCGACGGAAGCGACTTCTCGGCGGGTCAGGGCCAGGCCATCCGTACGTCGGGGGTCTTCTCCTGGTTGGCGGAGCCGTCGGTGCGCTCGACCTCGCGCAGTCCGTGTTGGGCGTAGAAGGCTCGCGCCGGGGTGTTCATCTCGAAGACCCACAGGCCGAAGCCGTCGGGGGTCAGCGACTTCACCAGGTCGAGCAGCATGGTGCCGAGGCCGGTGCCCTGGGCGCGGGGGTGGACGAAGAGGTCGTCGAGCCAGGTCGGGGTGAAGGCGACGAAGGCCGAGACGACGCCGTCGACCTCCGCGACCCAGACCTGCGACCCCTTCTGAGGCGCCAGGACCTTGACCGCGAGCCACTCCCGGATGTCCGACTCGGGGTAGATCGGCGCCGGCATCGGCGCGGCGGCACGGGCCTCGACGTAGGTGCGGACGATCTCGGCGATGTCCTCGGACTCCGCCGGGCGGAGGACCGCCTCAGTGGGAGTCGCGGATGACATCGAGCGCGTGCTGGAGGTCGTCGGGGTAGGTCGACTCGAAGGTGACGTACTCACCGGTCTCCGGGTGCTCGAAGCCGAGCTTCACCGCGTGCAGCCACTGCCGCTCGACGCCGACGCGCCGCGCCAGGGCCGGGTCGGCGCCGTAGGTGAGGTCGCCGACGCAGGGGTGCTTCAGCGCCGACATGTGGACGCGGATCTGGTGGGTGCGCCCGGTCTCGAGGTGGATCTGGAGCAGCGAGGCGAACCGGTGCGCCTCGAGCGTCTCGTAGTGGGTCACCGAGTGACGCCCGTCCGCGCGGACCGCGAACTTGTAGTCGTACTTCGGGTTGCGCCCGATCGGTGCGTCGATCGTGCCCTCGAGCGGGTCGGGGTGGCCCTGGACCAGCGCGTGGTAGGTCTTGTCGACCGTACGCTGCCGGAACGCGTTCTTGAGGACGGAGTAGGCGTGCTCGGACTTGGCGATCACCATCACGCCCGAGGTGCCGACGTCGAGGCGCTGGACGATGCCCTCGCGCTCCTTGGCCCCCGAGGTGGAGATCCGGAAGCCGGCGGCGACGAGGTGACCGACGACGGTCTTCCCCTGCCAGCCCGGCGAAGGGTGGACGGCTACGCCGACGGGCTTGTCGATCACCACGAAGGCGTCGTCGTCGTAGATGATCTTGATGCCCTCGACGATCTCGGGCTTGATCTCCAGCGGGTCTGCCTGCGACGGGATCGTCGCGTCGAGCATCGACCCGGCACTGACCCGATCGCTCTTGGCCACGACCGAGCCGTCGACGGTCACCAGCCCCTCGGCGATCAGCTCCGCCGCGCGGGTGCGGGAGAGGCCGAACAGTCGCGCCATGGCGGCATCGACCCGCTCCCCCTCCAGACCGTCCGGGACGTGCAGCGTGCGCTGGTCGGCGTGACCGAAGTTCACTTCTTCTCGCCCTCGGGCTCGTCCGAGGTGTCATCGGACGTGTCCGCGGCACCGCCGTCGATCGACCCGTCCAGCCCGATCCCCTTGAACGAGAAGATCACGATCAGCACCGCGGCGACGTTGATGCACATGTCGGCGACGTTGAAGATCGGCCAGTTGGGCAGCTGCAGGAAGTCGACCACGTGCCCGACGTAGAAGCCCGGCTCACGCATCAGCCGGTCGACCAGGTTGCCGCTGATGCCGGCGACCAGGATGCCGAGCGCGATGGCCCAGCCCCGGTGGCGCACCCGGCGCGCGAACCAGAGCACACCGATCGTGGCCGCGATCGAGAGCGTCGTGAACACCCAGGTGTAGCCGGTCCCGGTCGAGAAAGCCGCGCCCGGGTTGCGGATGATGTTGAGCTGGAGCACCGAGCCGATCAGCTCCTGCGGCTGCCCGGGAACGAGCGTCGCGACCGCCCAGAGCTTCGTGATCTGGTCGATGACCAGCAGAAACACTGCGACGGTCGCGAACTCGGCCCACCGAACAGGGCGCACGTCGGACTCAGGACCGGTATGTGCGTCGCTCAGCGACGCTCCTCGCGCTGCTTGCATGTCATGCACAGTGTGGCACGCGGGAACGCCATGAGCCGCATCTTGCCGATCGGCTCCCCACACGACTCACAGATGCCGTACGAGCCGTCCTCGAGGTATCCCAGGACACGCTCGATCTGGGCCAGCTTGTCCTTCTCGCTGTTGACCACGGTCAGCTCGTGGTCACGCTCGAAGCTGGTCGCGCCCATGTCGGCCTGGTCCTGGCCGGCGCCGTCGCCGGAGTCCTTCATCAGGCCGGAGAGCTCGGCTTCGAGAGCGGTGAGCACCTCGAGGCTGTGAGCCCTCATCTCGTGAAGCTCGTCGATGACCTCATTGAGCTCATCCTTCGTCCACGGGTCCTCGCCGTCCTTGACCTTCAGCTGGTCAGGAGAGACGACGGTCTTGGTTGCTTTCTTAGGCACGGCACTCGCTTTCTGGTGTGAGACACGGCCCCCCGGGCCGCACGGTGGTCAGGTTTGGCTTAGGCGCTCGCCGCGGCCACCGACGTGGAAGCCGTGACGTAGGAGCTGGTATTCCCAGAAAGCTCGGGCGTCGCCACCTGGACGCACCCGACTGCCGCGCTGGCGCGACACCTCATCGGTACAGACATGGAGTCCCCTTTCTCCTGCCGTCACTTCGCGCCGCCGAGTCGGTGCGGAGTGCGTGCCCGGAATGTAGCCCGGGATTCGGCTCCACTCAACTAACACACCGAAACTCCACGCATATTGGTCCGCAGCGTGGAAAAACTCCGAAATCGACTTACAGGACCCGCCTCACCTGCTACAACGCGTTCCTGTCGCAGCCGGCGGGGCTCCGGAAGGAACGCAGCGGACGTACGCATCGGCCGGCCCCGCGAAGCGGGACCGGCCGATGGAAGCCTGACTACGAGGACCTCAGCCCTCGTCCTCCCCCAGGATGGAGCGCAGACGCTTGGGCGCCGGGCCCGACTCGTTGACGGCGGCGGCCATCACGGGCGCCTGTGACTCAGCCGAGTTGTTGAGCGCGTCGAGCTGCTGCGTGAAGTAGCTCTTCAAGCGGGAGCGGTACTCACGCTCGAAGTTGCGCAGGGTGTCGACCTCGGTGGTCAGGTTGTCCTTCTCGCGCTCGAGCTCACCGAAGAGCTGCTGGCGACGCTCGGCGGTCTCGCTGTCGAGCATCTGCGCACGGGTGCGCGCGTCGGCCTCCATGCGGTCGGCCTTCGACTTCGACTCGGCCTCGAGACGCTCGGCCTTGGTCCGCGCCTCGCCGACGATCTTGTCGGCGTCGTTCTTGGCGGTGTCGATGAGCGCGTCGTGGTTGCGCGTGGCCAGCTCGAGCAGGCGCGCGGCGGCGTTGGACGCCTCCGGCACGGTCTCGACCCGGATCGTCTCGATGCCGCCGGTCTGCGGTGCCTCCTGATACATCGGCATCTGGTGCGAGACCGGCTCAGGAGCCGGCATCGGCTCAGGAGCAGGCGGCTCGGGAGCCATCGGGAAGGACGGACCCCCACCCGACTGCGCAGATGCCAACTTCCCGCGAAGGTCGTCGTTCTCCCGGGTGAGACGTGCCAGTTCGGCCTCGACCTCGTCGAGGAACTGGTCCACCTCGCCCATGTCGTAGCCCTCGCGGAGCCGGACGGGAGTAAAGCGCTTGTTGCTCACGTCCTCTGGCGTCAGCGGCATGACCTCACCCATTCATTACTCGGTTGACTCAGACGTACGGACTGCACCGCCGGGGGGCGGCATCAGGTAATGCTGTCGAAACTCTAGCGCCTGTCCGTAGACATGCCAGATGCGGACCGCATCCAGCCACCTACGAGCAGGTGTCGAAGGCCTCAGCTCTGGTTGAAGAAGCCGCCCTCAACGATCCTCTGCTTGGCCTCAGCCGTGACCGAAACGTTCGCAGGTGAGATAAGAAACACCTTGTTGGTGACCCTCTCGATGTTCCCATAGGTAGCAAAGATCAAGCCGGCCGCAAAGTCGACGAGCCGTTTTGCGTCCGGATCGCTCATCTCGGTGAGGTTCATGATCACCGGCGTGCCGTCGCGGTAGTTCTCGCCGATCTGACGCGCTTCGTTGTAGGACGTCGGGGTCAGCGTGATGATCTTGGAAAGCTCGGTCACCGCGGGCACCACCGTTGCTCGTCGCCGCTCGGAAAGGTCAGCCACCGGAGCCGGACGGGACTGCTTGGACCGCACCGGCGCCTTGACGGCTTCGTGGGAGCGGGTCTCGTCGTCGTCGCCCTCGTAGACATCGTCGTCGTAACCGGTGTCCTCGAGCAGGCCGAGGTATTCACCGAACCTGCGCATCGCGCCGCTCATGTTCCCACCTTCCCCAAAGTATTGCTGTCCGAGACATTACTTGACAGTTGGCCTCTCTCCGAGGACCGCAGACCCGACACGTACGTGTGTCGCGCCATGGGCAATCGCCTGCTCCAGGTCGCCGCTCATCCCCGCCGACAGCACCGTCGCCTCGGGATATTCGACCAGGAAGTCCTCCCGGATCCGCGCGAGCCGGACGAATGCCGGCTCCGGTTCCTCACCGAGAGGCGCTACCGCCATCAGGCCCCGCAGCCGGAGCCCGTCGGTCGTCTCGACCTCAGCAGCCAGGTCGCGTACGTCACCGGGGTCCGCCCCGGCACGACCCTCGCGTCCGGGCGGGTCGAGGGACACCTGCAGGAGCACGTCGAGGATCTGGCCGCGCTCGCCCGCGCCACGGCTGAGCCGGGGCAGCAGCGAGGGCCGGTCGACGGACTCGACCACGTCGGCGTAGCCGGCCACGGCGGCCGCCTTGTTGGACTGGAGCCCGCCGATGTAGTGCCAGCGCAGACCGAGGTCGGCGCACTCGGCCGCCTTGGCCGCCGCCTCCTGGTGGCGGTTCTCGCCGACGTCGGTGACACCGAGGCCGGCCAGGATGCGTACGTCGGAGGCGGGGAAGAACTTGGTGACAACGACCAGGTGGACGTCGTCGGCGGGGCGACCGGCGGCCTTGGCGGCCACCGCGATCCGCTCCCGGGTCTCGGCGAGCCCCGCGGCGATCTCATCGGCGCGATCGGTCGCCATCAGGCACCTCGCAGCCGGATCAGGGCGCCCAGCGACATGCCGGCGCCGTCGCGGCGGTAGGAGTAGAGGTCGTCGGACTCGCGCGTGCAGCGACCGGCGTCGACCGTCTCGACGCCCTCGCGGGCCAGCTGGGCGAGCACTCCGGCGCCGACGTCGAGGCTCGGTGTGCCCCAGCTCGTGGTGGCGCGCGCGGCCGGCTCGACCGTGGCGATCTCCTCCTGCATCTCGGCAGGGACCTCGTAGCACTTGCCGCACACGTGCGGCCCCACCCAGGCGCGGATCCGTGTCGCGCCGAGCGCGCGCATCCGGGCGATGGTCTCGGGCACGACCCCGGCCGCCATCCCCTTGCGTCCGGCGTGCGCCGCACCGATGACCCCGGCCGCCTCGTCCGCGAACAGCACGGGTACGCAGTCGGCGGTGCGGACCAGCAGGACCAGGTCACGCTCGGTGGTGACGATCCCGTCCGCCTCGGGGCGGGTGCCGCACTCCGCGTCGACGACCGTGTTGCCGTGGACCTGGTAGAGGTCGGCGTAGGGCGCGCCGTCGGCGAAGTCGGCCAGCAGCAGCCGATGGTTCTCGGCCTTCGCCTCCGGCGAGTCCGAGCCGTTGACCGCCAGGTTGAGCTCGGCGTACGGAGCGAGACTGACCCCGCCGTACCTGTCGGTGAATGCCAGGTCGACGAGGCCTGCTGAGGCTCGGAACGAATACAAGCGCGGGACCTACTTCAAGAAATCGGGAACGTCGAGCTCGTCATCGCTGTACTGGACGCTCGGAGCGGGCTTCTTGGCGACCGGAGCGGGCTCGGCCGGCGGAGCCGCGGGCGGAGGCGTGGCCGGAGCCGGCTTGGCAGGCTTGGCGGGAGCGGGCTCCGGGGTCTCCTCGGCCTCCTCGCGGCGGGTCGCGACCGCGGTGGCCACCGCGGCGGTCTCGCCGTTGTTGGCCGGCTGGGAGCCGGTGGAGCGGCCCTGCACGCTGCCGAGCGCCGACTGGCCCTCACGGCGCTTGGGCATGCCGCCGTCGAAGCCGGCGGCGATCACCGTGACCCGGACCTCGTCGCCGAGAGCGTCGTCGATGGTCGCACCGAAGATGATGTTGGCCTCCTGGTGGACCGCGTCGGCGACCAGCGCGGCGGCCTCGTTGATCTCGAAGAGGCCGAGGTCGGAGCCGCCCGCGATCGAGAGCAGGACTCCGTGGGCGCCGTCGATCGATGCCTCCAGCAGCGGCGAGGAGACGGCCATCTCGGCGGCCTCGACGCTGCGGTTGTCACCGCGCGCGGAGCCGATGCCCATCAGCGCCGAGCCGGCGTTGGACATGACCGACTTGACGTCGGCGAAGTCGAGGTTGATCAGGCCGGGCGTGGTGATCAGGTCGGTGATGCCGGAGACACCCTGCAGCAGCACCTGGTCGGCCTGGCGGAAGGCGTCCATCACCGAGACGTTGCGGTCCGAGATCGACAGCAGCCGGTCGTTGGGGATGACGATGAGGGTGTCGACCTCCTCGCGGAGCTTGCTGATCCCCTCCTCGGCGGAGTTGGCACGACGACGGCCCTCGAAGGCGAACGGGCGGGTCACCACACCGATGGTCAGGGCACCGAGCGAGCGGGCGATGCGGGCCACGACCGGGGCGCCACCGGTGCCGGTGCCGCCACCCTCGCCGGCGGTCACGAAGACCATGTCGGCGCCCTTGATGACCTCTTCGATCTCGTCGGCGTGGTCCTCGGCGGCGCTCTCCCCCACGCTCGGGTTGGCGCCGGCACCGAGACCGCGGGTCAGCTCGCGACCGATGTCGAGCTTGACGTCGGCGTCGCTCATCAGCAGCGCCTGGGCGTCGGTGTTGATGGCGATGAACTCGACCCCCTTGAGGCCGACCTCGATCATCCGGTTGACAGCGTTGACGCCGCCGCCACCGATGCCGACGACCTTGATGATCGCCAGATAGTTCTGTGCAGCTCCCACGGTGGTCGCCCCTTCGATCGCTGGTTGGTACTTACGGCGGGTTCTCAACCCTTACCCTCAACCTGAGGGTTATAGTTATGTCAACCTCGCCGTTCTCAGAACAGTAGGCAGACGTACGTCCTCAAACTGGCGCGACACGCGGACGCGGATCAGTTGTGCCCATCCGTTGCCGTCCGGTAGGGAAGATCCCTACGCCGGATCAGCCGACGCTCTTGCTGGTGACCGGCTGACCGGGCACGGAGACGTCGTAGCGGGCCACGTCGGGCTCCGCCTTCATCAGCGCGACCAGCACGTCGGCCTTGGTGTCGGACTGGGCGCTGCTCCCCCACACCACCCGCTTGTCGTTGCGCAGCTCCAGGGAGATCGAGTCGACGGTGGTCACCTCGACGTGGTCGACCGTCTTGGCGAGGTCTGCCGGGAGGGCTGAGGCCACCGCGGCGGCCTCGCGGAGGGCGTCGGAGTTGGTGCCGGTCACGGTGTTCACCATCGGCAGACCTCGCGGCGCCTTCTTGTAGTCCCAGAAGACGGTGCCGGTCTCGTCGAGGGCACGGAGCCGGCCGCCGATCGAGACGACGGCCACCGGCGTACGTTCGGTGACGTCGACCCGGATCTTGTCGGGCCACTCGCGCGAGACGTTGACCGAGCGCACCATCGGCAGCCCGTTGAGCACCCGCACCTGCACCGCCTCGAGGTCGGCGGTGGCCAACGGCTCGCCGACCGGGACGGCCGCGAACTCGACGACCTGCTTCGCGCTGGTCATCTTCATCGTGCCGTGCACCGAGGTGCCCTTGACCTGCAGCCAGGTGGAGAAGTAGACCGCCCAGATGCCGCCGAGCAGGAGCGCGATGACCAGGGTGCCGACGATCAGATAGCGCCACGCCAGCCAACGGCGGCGCCACTGGCGGCGGGCGAAGGCCTTGCGGCTCTTCAGGGTCGCCGGGTCGACCGCCGCACGCTCGTCCTCGGACTCGTCCGTCTCCAGCCCCGGCTCGGTGCTCGGCTCAGCGCCGGCCTTGGCCTCCTCCGAGGCGAGGTCGATCTCGCGCTCGCCGGACGCCGATCGGGCGATCTCCAAGGCCTCGGCGATCTCGGCGTCGGACCCCTTGTCCCCCATGCTCGCCTCCCCCAGCGTTACTGCGCTGCCGTACGTAGCCTGGCGAGCACCATCGGGCCCACCTCGGTCACGGTACCTGCCCCGAGCGTCAGAACGAGGTCACCCGGTCGGGCGCGGCGGGCCAGCTCGGCGGCGGCCTCCTCGAGCCCGGCGACGCTGACGACGCGGTCGGGCGGCAGCGGCACCGCGTCGGCGACGAGCTTGCCGGTGACCTCGGGGTCGTAGTCCTCGCGGGCGAGATAGACGTCGAGGACGACCACCTCGTCGGCGGCGCCGAGCACGCGGCCCATCTCCTCGCCGAAGATCCGGGTGCGGGAGACCATGTGCGGCTGGAACGCGACGATGAGCCGCCCCTGCCCGGCCACGGACCGGCCGGAGACGAGGTCGCCGGCGATCTCGGAGGGGTGGTGGGCGTAGGAGTCGTAGACGCGTACGCCTGCGGCCTCTCCCTTGCGCTCCATCCGCCGCCGGGTGCCGGTGAAGGACTCCAGCCCCGCCTTGAGCAGGTCGAAGGAGTGACCGAGACGCAGGCCGACGGTGAGCGCGGCCAACGCGTCGGCGACGTAGTGGCGCCCGGGGATCTGCAGCGTGATCCGGCCCAGCTCGTCGAGCCCATCGACGACGGTGAAGGAGGAGGTGGTGCCCTCCAGGACGATGTCGACGGCGCGTACGTCGGCCAGCTCCGACTCACCGACGCCGATGAAGCGGCGGCCGAGCGAGTGGGCGACGTGACGCAGGTCGGCGGCGCCGGGGTCGTCGATGACCGCGACCAGGAACCCGTCGGGAGCCAGCCGCCCCACGAACTGGGCGAAACCCTCGCGGTAGGCCTCCTCGGTCCCCCACTGGTCGAGGTGGTCGGCCTCGACGTTGGTGACGACCGCGGCGTACGGCTTGTAGACCAGGAAGGCGCCGTCGGACTCGTCCGCCTCGGCGACGAACAGGTCACCCGAGCCCTCGGCGGCGTTGGTGCCCGAGGCGGCCAGCTCGCCACCGACGGTGTAGGTCGGCGCGGCGCCCGCGGCCTGCAGGGAGACGGTCAGCAGCGAGGTGGTGGTGGTCTTGCCGTGGGTGCCGGCGACGGCGAGGACGCGGCGGCCTTCCATCACCGAGGCCAGACCGGCCGAGCGCGGGTAGATCCGCAGGCCCTTCTCGACTGCCGCGACGTACTCGGGGTTGTCCTCGCGGATCGCGGTGGAGACGATCAGCGTGTCGACGCCATCGACCTGCTCGGCCGCGTGGCCGACGTAGACGGTCGCGCCCTCCTCGCGCAGCGCCGCGACCATCGACGAGTCGGCGCCGTCGCTGCCGGAGACCTCGATCCCGCGGGCCAGCATGACCCGGGCGATCGCGGACAGGCCCGCACCGCCGATGCCGATGAAGTGGACCCTGCCCAGCTGTTCGGCGGGCAGGATGTGCTCAGGAACGGGAACTCTCATCGGGAACCTCCACGCTGTGCGGTCTCCAGGACGATCCGTGCCAGCCGCTCGTCCGCGTCGCGCGGGACCAGGTCGCTGGCCGCCTTCGACATCGCCTCGAGGCGAGCGCGGTCGGTGACGATCGGGGGTACGTGGCTGGTGACCCAGGCCGCGCTCATGTCGGCGTCGGAGACGAGCACGGCGCCACCGGCGTCGACGACGGCGCGGGCGTTGAGGGCCTGCTCGCCGTTGCCGATCGGGAGGGGGACGTAGACGGCCGGGACCCCGACGGCGCTCGCCTCGATCACCGAGTTGGCGCCGGAGCGGCAGATCATCAGGTCGGCGGCGGCCAGCGCGAGGTCCATCCGGTCGACGTAGTTGAGCACGTGGTAGCCGGGGCCGGGCGAGGCCAGCTCGTTCTTCGGGCCGATCACGTGGAGCACCTGGATCCCGTTGCTGGCCAGGGCCGGGTAGGCGCCGGAGACCGACTCGTTGATCGTCCGGGCCCCCTGGGAGCCACCGGTGACCACGATCGTGGGGCGGTGCTGGTCGAGCCCGAAGAAGCTGCGTGCCTCGGCGCGCAGCGCCCAGCGGTCCATCGTCGAGATCATCCGGCGGATCGGCAGCCCGATGTACTCGGCCTTGGGCAGCTTGGTGTCCGGGAAGCTCACCGCGACCCGGTCGGCGAGGCGTGCACCGACCTTGTTGGCGTAGCCGGGCATCGAGTTGCCCTCATGGACGATCACCGGGATGTGGCGCCGCTTGGCAGCGATGTAGGCCGGCACCGAGACGTAGCCGCCGTAGCCGACGACCACGTCGGGCCGGATTCGGTCGAGCACCTCGTAGGTCGCGTCGACCGCGCCCTTGAGGTTGACCGGCACCTTCAGCAGGTCGCTGCTGAGCTGGCGCGGCATCGGGACCGGGGGGATCAGCTCGAGCGGGTAGCCCGCGGCGGGGACGACCTGGTTCTCCAGGCCGCGAGGCGTACCGAGGCAGGTCACCTCCACGCTGGGGTCCAGACGGCGCAGGGCATCAGCCGTGGCGAGCAGGGGGGATGTGTGTCCGGCGGTGCCACCACCGGCGAGGAGGGCCTTCATGATGCGTCCGAACTTAGCGGTTGCGTTGAGCGGACCGGTAAGCGGCTGCCTGGCGGGCCCGATCCTTTGCCAAGGCTTTACGCTGCTTCAGCGCCGCGGCTGCCGCCGGTTCACGACGGGCGAAGCCGATCACGACGCCCAGCGCCACCATCGACGGGATCAGCGCGGAGCCGCCGTAGGAGACCAGCGGCAGCGGGATGCCGATGACCGGCAGCAGCGCGAGGACCATGCCGACGTTGATGATCATCTGGCCCAGCAGCCAGACCAGCACGCCGAAGCTGAAGTAGCGTACGAACGGCCGGTCGGTCTGGCGCGCGACCTTGACCAGCGCGAACGCGAGGGTCAGGAAGAGGCCGACGACGAGCAGGGTGCCGACCAGGCCGAGCTCCTCGCCCAGCACCGCGAAGATGTAGTCGGTGTGGGCCTCGGGCAGGTCGCCCCACTTCTGCTGCGAGGCCCCGATCCCCTGGCCCAGGATGCCGCCCGAGCTGAGTGCGTAGAGGCCGTGGGACGGCTGCCAGCCCTGTCCGTGGTAGTCCTTGAACGGGTCCGCGAAGCTGGTCAGCCGGGCGAGCCGCTCGGTGTCGGTGCTGATCAGGAACAGCACCGAGACGCCGATGATCGAGATCGCCATCCCGAAGAGCCGACCGGGCGCCCCGACGACCCACAGCATCCCGAGCACGATCGCGAAGAAGACCAGCGCCGTGCCGAGGTCACGGCCGGCGAGGACGAGCCCGGTGGCCAGCGCGATGCCCGGCAGGACCGGCATCAGCACCTCGTGGAGGCTGTCGAGCCGGCGCTCCTTGAGCGCGTAGACGTGGGCAGCCCACAGCACGATCCCCAGCTTGGCGATCTCGCTCGGCTGGATCTTGACCGGGCCGGCCCCGATCCAGTTCTGCTGCCCGTTGACGTCGTGGCCCAAGAAGATGGTCAGGAAGAGCAGCACGCAGGCGATGACGTACCCCGGCCAGGCCAGCCGTCGCAGATGCTTCGGCCGGATCCGGGAGGCGATGAACGCACACGGGATGCCGATGATCACCCACAGCACCTGCCGCCCGACGATCGCGTAGGAGTTGCCCATCTGGGTGTAGGCCCACACGCTCGAGGCGCTCAGCACCATGATCAGCCCGATGGTCAGCAGCAGCGCGGTGCTGGTGAGCAGCAGGTAGTAGGCGGCCAGCGGCCGGTTCAGCGCCACCCTCAGCGCGTGGAACCAGGCCTTGAGGTAGCCGAGGACCGACTTCGGGTACGCCTTGGCCTGCTCGGCCGAGCCGGAACCGGTCTGGTCGGGGCTGGTGGTCGTCACGGCCTACCTCCCAGTTGCGGTGCGACGTACGTCCATTACATTCTCGCCGCCGTCTCCGCGTTCGCCGCGCATCTCCCCCGCGTGTCGCCCCTGCCGAGGCGTCAGCCACGTCGGCCGAGGCGTCACCTGCGTCGGCCGAGTGGGCAGCGCGGTGCCAACTCGGCCGACCGGAGTGACGTCTCGGCGGGTGGGGTCAGAGCTGGCGGCGTACGGCGTCGGCGAAGGCGTCGCCGCGGGCCTTGTAGTCGCGGAACTGGTCCTGGCTGGCGCAGCCGGGGGCCAGGAGCACGGTGTCGCCGGGCTTGGCCAGCGCGGCGGCGATCTCGACGGCCTCCGCGAGAGCGGCCGCGCCGTCGGGGTCGTCGAGCTCGACGATCTCCAGGTCGCCGGCGTGGGCGGCGAGGGCGGAGGCGATCACGTCGCGGTCCTGGCCGATCAGGATGACGGCCCGCAGCCGGTCGTGGATGGAGGCGACCAGGTCCTCGAAGCGGGCGCCCTTGGCCAGCCCGCCGGCGATCCAGATCACCGGGTCGTAGGCCTGCAGCGAGGCCTGGGCGGCGTGCGGGTTGGTCGCCTTGGAGTCGTCGACCCAGGTGACGCCGCCGGCCTCGGCGACGACCTCGATGCGGTGGCCGTCCGGACGGAACGACTTCAGCCCGTCGCGTACGGCGGCCTGGGAGACCCCGTGCGCCCGGGCGAGCGCGGCCGCGGCCAGCGCGTTCTGGACGTAGTGGGGCGCGGCGGAGGCGAGGTCGGAGATCTGGCACAGCTCCGCGGCGGAGGTCTGACGCTCCTCGATGAAGGCCCGATCGACCAGGATGTCCTCGACGATCCCGAGCTGGCCCACCGCCGGGGTGCCGAGGGTGAAGCCGATCGCGCGAGCGCCCTCGACGACGTCGGCCTCCTCGACCAGGTGCAGCGTCGCCTCGTCGGCGACGTTGTAGACGCAGGCCCGCTCGACGCCCTCGTAGACGCGGCCCTTGTCGGCGGCGTACTCCTTCATCGAGGGGTACCAGTCGAGGTGGTCCTCGGCGACGTTGAGGACGACGGCGGCCTCGGCGCCCATCGAGGAGGTGTAGTGGAGCTGGAAGGAGGAGAGCTCCACGGCGAAGACGTCGTAGGGCTCGGGGTCCATCACGGCCTCGACGATCGGCAGGCCGACGTTGCCGACGGCGACGGACCGGAGCCCGGCGGTACGCAGGATGTTGTCGAGCATCTGCACGGTCGTGGTCTTGCCGTTGGTGCCGGTGACCGCCAGCCAGGGGGCGGCGTTGTCGGGGTCGCGCAGCCGCCACGCGAGCTCGACCTCTCCCCAGATCGGGACCCCGCGCTCGCGCGCCTGGGCGAGCAGCGGAGCCGTCGGCCTCCAGCCGGGAGAGGTGACCACGACGTCGACGTCGTCGGGCAGCACGTGGGTGGCGCCTTCTCCGAGGCGTACGTCGGCACCCAGGATGCCGAGGAGCTTGGCCTTCTCCTGGCGCTCCTCGTCGCCCGGCGACTCGTCGAGCGCGATCACCGAGGCACCCAGGTGGGTGAGGTTGTCGGCGGCGGCGAAACCGGAGACACCGAAGCCGGCCACGACCGCCTTCACGCCCTCCCAGGAGCCGTTGCGGCCGAGCTTGTCGAGTTCTGTGAGGTCCATCAGATGGTCGCCACCCATTCGGCGTAGAAGATTCCCAGGCCGGCCGCGACGCAGAGGCCGGTGATGATCCAGAAACGGATCACCACGGTCACCTGTTCCCAGCCGAGCATCTCGAAGTGGTGATGGATCGGTGTCATCCGGAAGATGCGCTTGGGGGTCCCGGTCACCTTGCGGGTGATCTTGAACCAGCCCGTCTGCAGGATCACCGAGACCGTCTCGGTGACGAAGAGGCCACCGAGGATGATCAGCAGGAACTCGGTGTGCGACAGGATCGCGAAGCCGGCCAGCACGGAGCCGAGCGCGAGCGAGCCGGTGTCGCCCATGAAGATCCGCGCCGGGCTGGCGTTCCACCACAGGAAGCCGATGCAGGCGCCGCTGATCGCGGCGCCGAGGATCGCCATGTCGAGCGGGTCGCGGACCTCGTAGCAGGTGCCGATCTCGACGCTCGGGCGGCCGCAGCGCTGGTTGTTCTGCCAGATCGAGATGATCGTGTAGGCGGCGAAGACGATCGCCGAGGACGCCGCCAGCAGCCCGTCCAGGCCGTCGGTGAGGTTGGTGGCGTTGGACGTGCCGGTGACCATGATCCAGAAGATGACCAGCAGCAGGGCGCCACCGAGCCAGTAGAGGATCCCGTCGCCGCCGAGGAAGTGTGGACCGAAGTCACGGATGAAGGAGAGCTGGTCCGCCGCCGGCGTGATGCCGTCGGCGTTGGCCAGGCCGGGATGGATCGCCACCGCGCCGAAGCCCACCGCGACCAGCGTCTGCCCGACCATCTTGGACCACGCGCGCAGACCGAGGTTGCGCTGCATGAAGACCTTGATGAAGTCGTCGACGAAGCCGACCGCGGCCATGCCCACCAGGAGGAAGAGCAGCAGATAGGCCGTCGCGCTCGGGGCGTCCCCGGTCAACAGCTTGGCCGCGAAGTAGCCCACGACGACCGAGATCACGATCGCGACGCCACCCATGGTCGGGGTGCCGCGCTTGGTGCGGTGGGTCGTCGGGCCGTCCTCGCGGATCTCCTGGCCGTAGCCCAACTTCGTGAACTGTACGATCGCAAATCGGGTGCCGAGCAGCGAGAACAGAAGCGCAATCGCTCCGCTCAGCAAGATCGCTCTCATGTCAGCCGGGTGCCTTCCTTGCCATGCCGTTCCTGGTCCTTGCCCCCGGGCCGGTGTGCATAGCGAAGACACCGGCCCCGGGCATTCTTCCCTACGTCTCGACAGCCTCGGCGGCGCCCCGCCGATTCAGCGTCTCGCGAGCGCCTCACGGACGACGTCGCGGTCGTCGAACGGGTGCGTGACGCCGTTGATCTCCTGGCCCGTCTCGTGCCCCTTACCTGCGACGACGACGATGTCGCCGGGCTCGGCGAGGCCGATCGCACGCTCGATCGCGGCCCGCCTGTCGCCGATCTCCTCGACGCTCGCGCTGCCGCCGGTCGTGCCCTCCAGCACCTGTCGCCGGATGCTCGCCGGGTCCTCGGTGCGCGGGTTGTCGTCGGTGACGATCACGTGGTCGGCCAGCCGCGCGCTGATCTCCCCCATGATCGGCCGTTTGCCGGTGTCGCGGTCTCCCCCGGCACCGATCACCACGATCAGCCGGGACTCGGTCAGCGGGCGGAGGGTGCCGAGCGCGGCCTCGACCGCGTCCGGCTTGTGCGCGTAGTCGACCACGACGGTGAACGGCTGGCCCTCGTCGATCCGCTCGAGCCGGCCCGGGACGCCGGAGCCCTTCGCGAGGGCGGTGGCGACGTCGCGCACCACCGTCTCGTCGCCGTACGCGTGGTGGATGCTCGCCAGGGCGGCCAGGGTGTTGCTGACGTTGTAGTCGCCGGCCAGCGGACTGGCGCCCGGGAACTCCAGGCCGTCGGGGCCGTGGACGGTGAAGGTGGAGCCGTCGGGGCGCAGCTCGACGTCGGTGGCGCGCCAGTCTGCGGTGTCGTCGTGCAGGGCGTAGGTGAGGATCGGGATGGTCGCCTCGGCGGCCAGGCGTCGGCCGTGCTCGTCGTCGATGTTGACGATGCCCAACATCGCTCGCTCCGGGGTGAACAGGTCGGCCTTCGCCGCGTAGTAGTCCTCGACCGTCTCGTGGAAGTCGAGGTGGTCGCGTCCCAGGTTGAGGAAGACGGCGACATCGAAGACGACCCCGTCGACGCGACCCATCACCAGCGCGTGGGAGGAGACCTCCATGGCGCACGCCTCGGTGCCCTCCTCGACCATCCGGGCGAAGAGACCGTGCAGGTCGGGAGCCTCGGGCGTGGTCAGCGGCGTCTTCACGTCGCGCCCGCCGATCCGGGTGCCGACGGTGCCGATGACGCCGGCGCGGTGGCCGGCGTCGAGCAGCGCGCTCTCCGCCAGCCGGGTGGTCGTCGTCTTGCCCTGGGTGCCGGTGACCCCGATCAGCCGCAGCCTGCCGGAGGGGTTGCCGTAGACGCGGGCCGAGAGAGCGCCGAGCACCGTGCGCGGTCTCTCGACGAGCAGTACGGGCACCTCACCGAGGCCCTGGGCCTCCAGCTCGGCGGCGCCGGCGGCGTCGGTGAGCACCGCGACCGCTCCGGCCTCGACGGCACCGGCGGCGTAGCTGGCGCCGTGCGCCCGGCTCCCGGGGAGGGCGGCGTAGAGATCACCGGGCAGCACCCGTTGGGAGCTCAGCGAGACTCCGGTGACACGGGCCTCGCCGCGCACCTCCAGGCCGAACTCGCCGGCCAGCTCGGCCAGCTCGGCCAGCTCGGCCAGCTCGGCCAGCTCGGCCAGCGTCACCGGCTCGGTCACTCGCGGGCGGGTCGGGCTCTTGGGATCCGCCGTCTCGTACGCACTGCTCACCAGGCGAAGGTTATCCGCCCGGCGGGACCAGGTCCCGCCGGGCCGACCCTGGCGTGGCGTTCAGGCGTGGCGTAGCTGGGTCAATGCTGCGGCGCTGAGCTCGTGCGGCTCTTGGCCGGGAACGACGAGCACGACAGGTACGCCGGCGTTCCGCACGACCGCGGAGGTGATCGAGCCGTCGGCGAGCTGGGCGGCACGACCGCGGGGCGAGGAGCCGAGCGCGATCGTGCGGACCCGGGCCTCGGTGGCGTACCTGGCCAGCACCATTCCGGCGCTGGCGTGGTCGCCGACGCTGTGCAGCACCAGGCCGGTCGCGGTCACGCCGTGGGCGGCGAGGCGGTCCAGGTGGGCGCGTACGGTCGCGGCGGCCATCTCCGGCTCCTCGGCGTCGATCGCCAGCTCCTCGACCACCTCCGTCTCGCGGACGTGGACCACCTCGAGCGGCGCGCCCTCGGCGGCGGCCATCTCGGCGGCCCGGTCGACGACCGCGTCGGCGTCGAGGGTGGCGCCGACGGCGACCAGCACGGGACGGCCCTCACCGCGGACCGGTCCGACGGGCTCGAGCGTCGGCGCGACCGGCTCGGCGGTCTCGGCCGACTCTGCGGCCGTGATCAGCCGGTGGCCGCTGGCCAGGACGGGGATCGCGAGCAGGAACGCGGCGGCGCCGACGTAGAAGGCCACCGACTGGTCGGTCGCCTCGGCGATCTTGCCCGCGGCGAAGGGTGCCAGACCGCCGCCGATGAAGCGTACGAAACCGTAGGCCGACGACGCGATCGGCCGCTCCACCGGCGAGACCAGCATGACCGCCTGGGTGGTCAGCGTGTTGTTGAGGCCGACGAAGATGCCGGACAGGATCACGGCCACGATGACCACGGTCGGCGAGGAGACGCCCAGGCCGATGACGGCGAGCAGGGCACCGAGACCGAGCAGGTTGACGTAGAGGGTCGGCGCGGT
The DNA here is from genome assembly GCF_040302125.1 of Nocardioides sp. NPDC127514. Classification (NCBI taxonomy): domain Bacteria; kingdom Bacillati; phylum Actinomycetota; class Actinomycetes; order Propionibacteriales; family Nocardioidaceae; genus Nocardioides; species Nocardioides sp. NPDC127514. The sequence goes on along the minus strand of NZ_JBEORF010000022.1, from coordinate 27,506 downwards.
GCCGAAGCGGCGCTGCGCCCACGGCGCACCCCACACGGCGAAGACGGCGACCAGGATGCCCCAGGCGAAGAAGACCCAGCCGAGCTGGAGCGGGTCGTGCAGGCCCATCGGGTAGGGCGCGTAGCCGAGCAGGGTGAAGAAGCCCCAGTTGTAGAGCAGCGCCATGATGCCCATCGTCAGCAGCCCGCGGTGGCGCAGCGCGGCGAGCGGCGCGAGCAGGGTGACCTTCTTCTCCGGCTTGGGCGTCGGCGGCAGGAAGACCAGCGTGGCGACCAGCGCGATCGCCATCAGCGCGGAGACACCGAAGAACGGGCCGCGCCAGGAGATGCCACCGAGGACGCCGCCGAGGAGCGGACCGACCGCGATGCCGAGGCCGAGCGCGGTCTCGTAGAGGATGATCGCCCCCGCGAACCCTCCCGTCGCGGAGCCGACGATGACGGCGAGGCTGGTGGAGATGAACAGCGCGTTGCCCAGACCCCAGCCGGCCCGGAAGCCGACGATGCCGTCGACACCGTCGACGGTCCCGGCCAGACCGGCGAACACGACGATCAGCACCAGGCCGAGGATCAGCGTCCACTTGGCACCGATCCGGCTGGAGACCCAGCCGACGCCGATCATCGCCACGGCGGTCACCACGAGATAGCTGGTGAACAGCAGCGACACCTGCGCGGGCGTCGCGGCCAGCTCCTCGGCGAGCACCGGGAGGATCGGGTCGACGAGCCCGATGCCCATGAACGACACCACGCACGCGAACGCGACCGCCCACACGGCGCGTGGTTGCTTGAACGGACTTGCGGCAGCTGCCCCTTGGTGGGAGCTCATTGTTCTTGCCTCTTCTCAGACGTTGGTTTCGTACGCGTCGCCGGGCCGCCGGCGCGTCAGGAGTCGAGCACGGCGTCGACGAGCCGGTCGAGGGCCGGCAGCGCCGCCGCGATGGCGGCACGGTCCTCGGCGGAGACTCTGGCCAGGGCTGCGTCGAGCACACCGGCTCGCTGCCCGCGCCTGGTCTCGAGGACCTCTCGTCCGGAGTCGGTGACCTCGACGAGGACCGCTCTCCGGTCGGCGTCATCGGCGACCCGGGCGAGCATCCCCTGCTGGGTGAGCCGGTTGACCAGCTGCGTCATCGCGGGCTGGGAGACCCCGGCGACCCGCGCGAGGTCGGTCACCCGCTGCGGCCCGGTCCTCGCCAGTCCGGCCAGCACCGTGGCCGCCGTCGGCGACACGTCCCCCGCCGTCGACACCTCCCGCACCAGTCGCACCACCTTCTCGAGGGCGAGCGAGAGGTCACGTCCGGAGGCAGAAGTCGTGCTCACCCAAGAAACATAACATACCTATGTTATGCATACGGCGTGAACCATCTGTCTCTTCCGTCACAGCGCCCAGGCAATGCCTGCACTTCTCTGGTGTTGCATTGCCAGAGAAGTGCAGGCATACCCGGTTAACCGGGTACTCCTGCAACCGCGCAGCTCACCAACCAGTAGGCATCTTCGACGGCTCGGTGCCGGTCGGCGGGACACCGTAGCGGCGCAGGACGAAGGACATGATCTGGGAGAAGACCGGGCCGGTGACGGTGCCACCGCCGCCGCCGTTGCCGGGGTTGTGGATGGCCACGTAGACCGTGAACCGCGGGTCGTCGGTGGGGGCGAAGCCGCCGAAGGAGACCGTGGTGGTGCCGTCGTAGCACTTGCACTCGGAGTTGACCCGCTGCGCGGTTCCGGTCTTGCCGGAGACGCGGTAGCCGGGGACGGCGGCCTGCTTGGCGGTGCCGTTGACGGGGTCGTTGATGACCCGCTCCATCATCTCCGCGGTCTGGGAGGCGGCCTCCTCGGAGACCACGCGGGTGCGCTGGGCGGTGTCGGTGCCGACCTCGGCGCCGGAGTTGTTGGTGGCGCTCCCGGCGATCAGGCTGGGGTCGATGCGTACGCCGTCGTTGGCGATCGTGTTGAGAGCGGCGGTCATCTGCACGGCGTTGACCGAGATCGACTGGCCGAAGTCGATGCGGTCCTCGTCGGCCGGGTTCCAGGTCTCGGGCGAGGCGAGCAGGCCGGCCGACTCGGTGTCGAGGCCGAGGCCGGTGCGCCGGCCCTGTCCGAAGGCGGCCAGGTAATCGCGCAGCTGGCCGTCCTCGTACTTGTCGGCCGCCATCACCGTGCCGATGTTGGAGGACTTCGCGATCACCCCGGCCAGGGTGAGCTTCTCCATGCCGTGCTCGTACCAGTCGTGGATGTCGGCGTCGCCCGAGCGGTAGGACCCCGGCACCTTGAGCCGGGTCGAGGGCGAGACGAGCCCCTGGTCGAGCAGGCCGGCGACGGTGAGCACCTTCTGCACCGAGCCGGGCTCGTAGACGTTGGAGAGGGCGTTGCTACCGCGCAGCGACTTGGGCGAGGCGGCCGGGTCGCGGGCATCGAAGGTCGGGTAGTCGGCCAGGCTCAGGATCTCGCCGGTCTGGGTGTCCATCACGACCGCCATCCCCGACTCCGCGCGCGACTTCTGCACGGCGTCCATCAGGGTCTGCTGGACGTAGTACTGCAGGTCGCGGTCGATGGTCAGGGTCAGGTCGTTGCCGTCGACCGGGTCGACGCGGTTGTTGGTGCCCAGCGGCATCCGGGTGCCGCTGACCGGGCTGGTCGCGTCGTACTCGGCGTGCCCGTCCTTGCCGGCCAGGTGCTTATCGAAGGCGGCCTCGAGGCCGGCGAGGGGGCCGTCGTTGCCCATGAAGCCGACCAGGTTGGCCGCGACGTCGCCGTTGGGGTAGTTGCGCAGCGGGTCACGGCTGGTCCACAGCCCCTGGTAGCCCTTGGCCTTGGCGCGCTCCACCACGTCGGTGGCCTTGGTCGCGACGACCTGACGGTCGATGTACTGGAACCGGCTCCCGTCCTTGCGGAGCTTGGCCAACGCCGAGGCGTAGTCGACGCCGAGCTCCTTGGCCAGGAACGCGGCGATCGCCGGGGCGTCCTTCTTCGTCTGCTTCGGGTCGGCCAGGACCATCAGCCCGTCGGAGGAGTCAGCCAGCGCCTCGCCGTCACGGTCGAGGATCTCGCCGCGCTCGGCCGGCAGCACGACATCGACGACGTTCTCGGCGGCCGCCATCGCGGCGTACGAGTGCGGGTCGATGCCCTGCAGCTGCACCAGCCGGCCCCCGAAGACCGAGAGCACCATCGCCACCAGGATGAAGCCGACGCGGAGCCGGATGTGCACCGGCCCGCGTCGCTGCGTCGCCTTCGGCGTGGACTTCGGGGCAGGGCGGCGCGCCGGCCGGCGGATCTTCCGCTTGACCTGTCGCTGGGCCATCGCTCCGCTCTCCTACCGTGCCTCGCCCGAAGACGTACGCTGCTCCTCGGCCGCCTGCTTCTCCGCCGCCTCCTGGTCGCGCTTCTTCTCGGCGAGCTCGGCCGCCTTCTTCTTCGCGGCGGCCGCCTCGGCAGCCTTCTGCTCGGCGAGCAGCACGCTGTAGGGCTTGGCGACCTTCGGGTGCAGCGGCGGCGTCGCGGACCGGTCGGCCGCGGCCGCCTCCCCCTCGATCTTCGCCTCGGGGACCCGGAGCATGGCCGCGTTCTGCGGGACGACCATGCCGAGATCCTTCGCCTTGGCGGCGATCTTGTGCGGGTCCTCCATCTTCTTCAGCTCACCGTCGAGCGCCTGCTCCCGGGCGGCCAGCGTGGTCGCCTGCTCCTGGAGACGCTGCTCCTGGAAGGCCGACTGCTGCATGGAGGTGTTGAAGACGAGCAGACCCACGACGCCACCGATGAGCAGCATCGAGACGAGCACGACGAACGGCAGCCGCGGCGCCATCGGGGCAGGCAGCGGCGCAGGCACGGCGGTGAGCCGTGCCTGGGTCGTCTCGGTGGCCCGGTCCGGGCTGCGTACGGGCGCCTGCGGCGCGGCGGAGATGCTCATCTGGCTGCTCCAGGGTTCGACTTGGGAAGGTTGGTTCGGGGCTTGGTGCGCTCCACGGCGCGCAGTCGCACCGAGGCGGCGCGCGGGTTCTCCTCGATCTCTGCCTCGTTGGCCTGCTCGGCACCACGGGTGAGCAGACGGAACGACGGCTCGGCCTCGGGCGGCACGATGGGCATGTCGGGAGGTACGTCCAGCTTCGTCGCCTCGGCGAAGGCCCGCTTGGTGAGCCGGTCTTCGAGCGAGTGGTAGGACTCGACCACCACCCGGCCACCGACGCCGACGGCCTCGAGAGAGTCCGGCAGTGCCGTACGCAGCGCCCCGAGCTCGTCGTTGACCTCCATCCGCAGCGCCTGGAAGGTGCGCTTGGCCGGGTGTCCGCCGGTGCGACGGGCAGGTGCCGGGATCTCCGCGTAGAGAAGCTCCACCAGCGGCCCGCTCGTCGTGAACGGCACCGTCTCGCGACGCTTGACGATGGCGTAGGCGATCTTCTTGGCGAACTTCTCCTCGCCGTAGTCCCGCAGGATCCGGGTCAGGTCCGCCGCGGAGTAGTTGTTGAGCACGTCCGCCGCGGTCTGACCCCGGGTGGCATCCATGCGCATGTCCAGCGGCGCGTCCTCCGCGTAGGCGAAGCCACGCTCGCGCTGGTCGAGCTGCATCGAGGAGACACCGAGGTCGAAGAGGACCCCCTGGACCTCGGCCAGGCCCTGCCCGGCGACGACGTCGAGGATCTCGTCGTAGACCGCGTGGACGCCTGTCCACCGGTCACCGAAACGGGCCAGCCGCTCCCCCGCGATGCCGAGGGCGTAGGTGTCTCGGTCGATGCCGATCACCCGCGACCCGGGAATGCGCTCGAGGACGGCCTCGGTGTGACCACCGTGACCGGTCGTGCAGTCGACGAGCACGCCGCCATCGGCGAGCGCCGGTGCGAGCAGGTCGACGATGCGGTCGAGCATCACCGGCACGTGCTTCTGGTTCGTCACCGCCTCGACCCCCATCGCACGGCTTCGTCTGGTGTGTTCTCCCCGGCTCTTCGGTAGAGCCACGGGCTGACAACGCCACGGATCCGCAGAGCCAGGTCTCATGCCCGCTCCGTCACCACCAGGTGCCGTCCGGAGCCGGGGAAGGTGCCCCGGATGGCTGGATGAGTGGAGCGGGACTGAGACCTCGTCCTGCGGATCCGCTGTTGACTTGTTTCGTTTCTGATCAGCTCTGCTGCTTGTCGCTTTGTCGATCTGTCCCTTTGTCAGTCCGTCGACTCGTCGAGGTCTGCGAACTTGGCCTGTGCACCCGCGGAGTACTCCGCCCACTTGGCCGGGTCCCAGATCTCGATCCGGTCCATCACACCGATCACGACCACGTCCTTGACGATCCCGGCGTAGTCGCGCAGGAGCGGCGGAATGCCGATCCGGCCCTGCTTGTCGGGTGTCGTCTGCTCGGCCCCCGCAAAGAGGACACGGGCGTAGTCACGTGCGTCCCGAGAGGTGAGCGGCGTCTGCTGGGCCCGCTGCGCCTCCTGCATGAAGACGTCCTCGGGCCACACCACGAGGCAGTTCTCCTGACCTTGCGTCACGACAACCCCCTCCGCCAGTCGATCTCGGAACTTTGCCGGGAGGAAGATCCGGCCCTTCTCATCGAGCTTCGGCGTGTACGTGCCCATGAAGAACATGTGCTCGCCCCCGCGGTCAGCTCAACGTGGATCGTTCCTCCACTTTGCCCCACCGTACCCCACAATCCCCCACATTCAAACCACCTTCCTCCCCCACGAGGCGATTTCCCACCACCACCCGCTCCCCCGGCCCGCGTGCCGCGGAGGCCGGCGGCGTACCGCCTACAGGTCACAGTCGGGTGAATGACGCAGACGCCCGTAGGCGCTACCCCGTACGGTGTTCCCATAAGCAGGGTGAGTCGGAAGGACGCGACGTGACGACGCCGTTGGAGGCCTCATCGAATGGGGCAGAGATCGAGACATTGGTGCGGGTCGCGGGCCGCATTCGCGACAGCATCGAGAAGGTGATCGAAGGAAAGACCGACGTCGTCGACTCCACGCTGACCGTGTTGCTCGCCGAGGGACACCTCCTGATCGAGGATGTGCCCGGGGTCGGCAAGACCCAGCTCGCCAAGGCACTGGCGCGCTCGATCGACTGTTCGGTGCGTCGCATCCAGTTCACGCCCGACCTGCTCCCGAGCGATGTCACCGGGGTGTCGATCTTCAACCAGAACACCCGGGAGTTCGAGTTCCGCCCGGGTGGCATCTTCGCCAACATCGTGGTCGGCGACGAGATCAACCGTGCCTCCCCCAAGACCCAGTCGGCGCTGCTGGAGTGCATGGAGGAGCATCAGGTCACCGTCGACAACGTGACCTACCAGCTGGAGTCGCCCTTCATGGTGATCGCGACCCAGAACCCGATCGAGATGGAGGGGACGTACGCCCTCCCGGAGGCGCAGCGCGACCGGTTCATGGCGCGGGTCTCGGTCGGCTATCCGCCGGTCGGCTCCGAGATCGCGATGCTGGCCAGCCACAGCGCGGCCAACCCGCTCGACGACCTCGACCCGGTGACCGACGCCGTGGAGATCCGCAAGCTCGTCGGCGTCGTCAACCAGGTCTACGTCTCGGAGGCGGTCCGCCGCTACACCGTGGCGCTGACCGCGGCGACCCGCACCAACAACGAGCTCGCCCTGGGCGCCTCGCCGCGGGCGAGCCTCCACCTGCTCCGGGCCGCCAAGGCCCATGCCGCCCTGCACGGACGCGAGTTCGTCCTCCCCGATGACGTACGCAGGCTGACCGGTCCGGTCCTTGCCCACCGTCTCCTCCCCAGCGCCTCCGCGGCGATGCACGGCCGGTCGGTCACCGACATCCTCGAGTCCGTCGTGTCCGCCGTCCCGGTGCCACAGACCTGACCCTCGGGCCGACTTCAAGGAGGGGCGCGATGCGTGAGGCGCTGTCCGGACTGACCATCCGGGGCCGGGCTTTCCTGGCCGCCGGAATCACCGCCATCGTCTGCGGGATCCTGCTGGACCAGGCCACACTGTCCCGGATCGGGATGCTGCTGGTCGCACTGCCGCTGGTCACAGCGGTGGTCGCCGCCTGGGGCCGCTACCGGCTCGCGCTGGTGCGCCACATCGAGCCGCACCTGACCGAGGCCGGTCAGCCGGCCAGGGTCGAGCTCACCATCGCCAACGAGGGCCGGATCCCCACCGGGACCCTGCTGCTGGAGGAGACGGTGCCGTACGCCTTGGGTGGCCGCCCGCGCTTCGTGGTCGACCGGATCGGCTTCGGGTGGCGCCACAAGCTCGGCTACCAGATCCGCTCCGAGATCCGGGGCCGCTTCGACATCGGCCCGATGCGCGTGACCGTGGCCGACCCGTTCGGCCTGGTCGAGCTCAACCGCGCCTTCCAGTCCACAGTCCCGTTCACGGTCACACCGAGAGTGGTCCCGTTGCCGCCGACTCCCCTGACCGGCAACGCGACCTCGTCGGGCGACTCCCGGCCGAGGGCGTTCCTCGGTGGCAGCGCGGAGGACGTCACGGTGCGTGAATACCGCCGCGGCGACGAGCTGCGACGGGTGCACTGGCGCAGCTCGGCCCGCCTCGGCGAGCTGATGGTGCGCCGTGAGGAGCAGCCCTGGCAGGCCCGTGCCACCGTCTTCCTCGACAACCGTCGCTCGGTCCACCGCGGCCAGGGTGCGGGCTCCTCCTTCGAGCACGCCGTCGTGGTCGCCGCCTCGGTCGCCGTGCACTTGGTCGAGGCCGGCTACTCGGTGCGGCTGGTGACCTCCGGCGGAAACACCCCCGGCGCCGCGGGCAGCGGGGAGCTCAACGCCGGCTGGCACGACCGCGAGGGCCAGGCCGACGCGGCCGCCCTGCTGGAGGCGCTCGCCGTGGTCGAGACCGTCCAGCACCACCGCATCGACGCCTCCTGGATCGGCGAGGCCGGGCAGGGCGGAGTCACCGTGGCGGTCCTCGGCTCCCTCGACGAGGACGACGCCGGCGTGCTTCGCCGGGTGCGACACCACACCGGGGCCGCGCTCGCCTTCTCGCTCGCCGTCGACGGCTGGAGCGCGGTGCATCTGGCGCCGGAGCAACGGCGGCCCAGCGGCGTACCTCTGCTCATCCAGCACGGCTGGAAGGCGGTCGAGCTCGGGGTCGGCGACTCGGTCGCCACCCGCTGGCGCGAGCTCGGCACCCGGGGCGCGGCAGCCGGAGCGGGGGCGGCGCGATGATGACCTCCCGAGACGCACGCGGCGTCGTGCCCGCCATGGCGGTGCCGCTGACGTGCTTCCTGACCGTCCTGTTCGCGCTGTCGTCGTGGGGCTCGTTCACGAGCACCCGGTTCCCCTACCTCGGCCCGATCCTGGTCGCCGGCCTGCTCGTGGTCGGCACCGGCATCTCCGCGCGGCTGCTGCGCGTGCACGACGCGGTCGTGGTCCTGCTGCAGGCGCTTCTCGGCACGATCGCGACCGGCCTGCTGGTCGTGCAGCACCCCTTCCCCGTCACCGGCGGCGGCCGGGCCCGGGTGACGGCCGAGATGACCGAGGCGTACGTCGCGTTCAATCCGTTCGACCTGCCGATGTCCGGGTCGGAGGTGGCGCCCTACCTCATCCCGGGCGGTGTCGCGGCGGTGCTGCTGGCCGACGTCCTCGCCGTCTCTCTGCGGCGGCCGCCGATGATGGGGCTCGTGGTGCTGGGCGTCTTCACGGTGCCGTTCAGCATCATCGGTGCCGGCGGCTGGGGCGGGGTCTCCTGGGTGGTCTTCGCGCTCACCGCGATCTCGTTCCTGGTGATGCTGCGCCTCGACCGAGCCCAGCAGCTGAGCCGCTGGGGCCGGCGCCTCGACGACGACCTCCCGGTGGTGCCCGCCGCCGGGCCGGCGGTCATCGGCGTCTCCGCGGTCGTGATCGCGCTGCTCACTCCGGCGTGGCTGCCCAGCCCGAACGTCTCCCTTCCCGGTCTGGGGCCGGGCGACGGCAACGGCCCCCTGCGGGTGATCAACCCGACGGTCGGGCTCTACGACGACCTGCGCCGGCAGAGCGACCAGGTGATGGTGTCGGTGACCCCCGTCTACGGCGACACCGAGACTCCCCCGTCCTATCTCCGCGTCGGAGCCCTGACCAAGTTCACCGGTACGGAGTGGACCTCGGGCAACCGCGACGTGCCCTCCGACCACAGCGGCGTGGCCACCTTCGAGCCGCCGATGTCCGACGCGACCCTGCTCGGGGATCCCACGACCTACCAGCTGCGGGCGAGCGCGAAGTTCCAGTCGACCTGGCTGCCGATCTTCGCCCATCCCCTCGAGGTCACCGCCCGGGGGCCGTGGCGCTACGACGAGGACACCCTCGACTTCATGTCCACCGAGGGCAGGGACCAGACCGTCGCCGGCCAGAGCTGGCGGATGACCGCCGCCCCCGTCGAGCCGTCCCAGGAGCGCCTCCTGGCCGCCGGCGACCCCGGCGTCGGCGCCCCACCGGGCATGACCGACCTACCGCTGCTCCCCGATGAGATCGAGGAGATCGCCCTGGAGCGGACCGCCGGCCAGGACCGGCCGTTCACCAAGGCGGTCGCCCTGCAGAACTGGTTCCGCCACAGCGGCGAGTTCACCTACAGCCTGGAGCGTGACGTCGGCTCCGACAGCGCGGCCCTGCTGGACTTCCTGACCGACAACAAGGTCGGCTACTGCCAGCAGTACGCCACGGCCATGGCCGTGCTGGCTCGCGAGCTCGGCATCCCGGCCCGGGTCGCCTTCGGCTTCCTGGGCGGCGATCAGGACGAAGACGGCGTGTGGCAGTTCCGCGGCCGAGACCTGCACGCCTGGCCCGAGCTGTGGTTCGAGGACATCGGCTGGATCCGCTTCGAGCCGACCCCGGCGGCCGCCGACACCAGCGAGCCCAGTTACACCACCGGTGCGCTGGGCAACGCCCGCAACGAGCCGGAGGCGCCTCTTCCCAGCGCCGGCACGAGCGTCGCGCCCGTGCCCAACCGTCCGCAGCGCGAGGCGCCCGAGACGCCCGAGGTCGCCGACACCGGCACCGAGGAGTCCAACGCCGGCGCCGTCTGGACCGGTCTGGGGATCGTCGCCCTGGTCGGCCTGGTCGCGCTCGCGGCGCCGGCGGTGATCCGGCGTCGGCGGCGTACGACTCGCCTGGCGGGCGACGCAGAGGCCGGCTGGAGCGAGCTGGGCGACACCGCGATCGACCTCGGTCTCCCCTGGACCGGGACCCGTTCACCCCGAGAGGAGGCCACCGGCCTGGCTCCGCATCTGCAGGATCGCGAGCCGATGCTCGCGCTGCAGCGGATCGTGGCCGCCGTCGAGCGTAACCGCTATGCGGAGCACCGCGACACCGCGGCGATCGGGGATGACGTACGCCTGGTCTCGGCCGCGCTCAGGGAGCACGCCGATCGGCGTGCCCGTCGCCGGGCACGCCTGTGGCCGGCGTCGGTCTTCCGCCGCCCGCCGGCACCAGCCTCCGACGGACCGGTTGCGCGGTCCGAGCGGGAGCTGATCTCGTCCTAGAGATGGTCCTCTGAGAGGTCGTTCTCTCAGAGGTCGTTGTCGCGGCGGCGCTGCTTCCAGCGCTCGCTGGCCCGGTCGAAGAACGAGCTGCGGGGCGTGTGGTCCCCGTCGTCCTCCTCGACCGCGGCAGCACCACGAAGAGCGGTGAGCAGCACGGAGGTCGAGGCCAGCATCACCAGGAAGCCGACCACCCCGACGATCCACATCCGTGAGATCACACCGGTCATCAGCAACGCGACACCACCGGCGAGCACGATGCCCGCGATGACCGCGTGTCGACGTTGGGCACGGCGCAGGGCCGTGCCTCGGAGGGCGGAGGCGAACTTCGGGTCCTCCGCCGAGAGCGCGCGCTCCATCTGCTCGAGCAGGCGAAGCTCCTCTTCCGAGAGTGGCACCGTACCTCCCATGTCCTGTTGGGGCATCTCCAAGTCTAGGCTGGCCACCCTGAAGGCGGTAGTGAGCCCAGAAAATTCTTGCCCCTTGACGTTCTGCCACATGGCACAACCAGGACCGATTGTGTCAAGCAAAGTGGCGGGTGCGTCAACCCCGGCCCTGATCGAGCAGGCTCGCGCGGCGTACGAGGCTGGATCCGAAGCGTTCGGCGACCTGGTCGATGGCGCGGTCGGCCTCGGACCAGCCCCGCTCCCGCTCGCCGAGCACCAGCTGCCGGTCGGTGCCCTCGCGGGCGACCAGGTGCTCGACCCGGACCCCGACCAGGCGCAGCGCCCGGCCGCGGAGATTCAGCTCGTCGTAGAGGCGGACCGCGGTGGCGTGCACCTCCTGGGTGACGTCGGTGGGATCAGGCAGCGTGCGCGAGCGCGAGATGGTCTTGAAGTCGGTGAACCGCACCGTCAGCGCGACCGTGCGGCCGACCGTGCCTGCCCGCCGCATCCGCCGGGTGACCCGGGCCGAGAGGCGCAGCAGCTCGCGGACGATGTCCTCGCGGTCGCTCAGGTCGTGTCCGAAGGTCTCCTGGGCGCCGGTGGACCGGTCGGGCAGGTCCGGGCCCAGCCGCCCGGTCAGCTCGCGCTGGTCGGTGCCGGTGGCGAGCCGGTGCAGGTGGCCACCGAGGCGCGGGCCGAGGATCTGGTGGAGGGTCGGCACCGGGGTGCGGGCGATGTCGCCCACCGTCTCGAAGCCGAGCCGCCGCAAGCGGGTCCTCGTGCTCGGGCCGACCCCATAGAGCTCACCCACGTCGAGCGGGTGGAGGAAGCCGGGGATCTCCTCCGGCCGGACGACCACGACGCCGTCGGGCTTCGCCTTGCGGCTGCCGACCTTGGCCACGCTCGGGGTCGGCGCGACACCGACCGAGCAGGTGATGCTCAGCTCCTCGGCGATCTGGCGGCGGATCCGGTGGGCGATGCTCTCAGGGCTCCCGAAGAGCTTTGTCGCTCCCCGTACGTCGAGGAACGCCTCGTCGACGCTGACCACCTCCACCAGCGGGGTGGCGCGACGGAAGATCTCGCGGACCTGATGGGAGACCTCGGCGACCTCGCCGAAGTCGAGACGGACCGAGACGAGCTGAGGGCACAGCCGTCTCGCCATCGACCCCGGCATCGCGGCCTTGACCCCGTAGGCGCGTGCCGGATAGTTGGCGCAGGTCACCACTCCCCTTGCGTGACCCCCGACGACGACCGGCTGGTCCCAGAGCTCGGGCTGGTGCCTGATAGCCACAGAAACGAAGAAGGCGTCCATGTCGACATGGAGGATCGGGGTGCCGGTCACCCCGGACCTCCGAGGCGGTGCCTAGCGAAGCGAAGCGAGCAGATGCACCTGCGAAGCCAGCGGCAGGTAGTCCGCGCGGGTCGAGGCCCGCTGCTCGAGCTCGACGAGAGCGTTGGTTGCACCAGGGTCGACGTCGAGCAGCGACCCAGGAACGTGATCCACGAAGACACGTACGCCACGAACGTCGGTGACCTCGAAGCCCGCGGCCTCGAGCAGCCCGGTGACCTCGTCGAGCGCGAAGCGGCGACCGGAGCGCCCCTGCGGAGCGGTGTCGTCGAGGAGCTCGGCGGCCTGCGCGAAGTGGCCGGCCAGAGCGCGGGAGAGGACGGCGGCGGTGCGCTGGGCGACCAGCAGGCTGAGCGTGCCGCCGGGACGGAGCACCTCGCGGATCCCTGCCAGCGCCGCCGCGGGGTCGGGGACGACCTCGAGGACACCGTGACAGAGCACCACGTCGGCACCGCTGGGGTCGGCGACGTCGGAGAGCGCGGCGAGGTCGCCCTGGCGCGCATCGACGGAGACGCCGGCCTCGCGGGCCCGGCGGTCGAGCGCGGCCAGCGCATCGGGGCTGGGGTCGACGACGGTGACCCGGTGGCCGAGCCCGGCGATGCGTACGGCTGAGGTGCCGGTGCCGCCGCCGATGTCGAGGACGTCGAGCGGGCCGGAGGCCAGGACCGGGTCGAGCGCGTCCCAGACGGCGACGGTCCGGGCGCCTGCCCGACGACTGGTTGAAGCGGAGCCAGCTGACATGTGGCCAAGCGTAGGCCCTGCCTCCCACCCTGCGTACGCCACACCTGGATCAGCCCACGAGGCGGTCGTGCCGGGACAGGGTGGCCGGCGAGGTGTGGGCCATCAGCCCGAGCGACTCCTCGACGACGGCGAGGAATCGGTCGGCGTCACGCACCTGCTCGTCGGCCTCCTCCGCGGTGACCGCACGGATCGAGCCGGCCTCCGCGGCAGCGCGCTTGGCGGCGCCTGCGGCGAAGTAGTCGGCCCACTCGGAGAGCTCGGGTGCGACCTTCTTGAGGCGGACCCAGGCGTTCCACGGACGACGGCGACCGGCGCGGCTCGCGGCCTCGACGGGATCGGTGCGGGCGGCGATCAGCGCGGCGGCGGCCTGGAGTGCGGCGACGTGAGCGATGGCGTACCTGCTCGGCACGTCGTCGGCCACGATCGCCTCCGCGAGGGTCTCGGTGGCTCGGAAGAGGTAGCTGTGCGTCGTGGCCGGCAGCAGATGCATCGGGTCGTCCTTCTCGCTCACGGTCGACCCCGCAGTGGACGGCTCCGGCGGGCGTCGGGGGTCGAGGACGACGCCCGCCAGAGCCTGGTTGTTCGAACATCTGTTCGAACACGTGATCAAACTACACCCCGCCACCGACAGTCACAAGGACGAATCGAGGACGGGGCGTGTCGAGCGGCGCTGCGGGTCGCTCAGTCGTCGGCGACGGCGCCGCGGATGAGGTGCGGCGGGTGGATGTAGCGGGTGTTGGCCGGCAGCCACATGACCACCAGCAGCCCCGCGGCGATGACGATCGCGATCGTGGTGAGCACGCTGATGATCACCGGCGGGCCGGTCAGGATGCCGCCGACGCTGGCCACCGCGGAGATGAACACCAGGAAGGTGATCGTGATGCGGGCCCACTCGAAGCCGTTGCGGAGGAAGACCGCGAGCACGCCGAGCATGCCGGCCATGACACCGAACAGGGTGATCGCCGGGGCGATGAAGGCCGGCGCGCTGACCCGGTTGTCGGTGGGCGGGTTGATGAGGGCCTCGAGCCCCTCGGTCTCCAGGATGCGCTTGGCCGAGGCGTTGCCCTCCGCCCACGCGCGCACCAGGTCATCGGAACGCAGCACCATGACCACGACGACGACGGCGCTGAACGCGATCAGACCGACGATCAGCCGGACCGCCCACGTCATCTCCCGCGGCACGGGCTCAGCAGCGAGGGCCGCCACCTCGACAGCAGTCTCCAGGTCCTCGTTCACGACCACACCTTCGTTCTCGTCGGGTGTCGTCATGGTCATCCGGTCTCCTTGCGACGTGGGGGGAACTCTGCGTTGATCAGCCCATTCTGCCGCACGGGGCACAACGGAGGTAAATACGGGATCGCGTGCGCCTGGTCTCGGGCCGACGTGACTCGGTCTCGACCCGCTTCGCGGCTTCGCAAGCTCAGTCGCTGCGCTCGCTCGACCTCCTCCCGTTGCGGCCGCGCTCGTTCCTCGCGCGGTCGCAGGCTCGGATGTCGGTGTCGTACGCCAAGATGTCCCCATGGAATCTCTAGCGCTGACCTTCTCCAGCGGGTGGGCCAGTGGCATCAACGCCTATCTGGTCGTGCTGGTGCTCGGCGTCGTGCAGCGTACGACGGGGGCCGAGGAGATCCCTGACGTGCTCGGCACCTGGCCGGTGCTGGCGGCCGCCGGGGCGATGTTCGCGATCGAGTTCGTCGCGGACAAGGTGCCCTACGTCGACTCGACGTGGGACTCGATCTCCACGGTGATCCGGCCCACGATCGGCGCCGTGATCGGCGTCCTGCTCGCCGGTGAGGCCGACTCGCTCAACGCGGCCGTCGGCGGCGTCGTGGGCGGCACCTCGGCGTTCATGTCCCACGTGGTCAAGGCCAGCGAGCGGCTGGCGGTCAACTCCTCCCCCGAGCCGGTCTCCAACTCGGTGGTCAGCCTGGCCGAGGACGGTCTCGTCCTCGGCGTGGTCTGGTTCGCCACCCAGCACCCGTTGGCCGCCGCCGGCATCGCCGCGATCCTGCTGGTGGCCGGGCTGGTGCTGGTGTATCTCCTCCTCCGCGCCGTGCGTGGGGGCTGGCGCAGGCTGACCCGGCGCGGACGACGTGGCGCCCCTCCTCCGGGGGGTCCGTCCGACGGCACGACCAAGCCCTACCCCGTCCAGTGACCGCGGTCGTCGTCCTCGGGGGCGGGTACGCCGGGATGGCCAGCGCCGCCAGGCTGGCCAAGCTCGGCCACTCGGTGACCCTTCTCGAGGCCTCCGGTCAGCTCGGCGGCGCCCTGGTGCCGGTGCGTGAGGAGGGGTTCACCTGGGACGCCTCGGCGACCTCGACCCTGCTGCCCGCGGTGATGCGCGACCTGTTCCGCAAGTCCGGGCGGCCGGCTGAGCGTGAGCTGGAGCTGGTGCCGATGGACGTCATCCGCGAGCACCGGTTCACCGACAAGACCTCGGTCTCGGTGCCCGGCGGCACCCGCGGCGCCCAGCTGACGGCCTTCGACGAGCTGGGCCCGGGCATGGGCCGGCAGTGGACCGACTACGTCGCCCGGTTCAACGACGACTGGGAGGTGCTGCGCCAGCACTACTTCGAGGTGCCGTGGGAGCCCACGGCGCTGCCCTCGGCCGTCGCGGAGCGGTTCCGGTCGCGCGAGACCCTCCACAAGCGGCTGCGCAAGACGTTCAAGGACGAGCGGCTCCGGCTGGTCGCGGCGCACCCGTTCGTCGCGGCTGGGCAGGAGCTGCGTGACGTACCTGCCTGGGCGGGGCTCACCGCCTATCTCGAGCAGCGCTTCGGCGCCTGGCGGGTCGAGGGCGGGATGGGGGTCGTGGCCGAGGTGCTCGCCGCCCGGATGGCCACCCGCCGGGTCTCGGTGCAGACCGCGACCCGCGTGGAGGACATCGTCGTACGCGACGGACGGGCGGTCGCGGTCAGCACCACCGCCGGGGAGATCGATCTCGGCGCCGACGGAGCGGTCGTGGTCGCCTTCGACCCGCGCTCGGTGCCGGCCCTGCGGCCGCTGGTGGAACGTACGTTGCCGGCGATCCCGCCGATGACGTTCCACCTCGGGCTCTCCTCGCTGCCCGAGCACCTCGTCGACCTTCCCGACGAGCTGGTGCTCCACGGCGAGCCCACCCTGGTCGTACGCACCCGCGGGCTCGCCCCCGAGGGGCAGCACGCCTGGACGATCCACTCCCACGGCAAGCTGATGGAGGACGTCCTGCTGGCGCTGGCGCGCCACAAGATCGATCTGCGGGAGCACGTCGTGCACCGTGTCGACCTGGGCGCCGCCGAGCTCGTACGCCGCTGGCGCGGGTCACCGCTGGGCGTGAAGTGGGCGGGACGCGGCACGGTGTTCCAGCGCCTCGGGCCGCGCACCCCGCTCCCCAACGTCTACGCCGCCGGCGCCCACGCCACCCCCGGCTCCGGGCTGCCGTACGCCGGTCTCTCGTCCGCGCTGGTCGCGCAGTCGATCGGGCCTGCCGAGAGGTGAGCGCAGGCTAGACCGTCACGTTGAGCTTGGCGAAGATCTCCAGCGTCGCCTTGGAGCGGTTCAGGGTGTAGAAGTGCAGCCCCGGGGCACCTCCGTCGAGGAGTTCCTGGCAGAGCTCGGCGGCCACGGCGATGCCCTCGGCACGGATGTCGGCGGGCTCGGGGCCGGCGGCGCTGAGGCGCTCGACGATCTCCTCGGGGACCTCGGCGCCGATCAGCTCGCTCTGGCGACGGATGGCGGCCAGGTTCAGGATCGGCATGATCCCGGGCAGGATCGGGATGTCGACGCCGCGGGCACGGACCCGGTCGACGAGGCCGAAGTAGTCGGAGGCACGGAAGAACATCTGGGTGACCGCGAACTCCGCTCCGGCCCTCGCCTTGGCGACCAGTACGTCGGCGTCGGCCTCGAGCGACTCGGCACTCGGGTGGCCCTCCGGGAAGGCGGCGACGCCGATGCGGAAGTCACCGCGCTCGCGGGCCAGCTTCACCACGTCGACCGCGTAGTCGAGGCCGCCCGGGGTCGGGGTCCACTCGGCGCGCGGCCCCTCGGCGGGGTCGCCGCGCAGTGCCATCACGTGCGCGACTCCCTTCGCCGCGTAGGCGTCCAGGATCGCCGCGACCTCGTCGCGGGTGTGGCCGACGCAGGTCAGGTGGGCGACCGGGAGCAGCTCGGTCTCCGCGGCGATCCGGCCGGTGATGGCGACCGTCTTGTCCCGGGTCGAGCCGCCGGCGCCGTAGGTGACGCTCACGAAGGTGGGGCGGTAGGGCTCCAATGCGCGCACGGCGTTCCACAGCTGCTCCTCGCCGGCCTCGTCCTTCGGCGGGAAGAACTCGAAGGAGAACGAGCGCTCGCCTTGGTTGATCAGCTCCGCCAGGGAGCGTCCACGTCCAGTCACCATCGGGCCATCGTAGTGAGTGCCCTAGGCTCGGAGAGTGAATGAAACGTGGGACGCCGATGAATTCCGCCGTCGCGTCCAGGGGGCACTGGACACCTTTCTCGAGACGCAGTCCAAGCGGCTGGCTCCGCTCGGTGACGAGGTCGAACCGCTGCTGCGCCGGGCTCGCGAGTCGATGTCCGGCGGCAAGCGGCTACGGGCCGCGTTCTGCTATTGGGGCTTCCATGCGGTCCACCCCTCCCCCTCGCGGGCCGAGGAGGAGTCGCTCGTCCGGGCGGCCGCCGCGCTCGAGCTGCTCCAGGCCTCTGCGCTCGTGCACGACGACGTCATCGACGACTCCGACACCCGGCGCGGAGCGCCGTCCGCGCACCGCGCGTTCGAGGCCGACCACTCCGCCGCGGGCTGGCCGGGCCGGTCCCGTGCCTATGGCGACGCCGCGGCCGTGCTCCTCGGCGACCTGCTGCTGACCTGGTCGGACGAGCTCCTGCGTACCTCTGGGTTCGGGGGCTCCGAGACCTCCCCGGCGCTCTCGGTGTTCGACCACACCCGCAGCGAGGTGATCGCCGGGCAGTTCCTCGACATCACCGTCCAGGCCCGCGGCGCGGCCGACGTCGAGGCGGCGATGAAGGTGGTGCGCTACAAGGCGGCCAAGTACTCCGTCGAGCGCCCCCTCCACGTCGGCGCCGCCCTGGCCGGAGCCTCCCCGGAGCAGATCGAGGCGCTGTCGGCCTACGGCCTCCCCGTCGGCGAGGCCTTCCAGCTCCGCGACGACCTCCTCGGCGTCTTCGGCGACCCTTCGGTCACCGGCAAGCCGGCCGGCGACGACCTCGTCGAGGGCAAGCGCACCGTCCTGGTCGCGCTCGCCCTGAAGGCGTCACCGCCCGCCGACGCCGACCTCCTCGACCGCTCCCTCGGTCAGCCGCTCACCGCGGACCAGGTCGCGGCGCTGCGTACGATCATCGCCTCCTCCGGCGCCGAGCAGCAGGTCGAGAAGACCATCACCGAGCTCGCCGACCAGGGACTCACCGCCCTCGACGACGCCAAGTCGTCAGGGGTCCTCGACGCCGGCGCCGCCGAAGTCCTCCGCGCCCTCGCCACCGCCGCCACCCAGCGCACGGTCTGACCGGCGTCAGAGACGCTCGGCAGGCATCTGGAAGAGGACCTTCTCCGAGGGCTGGTCGGAGCCGCCCTCGGGTTCCATGGTGACCATCAGGTCGCCATCCTCGACCGGTACGGCGACGGCCATCTCCTCGTCGAGGACGCCGGCGGACTCCATCCCGGCGTCGGTGTGCCACCAGACCTGGTAGGTCATCCCTTCCGGGCGCGAGAGGTGGGCGGTGTCGACGGCGACCATGTGCATCTCGTGGGACATCGCAACCATCAGCTCGCCGTCGGAGGTCTCCTCCTTGTGCATCCGCGCGTCCGGGGCCGCGATCACCTGGGCGGCGGTCATCGCGGGCGGGTCGTCATCTCGTAAGACGACGCCGACCGTCACGCCGACACCGATGACCAGGGCCGCGACCGCGGCGATCGCGCCCGCGAACCAGCGACGACGAGCGCGGCCCGCGGCGACCACGGGCGGGAGCTGCGGAGTCTCCGAGGCCGTACGCATCACGCTCGCGCGCAGCGACGCCGGCGGAGTCTCGGCGACCTCATCGGCGAGCGACGCGGTCGCCGACCGCAGCGAGTCGACCTCCTCGCGGCAGTCGGGGCAGGCAGCCAGATGCGCCTCGACCTCTGCTCGCTCACCGGGCTCCAGCGCGTGGAGGAGGTAGGCCCCGACCAGACCGTGTACGTCAGGCGCCATCGCGCACCTCCAGGCAGTCCCTGAGACGGATCAGCCCGTCGCGCATCCGCGACTTCACCGTCGGCAGCGGCCGGCCGAGCAGCTCGGCGACCTCGGGATAGGTGAAGCCCTGGTAGTAGGCCAGCCGCACGGCCTGGGACTGCAGCGGCGTGAGGGAGTCCAGGCAGCGGCGTACGCCTTCGTGCTCCGACGCCGTGACCACAGCCTCCTCCGGGCCGGCGACGTCCACCGGCTCGCGCCGGGCGACGTGCTCCTCCCGCGCCCGCGAGGCCTGCGTGGAGCGCACGGTGTCGACCGCGCGACGGTGCGCGATCGTCAGCACCCAGGTCCGGACGGAGCCGCGCGACGGGTCGAACCGGGCGGCCTGGCGCCACAGCTCGGTGAACACCTCCTGGGTCACCTCCTCCGCCCGCGAGGGGTCGCGCACGACCCGCCGGGCGACGCCGAAGACCAGCGGAGCCAGCTCGTCGTAGAGCCGGCCGAAGGCATCGAGGTCGCCACCGGCGACCGCGGCGAGCACCGCCGCCGGGTCCAGGTCGTCATCGGGGCCGGGCAACGACTCGTCGCCCACGACCCGCAGCGCTCGCCGCATGCCCACCCCTTCCGACACATCACAGATCTCATCCCGGGTTCGCAGCCGAAGAGTGGGAGGATTGGTCCCATCCGCCCATCGATCGGCCACGAACCCACAGCATGACATCCGGCAACCTCGCCGAGCAGAAGACCTCGAGCTCCGCTTCGGCACCGCGTCTTCCCTACGGCCCCCTCGCGGGCATCGCCGCCGGCGTACTCGGTCTCGGCGTCGCCGAGCTCATCGCCGCCCTGGCCGGCGGCGCCTCGCCCCTGCTCGCGCTCGGCGACCGGGTCATCGACCTCACCCCGCGCTGGCTCAAGGAGGCGGCGGTCGCCACCTTCGGCACCGCCGACAAGCCGATCCTGCTCGCCTGCGTCGGGATCGTCACGCTGGCCCTGCTCGGGGTCGCCGGCGCTCTGGCCGTACGCCGCCCCGCCCTCGGCGCGGGCATGCTGATACTCCTCGGGGCCATCGACATCGCCGCCCTCCTGGCGGACCGGGCCGGCAACGGGACGACCGGGATCGTCGCGATCGTGATCGGCCTCGCGGTCGGGGTCACCGCACTGATCCTCCTCACCCGGCCCCTACGCGACGCCAAGAGCCCGACTACCGAGGCCGAGGCGCCCGACGGCTTCGACCGTCGCAGGTTCCTGGTCGCCGCCGCGGCGGTGACCGCGGTGGGTGCGGCCGGCGGCGTCGGCGCCAAGGTGGTCACCGCACGCCGGCTCCCCGCGACGAGGGTTGCGATCCCCGCGGCCGTCTCTCCCGCCGCGCCCCTCCCGGCGGGCGCGGAGCTCCGGATCGACGGGCTCACGCCCCACCTGACCCCCGTCGACGACTTCTACCGCATCGACATCGCCCTGCTCACCCCACGCGTCGACATCTCCGACTACCGGCTCAAGATCCACGGCCTGGTCGACGAGCCGGTCGAGCTGACCTACGAGGACCTGCTCGCGATGCCGCTCTACGAGCGCCGCGTGACGATCTGCTGCGTCTCCAACGAGGTGGGCGGCGACCTGATCGGCAACGCGACCTGGACCGGCGTACGCATCCGCGACGTCCTCAAGCGCGCCGGCGTCTCTCCCGACGCGGACGCGGTGAAGTCCACCGGTGCCGACGGCATCACCATCGGCACCCCGCTCGAGGCGCTCACCGACGGCCGCGACTCCCTGCTCGCGATCGCCCAGGACGGCGAGCCGCTGACCCGGGACCACGGCTTCCCGGTCCGCATGGTCGTCCCCGGCCTCTACGGCTACGTCTCGGCGACCAAGTGGCTCACCGACCTCGAGGTGACCCGCTTCGCCGACTTCCGCGCCTACTGGACCGACCGCGGCTGGTCCGCCGAGGGCCCGATCAAGACCGAGTGCCGCATCGACCTGCCCGGCGACGACGTCATGCCCGGCGAACGCACCATCGCAGGTGTCGCCTGGGCGCAGCACCGGGGTGTGAGCAAGGTCGAGGTACGCATCGACGACGGCCCCTGGCAGCCCGCCACGCTCGCCGCCGAGGACAGCATCGACACCTGGCGCCAGTGGACCTACCGCTGGGACGCGACCGAGGGCGAGCACCAGATCCAGGCGCGGGCCTACGACCGCACCGGCACTCCGCAGACCGCCGACGAGGCACCGCCCGCTCCCGACGGAGCCACGGGCTACCCCACTCGTACGGTCAACGTCGGGTGATCAGCCCAGGTCGGTCAGATCCGTCTCCGGACCGTCCCCGCGCAGCAGCACGGTGAACGCCGGACGGTCCTCGGAGATCTCCGCCGACCGGTCCTGGAGCACCCGGACGATCTTGTCGAAGCCGGCACGATCCGCGTACGCAGCGCACCCCCACGTCTCCCACAGCAGCACCGTGGGCGCGGAGAGGTCACGCAGCGAGTCCCAGAGCGCGTCGAGGTTGCGGCCGAAGTGGGCCGGGAAGCCCAGCGCGGTGCCGATGGCACCGAGCACCTCGTCCTTGGTCTCGGCAACGTCTGCGATCTGCGCCAGCGACCAGCCGGCGCCGGTCACCGACTCGGAGAGGTCGGCCGCGGCCAGCTCGGTGTGCCAGCGATAGACGCCGGGATCGACCTTCCCTGCCAGTAGTCCTGCCAGTCCACTCATGCCGCCACCTCCGTAGCGCAAGCGCAAGAATACGGACGCGGCGGCCTGAGGCCAATGGTCGCTCGCTGTCGCTCACTCATGTGCCCATCACCCCCGGTCGATCCGTGAGAACGACTCGTAGTGGTCCTCGGTGAAGTAGAACTCCCCACCCTCGCCTGTGACGATACGCCGCGCGCCCCGGTCATCGGAGCCAGGCGTCGGCACGGTGTATTCGGCGTAGTAGCCCGACGCCTCCTCGGGCAGGATCCCCTCGCGGTTGCCGAAGGTGCTGCCGTCCTTGCCCGGGTAGGGGAACGGGCCGCCGGCGTCGATCAGCTCGAGCGTCTCCACGCCCTCGGGCGGCAGGTCCGACTCCGCGATCCAGGCGAGCCCGCTCTCGGGGTCGGTGCCTGTTCTCGCGCCACCGTCCGCCCCGGAGTCACCGCCGCAACCGGCGACCAGCGCCATCAGGATGGCGAGCAGCAGGCCGATCAGGGCGGACTTCGACCTCACGAGGTTCCTCCGAGACGTACGGAACGGTTGGTCGTCTAGAGTGCCATGGCCTGGGCCCGGCGCTTGACCTCCGACCCGCGGTTCTCCCGAAGCGCGTCGATCGGGCGGCCGGGAAGGTCGTCGTCGAGGAAGAGCCAGGCGATGATCTCGCGGTCGTCGTAGCGTCCGTCGTGGAGCACGTGCAGCAGCCCGCTCAGACCCTTGACCGGCAGACCGTCCTGGATGAACAGGGCCGGGATGTGCTGGCCCTTCATCCCCGGAGGCACTGCCGCGGCGAGCTCGTGCTCGCGGATCATGGTGCGCACCTTCCCCACGGTCACTCCGAGCAGCGACGCGGCCGTAGCCCAGTCGATCCACTCGTCAACCAGGGCACCCAGGTCCTGCTCCGCCAACCGCAACTCACTCATAACAATCACATTACCGGCCCGGGTAGCCGGTCCGGAAAGTCGTGAGTGGGACCCGCTGGTCCGTACCATTGCCCGGTCCGGAATACTTCTCCGACCGGAGACAGGAGGATCGCGTGGCTAGTGAGGCGGACCCCCGTGACGACGTCATCGGGCGCCACGGCGGAGGCTCGGCTACCGCATCCGACCCCCTTCTGGGCAAGGTCTTGGGGATGCGTTACCGGATCGTCGAGAAGGTCGCGAAGGGCGGCATGGCGACGGTCTACGTGGCCCACGACATGCGGCTGGACCGCATCGTCGCCGTCAAGGTCATGCACCAGGACCTCGACGAGGAGGGCAACTTCGCCGAGCGGTTCGTACGCGAGGGCAGGTCTGCCGCGAAGCTCTCCCACCCCAACGTGGTCGCCGTCTACGACCAGGACGAGGACGACGGCGTCGCCTTCCTCGCGATGGAGTACATCGAGGGACACACCCTGCGCGACACCATCGCCTCACAGGCTCCCCTGGGTGCGGCGAAGGCGCTGGCCTACATCGAGCCGATCCTGAGCGCGATGACCGCGGCTCACGCGATCGGGATCGTGCACCGCGACATCAAGCCCGAGAACGTGCTCATCACCACCGGTGCCGCCTCGATCTCGCAGCGGGTCAAGGTGGCCGACTTCGGTCTGGCCCGGGTGATGAACAACAACTCCAACGACGCCACCACCGGAAACCTGGTGGGCACCGTCTCCTATCTCGCGCCCGAGCTGGTCACCGAGTCCAGGTCCGGGCCACGCTCCGATGTCTACGCCGCCGGCGTCGTGCTCTACGAGCTGCTCACCGGCCGCAAGCCGCACAGCGGCCCCTCGCCGGTCGAGATCGCCTACAAGCACGTCCACGAGGACGTCCCGCCGCCTTCGAAGGCCGCCCCCGGCATCCCGCGGTACGTCGACGCCCTAGTCGCCCGGGCGACCGCCCGTGATCCCGAGCTGCGACCGGCCGACGCCGGGGTGCTGCTGCGCATGGTCAACCGGGTCATGGCCACCCTGTCCGCGGGCATCTTCGACGACCCCGACCTCACCGCCGACCTGGCGCTCCCCCGGCCCGGCGCACCCGATCAGGGCGCCCAGGGCGCTGGTGGCACCGACTCCCCGGCCCGGGCTCGCGAAGAGTCCGCCGCCGAGACGACCGCCGTCCTGCCCGCTCTCGGCCTGGGAGCGTCAGGGCCGTCCGGTCCGCCGCCGGGTCGTCCCCCGGGTCCGCCGGGACCGCCTCCGGGCGTCGGGCTCCCCGCGGGTGCCCGCCTCTCGCTGAGCGAGCCCGAGGAGAACGTACGCATCGCCCCGACCCCCACGCAGCCGAAGCAGCGCTGGAGCATGCCGGCGACCTGGAAGGGCCCGATCGCGATCGGCGCCGCCGTGGTGGCCGTCGCGCTGGTGGCGGGCGGCCTGTGGTGGTTCATCGACGGCCGCTACGAGCGGGTGCCCTCGGTGGCCGGTCTGAGCAAGGCGGCGGCGACCACGCAGCTGCAGGACGCCGGCTTCGAGGTCTCGGCCAACACCGAGTTCTCCGACACCGTCGAGGAGGGCGTGGTGATCGACTCCGACCCCGGCCGCGACGACAAGGCGCTGCCCGGATCGACGGTCGAGATCAGCGTGAGCAAGGGCGTCGAGGAATACTCCGTGCCCAAGCTCAAGGGCATGCTCGCCGACGACGCTCAGGACGAGATCCGCGACAAGGGCCTCGGCATCGGCGACCCGATCGAGAAGTTCAACGACAACGTCCCCGAGGGCTACGTCATCAACTCCCAGCCGCGCGCCGGCACCCTGGTGCGACCCGGCAAGGCGATCGTGCTCGTGATCAGCAAGGGCCCGGCACCCGTCGACATCGTCGACTGGACCGGTCGTAGCGCCGAGCGCGCCAAGAAGTCGCTGGAGGCCGACGGTCTGAAGGTCGAGATCCAGGAGGAGGAGAACCAGGAGATCCAGCCCGGCACCGTGCTCAGCCAGAGCCCCAACTCCGGCACCCTCCCCAAGGGCGAGACCGTGACCCTCGTGGTCGCCAAGGGCCCCGACGCCGTCGCCGTCCCCAACGTCGTCGGCAGCAGCAAGGACACCGCGAAGCAGACCCTCGAGGCCGCCGGTTTCAAGGTCAAGGAGGAGAAGGACGACTTCGCGCTCGGCCTCAACTTCGTGACCCGGCAGGAGCCCGCCGGTGGCGAGGCGCCCTACGGCTCCGAGATCACGATCTGGCTGAACTGACCTTGACCTCTTCTCGGACCTCTCTTCGCAACCCGATCGGCACCCACGTACAGGTCGGCAAGGGTCTCGTCGCCGGGGCCCTCGCCAACACCGACGCGGTCGGCGGCGAGACCCTGCAGATCTTCGTCGGCAACCCACGCGGCTGGGCGCTCTCGGCCGGGAAGCCCGCCGAGGACAAGGCGTTCCGGGCAGAGATCGAACGGCGCGGTATGCGTGCCTTCGTCCACGCCCCCTACCTGGTCAACCTGGGCTCGCCGACCCCAGCCACCTACGAGAAGTCGGCCGCCCTGGTCGCCCACAACCTCCGCCGCGCCGCCGACATCGGCGCCGAAGGGGTCGTCATCCACACCGGCTCCTTCGTCTCCCCCGACGGGGATGCGACCGAGAAGCACGCCGTCGCGATGAAGCAGGTACGCGAGGCGCTGCTGCCGGTGCTCGACGAGATCGCCGCCGAGGACGCGCCCTGGCTGCTGCTGGAGCCGACCGCCGGCCAGGGACGCTCGCTGTGCGCGGGCGTCGAGGACCTGCCGGCCTACCTGGCGGCCGTCGACTTCCACCCCAAGGCCGGGATCTGCCTGGACACCTGCCATGTCTTCGCCGCCGGCGCCCCGCTGGACGAGCCCGGTGGCGCGACCGCGTGCGTCGACCGGATCGTCGAGATCGGCGGCCCCGGGCGGCTCCGGCTGATCCACGCCAACGACTCCAAGGACGTACGCGGCAAGCACCTCGACCGCCACGAGCAGATCGGCCGCGGCCACATCGGCACGAAGGCCTTCGAGGAGCTCTTCGCGCATCCGGCGACCGACGGAGTCCCCTTCATCCTGGAGACTCCCGGTTCTCGCGACGCGGACAACCCCGATATCCCCCTGCTCCGCGATCTGCGGGCATCGGCCCAAGGTTAAGGCGGGTGACCTAGGCTTGGGAACGCACGGGAGTGATCTTCGACGCCATGGGGGTGGCATGACCAGCTGCGCACAGTGTGGACACCGGCTGTCCGACGAGCCGGCGTGCCCGATGTGTGGACTCGCGGTCGCCACGGATCCCGACCGAGCAGCCGAGGCTGACTCCACCGATGTAGAGGAAAGGACGCCGCCCGTGTCCGCTGCTGAAGCGAAGCCCGAGCCCGATGAGCTCGACGAGCCCAACGAGACGACCGTGATCCGGAAACCCGTCCAGTCGACCGCCCCGGAGGCCGTCGAGGACGAGCCCGACGCGGCGCAGACCTCCCTCAGCCTGCCTCGGATCAGCGCCTACGGCGACGACAACGTGCCGGGACCGGCATCCTCGGCCTCCAACGACGAGCCCACCGAGCGCACCTCGAGGCGCCAGGCGCCGTCCGTCGAGGAGAAGCTCGACACCGACGACGAGCCCGACGGGACCACCGCGGTCCGCCCGGCGTACGCCCCGCCGACCGCCCCGCCGCCGGCCACTCCCCCGCCGGGACACGAGCCGGCCGTCGCGGAGCAGGCCGTGATCCCCGAGCCCGAGCCGTCGCCGATCCCGGATCCCTCGCCCTTCCCGGAGCCGACGCCGGTCCCGGAGCCCGAGCCCGTCCCCGATCCGGAGCCCGTCCCCGACCCGACCCCGGAGCCTGGTCCGCTTCCCGGACCCGAGCCCGTCCCCGAGCCCGAGCCGGTCTCCGAGGTCACGGTCGAGGCGGCGTACCAGCCCTTCGTCCAGCCCTCCGGGATGCTCGTCCAGGAGTCGCGCAACGGTCAGGTCCGCCACTGGGCCCCGCCTGAGGAACAGGAGACCGCGGCCGAGGTCTACGAAACCGAGCCCGCCTACGCGACCGGCTACGCGGAAGATGCCTACGCCGGCGAGGAGGCCGGCGAGTGGCAGACCGGCTACGGCTACGTCGCCGAGCCGGAACCGATCGAGCAGGACTTCGGCGACTACGGCGTCCAGCAGGAGTACGTCTCCTCGCTGATGGCCGCCGAGCCCGAGGACAACCCCTCGACCTGGATCGTGCTGCTGTGGGTGGGCGCGATCTTCATGATCGTGATGCTCGTGCTCGGCATCTGGCTGATGACTCTGTAGCCGCCTAGATGCCGAGGATCATCGTCGCCGAGATCAGCAGCGACGAGCAGCGCGCCCTTGCGCTCGACGTCTGGCGGGCGGCCAACGCCGCCCGCCGCCGCACCGCCACCGAGGCCAGGATCCGCCGCGTCCGCGAGAAGCTGGACTCCGCCGAGCTGGCGCTGCTCGCCCACTACGGCACCCGCCCGGCGGGGATGCTGGTGGCCGAGACCTATCTCGTCGACGGCGTACCACTCCCCGGCTACGGCCACATCTCGATGGTCTTCGTCGATCCTGCCGTCTGGGGCTCCCACGTCGGCACCGAGATGATCCGCGACCTCCAGTCACGCGGTTGGGAGGGCCTCAGCGTCTGGACCCGCACCGACAACCGGCGCGCCCAGCGCCTCTACGAGCGCACCGGCTTCACCGACACCAACAACTGCAGCATCCTCCACGACGGCGACGAGATCATGCAGCTCGCCTGGGCGCGGGAATGAATACCCGGTTCACCGGTGAAACCTGCACTTCTCAGGTGTTGCAATGCCCGAGAAGTGCAGGAATACCCGGTTAACCGGGTATTCCTGCCCGACGGGGGTAGTGCACCCCGAGGTACGGG
>NZ_JBEORF010000021.1:0-129352 GCF_040302125.1 Nocardioides sp. NPDC127514 | reverse complement strand
CGGTGGTGACCACGTTCCACCCGGCGCGACCGTGGCTGATCAGGTCGAGGGAGGCGAAGCCGTCATGACGAGCCGACTCGACGCGAGATTCGGTCAGGACGAGCCGACTCGACGAGGTCAGTTGGTCGGCGGCTGGGCGCCGACGACCCACATCGCGAAGAACTGCGAGCCGCCGCCGTAGGCGTGCCCGAGTGCCCGGCGGGCGCCGTCGACCTGGTGCTCGCCGGCGCGGCCACGGACCTGCAGGGCGGCCTCGGCGAAGCGGAGCATGCCGGAGGCGCCGATGGGGTTGGAGGAGAGTACGCCGCCGCTCATGTTGACCGGCAGGCTGCCGCCGAGGGCGGTCTCGCCGGCCTCGGTGAGCTTCCAGCCCGAGCCCTCGGCGGCGAAGCCGAGGTTCTCGAGCCACATCGGCTCGAACCAGGCGAACGGCACGTAGATCTCGGCACAGTCGATCTCGCGGGCCGGGTCGGTGATCCCGGTCGCCTTCCACAGTGCCGCCGCGGCCTCGCGCCCCGCCTGCGGGTTGACCTGGTCGCGCTCGGCGGCCGAGGTGGGCTCGGAGCGCATCACGGTGCCGTGGATCCAGGCGGGTGCCTCGTACGTCTTGGCGACGTCCTCGGCGGCGATGACCATCGCGCAGGCGCCGTCCGAGGAGGGGCAGGTCTCGTCGTAGTGGATCGGGTCCCAGAGCATCTGCGAGGCCAGCACCGACTCGACCGTGGTGCCCTCGTTGTGCAGGTGCGCGTACGGGTTCTTCAGTGCGTTGTTGCGGTCCTTGGCCGCGACGATCGCGCCGATGTGCGAGGGCGCGTTGGCACGGCGGATGTAGGAGCGTACGTGCGGGGCGAAGTAGCCGCCCGCGCCGGCGTGGACCGGCATCACGAACGGGATCGGCACCGAGAGCGCCCACATCGCGTTGGACTCCGACTGCTTCTCGAAGGCGACGGTGAGGACGCGTCTGTGGACGCCGGCCTGCACCAGCGAGGAGGCGACGATCGCGGTCGATCCGCCCACCGAGCCCGCGGTGTGCACGCGCAGCAGCGGCTTTCCGGCCGCGCCCAGCGCCTCGGCGAGGTAGAGCTCGGGCATCATCACGCCCTCGAACAGGTCTGGTGCCTTGCCGATGACGATGGCGTCGACCTCGTCGAGGGTCAGGCCGGCGTCCTCGAGCGCCCGGTCCATCGCCTCACGGCACAACCCGGCCATCGAGACGTCCTCGCGCTTGGCGCGGTGGTGGGTCTGGCCGATCCCGATCACGGCGGCTGGGGTCTTGCCCATCAGTTTCGTCCTTCCATCACGCACACGAGGTTCTGCTGCAGTGCCGGACCGCTGGTCGCGTGGCCGAGCGCCTTGTCGGCCGACCCGTCCCAGATCCGCTTGGCGGCCTCCCCGATCCGGATGGCGCCGGCACTGAACATCGGGTTGGCGGCGAGCGCCCCGCCCGAAGGACTGATCTGTACGTCATCAGCCAGTCCGAGCGCCGAGCGCAGGACGAGCTCCTGGTGGCTGAACGGCGCGTGCAGCTCGGCGACCTGGACGCCCGCGGTGCCGCCCACGGCGGCTGTTGCCCGCTGAGCCGAGCCGGAGATCGTCAGGTCGCGCGTGCCGAGGTGAAGACCGTCGGAGCTGTGCGCGATGCCGGTGATCCAGGCCGGACGCTGGTTGGCGTCGTACGCCCGGTCGCCGGCGGCGAGCACGATCGCGGCGGCGCCGTCGGTCACCGGAGCGCAGTCGTGCTTGCGCAGCGGGTCGGCGAACATCGGCCGGGCGAGCAGCTCGCTCACCGAGGAGCCGCCGGCACGGACGGCGTACTCGTTCTTCTCCGCATCGGTCAGCGACCGGTTGACGACCTCGGCCAGAGCCGCCTCGTCCCAGAGCCCGGCGTCGAGCCCGAGGCGCGCCTGGAGTGCGGCCAGGGAGACGGTGTCGGGCCACAGTGGCGTCATCGTGTAGGGGTCGAGCTGCAGGGACAGCGTGCGGCGCAGGACGCCCGCCGACGCCTTGCCGAAACCGAAGACCAGCGCGGTGTCGACCTCGCCGGTCTGGATCTTGATCCAGGCCTCGTAGAGCGCCCAGGCGGCGTCCATCTCGACGTGCGACTCGTTGACCGGAGGCAGCACCCCGATCGCGTCGATCGCGCTCACGAACGAGAACGACCGGCCGGCCAGGTAGTCGGACGAGCCCGAGCACCAGAACCCGATGTCCTTCTTGGCCCATCCGGTCTGCTCGTAGCACTCGGCCAGGATCGGCACGAGCAGCTCGGCCATGCTCGGCGACCCGTCGAAGTCCTTCATCTGTCGCTGGGCGAACCCGACGACGGCAACGTCTCTCACTGAGCGCTCCTCACAGGTGGTGCTTGTAGCTGTCGAAGTCCGCGTCCGGCTCACCGGTCGGCGCGAAGTGGCTGATGTTCTCGATGCTGGTGCCCCACTCGTCACGCGGCTTCCAGACCGCCTTGACCCGCATCCCCATCCGGACCTCTTCGGCCGGGATGTCCAGGATCAGGTGCTGCAGCGCGATGTCGGCGCCGTCGAGGAGGACGTACGCGGAGACGTACGGCGGCTTGATCTTCTGTCCCAGGAACGGGACGTTGACGATGCAGAAGGTGGTCACCGTGCCGACGTGGGAGAGCTCGATCTCCTCCGCGGTCGGCACGCCGTCGGTCGGGCAGGCGCCGCGCGGTGGGACGTAGACCTTCCGGCACTTCGGGCAGCGCTGGCCCAGGATCCGGCCCTCGGCCAGGCCGCGGAAGAACGAGGACTCCTCCGGCGAGGCCGCGTAGTGGTAGTCGAGGCTGACCGGGGTCACGATCAGGCTGACGTCCTCGCCTCCGGCCTGCGCCGGGTTGCCTGCTGGGTTGCCTGCTGGGTCGCCGCCGTCGGCCTCGAAGACGAGGTCGTTGACCGAGCCGGTGCGCTCCTCGGCCCATCGGGCTCGGACCTTCATCCCGGTCTCGATGTCGTCGGGGGAGGCGACGTCGACGGCGTGCAGCCACGGGGTGTCGGCGCCGTCGATGGTGATCAGGGCGTACGCGAACGGCCTCTCGAACGGCTGGCCGACGACGGGCTCGCTGACCCAGGTCCACGAGGTGACCGTGCCGGTGTCGGGGAGCTCGACGAACTCGGTCACGGCCTGGTGCGTGACCGGGTCGTACTCAGGGGGTGGGACCGCGACTCGACCGTCGCCGAGCCGGCCGCCGACGATGGTGGTGTCTCGCAGTCCGGTGAGGAAGCGGCCGATCACCGGGCCTGTGGATCTGGTGTAGTCGAAGGCGACCGTCACGGGTGCCTGAAGGGTGCGACTCATGACAGAAAGTGAAACACGTTCTAGTATTGGCCACAACCCGTACGCCCTGCCGATCGGCGGCGGAGCCTCGGACGAAGGAGTCGATGAGAGTGAAGTTGGGGCTACAGCTGGGCTACTGGGGAGCACAGCCACCGACCGGTGTCGGCGAGCTCGTCGCCGCCGCGGAGGAGGCCGGGTTCGACGCGATCTTCACCGCCGAGGCGTGGGGGAGTGATGCCCTGACGCCGCTGGCCTGGTGGGGCCGGGAGACCTCTCGGGTCCGTCTCGGCACCTCGATCGTGCAGATGTCCGGGCGTACGCCGACGTCGATCGCGATGCATGCGCTGACCCTCGACCATCTCTCCGGAGGACGGTTCATCCTGGGACTCGGCGTGAGCGGTCCGCAGGTGGTCGAGGGGTGGTATGGCCAGCCGTTCGGCAAGCCGCTGGCCCGCACCCGCGAGGTCGTCTCGATCATCCGCAAGGTGCTCGCGAGGGAGGCGCCGGTGACCAACGACGGGCCGCACTACCCGCTTCCCTTCACGGGCGAGGGGTCGGTCGGTCTCGGCAAGCCGCTCAAGCCGATCGTGCACCCGCTGCGGGCCGACATCCCGATCTGGCTCGGTGCCGAAGGCCCCAAGAACGTCGCCCAGACGGCCGAGATCGCCGACGGCTGGATCCCGATCTTCTACACCCCCAGATCCGCCCCGATGTACGCCGACTGGCTGGCCGAGGGCTTCGCACGACCCGGGGCGCGGCGTACCGCCGACGACTTCGAGATCGCCGCGACCTGCCATCTCCAGGTCGTCGCCAACGCGGACGAGAAGCAGGCGGCGCTCGAGGCGATGAAGCCGTTCGCGGCCCTCTACATGGGCGGGATGGGTGCCAAGGAGCAGAACTTCCACAACCAGGTCTTCGAGCGGATGGGTTACGCCGAGCTCGCCGGGCAGGTCCAGGCGCTCTACCTGACCGGTGAGAAGGAGAAGGCCACCGCGCTCATCCCCGACGAGCTCGTCGACGACCTGCACATCATCGGCACCGAGGCGGAGGTACGCGACAAGGTGGCCCAGTGGGAGGAGACCGGTGTGACCACGCTGCTGCTGAGCCTCGGCTCGGCCGCCGACGTCCACCGCATCGCCGAGGTGCTCGGGTGACGGCTGTCTACGCCGTCACCGGCTCGGCCTCGGGCATGGGAGCCGCGGTGGTCGAGCGACTCCTCGCCGCCGGACACCGGGTCGTGACCGTCGACATCGCGGAGGCGGATGTGGTCGCCGACCTGTCGACGCCGCAGGGTCGCCGCGACGCGACCGAGAAGGTGCTCGCCGCCTGTGGCGGCCGGCTCGACGGCGCGGTCCTCGCGGCCGGGCTCGGGCCGGCGCCGGGGCGCGAAAGGCCCGCCCTGATCACGCAGGTCAACTACCTCGGTGTCGTCGAGCTTCTCGAGGGCTGGCGCGAGGCGCTCGCCGCGACCGGGAACGCCAAGGTCGTGGTCTTCTCCAGCAACTCGACCACGACCATGCCGCTGATCCCGGCGCGGGCGGTCGCGGCGCTGCTCGAGGGCGACGCGGAGCGGGCGCTGAAGGCGTATCGGATCTTCGGGAAGGGGGCGCCGGCGATGGCCTATGGCGCCTCGAAGGTCGCGGTCACTCGCTGGGTGCGGCGGCGCGCGGTCGAGCCGGAATGGGTACGGGCCGGGATCCGGCTCAACGCGATCGCGCCGGGCGCGGTGCTGACGCCGCTGCTGGAGAAGCAGCTCGCGACGCCGGGGGAGGCGAAGGCGATCCGGTCCTTCCCGGTCCCGGCCGGCGGCTACGGAGACCCCGGATTGCTCGCCGACTGGGTGATCCACATGCTCGGCCCCGCCGCGGACTTCATGGTCGGCAGCGTCGTCGTGGTCGACGGCGGCACCGACGCCTGGTTCCGGGCCGACGACTGGCCGCGGCCGGTGCCGGGCCGGCGGTTGCGGGGCTATCTGCGCAGGATGCGTGAATTCAGGAAGGTACGCGCGTGACCGACTCCACGACCGACCCGCTCGCGCCGGCGACGCTGGGCCCGGTGACCCTGCGCAACCGGGTGATCAAGGCGGCGACCTTCGAGGGCGCCTCGCCCGGGGCGCTCGTCTCGGACCGGCTGATCGACTACCACCTCGCCGTCGCCGAGGGCGGCGTCGGGATGACCACGGTCGCCTATCTCGCGGTGGCCCCGGAGGGACGTACGCACGCCGACTGCATCTACTGGCGCCCGGAGGCACTGGCCGGGCTGCGGCGGCTGACCGATGAGGTCCACACGACCGGCGCCAAGATCTCGGCCCAGATCGGTCACGCCGGCCCGGTGGCCAACGCCAAGTCCAACGGGGTGCCGTCGCTGGCGCCGACGCGCTCGTTCAACGCGCTGGGGATGGCGTTCAACCGCGCCGCGACCGCGGCGGACTTCGCCCGGGTCGTCGAGCAGCACGGCGCCGCGGCCCGGATGGCGGTCGAAGCCGGGTTCGACGCGATCGAGGTGCACCTGGGCCACAACTACCTGCCCAGCTCGTTCCTCAGTCCGCGCCTCAACTCGCGTACCGACGAGTTCGGCGGGTCCTTGGCCAACCGAGCCTCGTTCCCGCGCCAGATCGTGGCTGCGGTGCGGGAGGCAGTGGGCGGCCAGGTCGCCGTGCTCGCCAAGATGAACATGCGCGACGGCTACCGCGGTGGGTTCGACCTGCCCGAGTCGGTGGAGTTCGCGCGCCTGCTCGAGTCCGACGGTCACCTCGACGCGCTCGAGCTCACCGGCGGCTCATCGTTCATGAACCCGATGTATCTCTTCCGCGGCGACGCTCCCTACCGCGAGATGGCCGCCAACATGCCGCTGCACCCGGTGATCAGGATGGGCATGCGGATGGTGGGCAAGGGCTTCTTCAAGGAGTACCCCTACAAGCCGCTCTACTTCCTCGACAACGCCCGCGAGTTCCGCCGCGCGCTCACGATGCCGCTCGTGCTCCTCGGCGGGGTGACCGATCTGACCGGGATGCGGACCGCGATGGACGAGGGCTTCGAGTACGTCGCGATGGCCCGCGCGCTGCTTCGCGAGCCGGACCTGGTCAACCGCCTCCGGGCGGACCCCTCGACAGTGTCGCGATGCACCCACTGCAACCTGTGCATGTCGACGATCTACCCGGGGACCCATTGCCATCTCGACGACGAGCACGTCTACGGTGAGGCTCACCCGATCTTGGCCGAAGCCTCCTCGGCCGACAGACCTGAGACGAGAAGCTAGATGTCCTCCATGCACTACGGACGTGCCCACCACCCGAAGGCTCCTGCCGGATACGTCCATGACGACATGACCGACGCCGAGATCAAGGAGCGGGAGGCCAGCCTGGTCCCGCTGACGGACTCGGTGCGCCGGCTCGTCGACGCCGTCGTGCGCACCCAGGTCTCGGACTCGGTCCTCGATGACGTACGTGGCCGGGTCGAGGCGCTGGCCGATGAGCTGCTCGCCGAGGCACTGCCCGGTCCGCACGGGGTCCGGTTCGGGGCGGACGGCGGCTTCCGCAACTACGGCAACCCGGTGGTCGGGAAGGGGAACGCCTTCGCCCCGCCGCTGGCGGTGCAGCGCGACGGCGAGGACGTCTGGGCCGACTTCACGCTCGGGCCCGCCTATGAGGGCCCGCCGGGGCTGGTCCACGGCGGTGTCTCGGCGCTGATTCTCGACCAGCTGCTCGGCGAGGCCGCCTCGGCGGGCGGTCGCCCCGGGATGACCGGCACCCTGACGATCGTCTACAAGCAGGGGACCCCGCTGGGGCCGCTGCGCGGTGAGGCGCGGATCGCGTCGACGGAAGGCGTGAAGGCGGTCGTACGCGGCCGGCTGCTGACCCGGCCGACCGACGGCTCCGAACCGGTGGTGTGCGTCGAGGCCGAGGGCATCTTCATTCTCCCGCGCTGGGCACGCGAGGCGATGGCCGCCGCCGACCGGGATCACGTCGGCGACGCCTGAACCGGCTCCCGCCCAGCCGTCTTCGTCAGGTCTAGAACACGTTCTAGTTTCGCGGTAAGGTGCGGGCATGGATACCAGCCGCATCGGTCCCCACAACGGTCATCTGATGGTCTCGGCGCTGGAGCGCCACAAGAACCGTCCGATCATTCATCTCGGAGAAGTGAGTCTCACCGGGGCGGAGGTGGCGGCGCGGATCAGTCAGTACGTCCAGGCCTTCGAGGCGCTCGGTGCCGGCACCGGCTCGGCGACCGCGCTGCTCGCGCTCAACCGCCCCGAGGTGCTCTTCATCCTCGGCGCCGGCCAGACCCAGGGATTCCAGCGCACGGCGCTGCACCCGCTGGGCAGCGCGGAGGACCAGGCGTACGTCATCAACGATGCCGGCATCACCGGTCTGATCATCGACCCCTACTTCGCCGATCGCGCCGTCGAGCTGCTGGAGATGTGCCCGGGGCTGAAGCGGGTGCTGACCATCGGGCCGGTCCCGCCGCAACTGGCGGACGTCGGCGTCGATCTCGTCGCCGCTGCGGAGACCTATCCGGTCGAGCCGCTCGCCGCGAGACTGCTCCCGCCCGACCACGTCACCTCGATCACCTACACCGGTGGCACGACCGGGAAGCCCAAGGGAGTGATCGGGCTGTCCGGGTCGTTCGCGACGATGACCCAGGTGCAGCTCTCGGAGTGGGAGTGGCCCGAGGCGCCCCGGTTCCTGATGTGCACCCCGCTCTCGCACGCCGGCGCGGCCTTCTTCGTGCCCGTCGTGATCAAGGGCGGCACCCTGTTCGTGATGCCGAGGTTCGACCCGGCCGCCGTCCTGGAGACCATCGAGCGCGAGCGGATCTCCTCGCTGATGGTGGTCCCGACGATGCTCTACGCACTCCTCGACCACCCCGACTCCCGCACCCGCGACCTCTCCTCGCTCGAGACCGTCTACTACGGCGCCTCCGCGATCAACCCGGTGCGCCTGGCCGAGGCGATCGAGCGGTTCGGGCCGATCTTCGCGCAGTACTACGGCCAGTCCGAGGCGCCGATGGCGATCACCTACTTCGCCAAGGGCGACCATGTCGACGCCGACGGGAAGCCGCTCACTCATCGGCTCACCTCGTGCGGTCGGCCGTCCGCGCTGGTCCGTACCGCCCTGATCGGTGCCGACGGCCAGCCGGTCGCGCCCGGCGAACCCGGCGAGATCTGCGTCGCCGGACCGCTGCTCTCCGGTGGCTACTGGCAGCTGCCCGAGGTCACCGCCGAGACCTTCCGCGACGGCTGGATGCACACCGGCGACGTCGCGCGGGAGGACGAGGACGGCTTCTGGTACATCGTCGACCGCACCAAGGACATGATCGTCACCGGCGGCTTCAACGTCTTCCCCCGTGAGGTCGAGGACGTCATCGCGACCCATCCCGCGGTCGCCCAGGTCGCCGTCATCGGCACCCCGCACGAGAAGTTCGGCGAGGCCGTCACCGCCGTGGTCGTCCCTCGCCCCGACGCCGTGCTCTCGGACGAGGTCGTCGCCGAGATCCAGGCCCTGGTCAAGGAGCGGAAGGGCTCCGTCCACGCGCCGAAGTCGGTCATCGAGATCGACGCGATCCCGATGACCGCCCTCGGCAAGCCGGACAAGAAGGCCCTCCGTGCCCGCTTCTCGAAGTGACGTGCGTCAGGGGTAGCGGATCGCGTACCGAAGGTGGGTCACCCCGCGCCCCTCGAGGCGTCGGGTGAGCTCGAGCTCGACGGGCCCGACGCCGTCGTCGGGGAAGAGTCGTCTCCCGGCACCGAGAAGAACAGGCACGAGGTGGATTTCGATCTCGTCGAGCTGGTGCGCGGCGAGGAGCGCCTGAGCAAGGCCGGCGCCGTGCGCCATGACGACCTTGTCGCCGGACGCCTGCCGGGCCTCGTTGGCGCACCGGTCGACGTCCGTGAAGTAGCGGGCACTGCCTGGCGGGACGTCGTCGGGGTGGTGGGTGAGCACGTGGATCGGGACGCCGTCGTGGTGGTCGCCGCCCCAGCGGTCGGCCAGCTCATACGTACGCCGCCCGGAGATCAGCGCCCCCGTGGCGAGGTACTCGCGGTAGACGTCGCCGTTCACGCCGGCGCCGTGACGGTCGTCGAGCCAGTCGAAGACCCGCCCACCTCCCCGACCGAGCCCTTGGCCATGGCGGTCGTCCGGGCCGGTGACGAAGCCGTCGAGGGTCATGGACATCGACAGGCGGACGGGGGTGCGAGAGGTACGTGAGGTGGCGGACATGGTTCCTCCTGTTGGTGGTGCGCCGCGGAGGGCGGCGCTCACCAGGACCACGATCGGAATCCGGCCGATCCGACACGACAGGCTCGGCGGTCCCACTACGCTGGCTCCGATGTCAGGCGCGACGGCAACGGGCTATGGGGTCGTCACCAAGACCCTGCACTGGCTGACCGTCGCCGCCTTCGTGCTGCAGTTCGTGGTCGGCTATGCCATGTCGACGGAGGCCGACTGCGACCCGCCGGCGGAGGACCGCAGTGGCGGTGACACCTCCGACGCGGAGGACGAGCGAATCGACCGCATCGAGGAGGCCTGCGAGGCTCGACTCGGCGACGAGGGCACGCTCGAGACTGCGTGGTCCGACCTGTGGGGTGGCGGCATCGGTGTGGACGGCATCAGCCTCCCCGAGCTGCACATCCTGCTCGGCCTGGCCATCCTGCTCCTCGGCGGCGTCCGGGTCGCCTGGCGCATGATCGCACCGCTACCACCGTGGGCCCCGCGGCTCACCGCGGGCGACCGGCGGCTGGCCCATGTCACCGAGCGTGCGCTGCTCTCCCTGATGTTCGTCGTCCCGATGACCGGCCTCGCGCTGGTGGCGGTATCCGACGACCTGGTCGCGCTGCACATCGCCGCCCACATCGCGTTCTTCGTCGCGCTCGGCGCACATCTGCTGCTGGTGCTGCGGCGTGGGCTGCTGCCGCGGATGCTGCCAGGGGCTGCGTACGTCAGGAAGGGCCGGGCCTGACGGGGTCTCAGCGTCCCTTGAACTCGGGCTTGCGCTTCTCCAGGAAGGCCTTGGGCCCCTCCTTGGCGTCCTCGGAGGCGAAGACCGCGGCGCCGACCTTGGCGTCGTCGGCCCAGGCCTCCTCCTCGTGCTTGCCCTCGGACTCGCGCATGGTGCGGAGGATCGCCTGGACGGCCAGGGGTCCGTTGGCGGCGATCATGTCGGCGAGCTCGTGGGCCTTCTCGAGCGCGGTGCCGTCGGGGACGACGTGGCCGATGAGGCCGAGCTCCTTGGCCTCGGGGGCGAGCAGCGTACGTCCGGT
Source organism: Nocardioides sp. NPDC127514 (assembly GCF_040302125.1). NCBI lineage: Bacteria > Bacillati > Actinomycetota > Actinomycetes > Propionibacteriales > Nocardioidaceae > Nocardioides > Nocardioides sp. NPDC127514. The sequence continues at coordinate 118,807 of NZ_JBEORF010000021.1, read as the reverse complement.
CAGGAGCAGCTCGGCGGCGACGGTGTAGGGGATCTGGCGGGGGAGGCGGACCGCGGAGCCGCCCATCGGGTAGAGCGACCAGCGGGCCTCGGCGACGCCGAACTTGGCCGACTCGCCGGCGACGCGGATGTCGGTGCCCTGCAGGATCTCGGTGCCGCCGGCGATGGCGGGGCCCTCGACGGCCGCGATGAGCGGCTTGGTGAGGCGGAAGCCCTTGAGCAGACCCTTGATCACCGACGGGTCGAAGCCCTCCGCGAACGACTCCGAGGGCGGCTTCTCGTCCGCCTTCTTCAGATCCATCCCGGCACAGAAGTAGCCACCCGCGCCGGTCAGGATGCAGACCCGGATCTCGGGGTCCGAGTTCACCCGGTCCCAGGCGTCCTCCATGATCCGCAGCATCTCGGAGGAGAGGGCGTTGCGGCGCTCGGGACGGTTCATCGTGACGATGAGCTTGTGGCCGTCCTGCTCGACGATCGCGTGGGGCCCGGAGTGGGTCTCAGCAGAAGATTCTGTGATCGGCATAACATCAGACCCTAGCGGAAAACTGAAACGTGTTCTAGTCTCGCAGTCATGGCGCTGAACCTTGCTGACCTCTTCGAACACGCCGTCGACGCCGCGCCCGAGAAGGTGTCGGTCCAAGTCGGCGACCGCAAAGTGACTTACGCAGAGCTCGAGCGTGAGTCCAACAAGCTGGCCCACTACCTGGCCGGCCAGGGGATCGGGAAGGGCGATCACGTCGGGCTCTACTCCAAGAACTCCGTTGAGCACGTCATCGCCCTGCTCGCGATCCTCAAGATCCGTGCCGTCGCGATCAACGTGAACTATCGCTACGTCGCCGGCGAGCTGGAGTACCTCTTCGACAACGCCGACCTCAAGGCCCTGGTGCACGACCGCGTCTACGCGCCGCTGGTCGCCGAGGTCTCCCCGAAGCTGGAGGGGCTGAAGACGTTCGTCGCCGTCCCCAACCCGCTCGAGCCCCACGACGAGTCCGACCTGAGCCCGTTCGGCGGCGTCACGCTCGAGGAGGCCCAGGCCGGGCAGTCCGACGCGCGCGACTTCGGTGAGCGCAGCCCCGACGACATCCACGTCATCTACACCGGCGGCACCACCGGCTTTCCCAAGGGCGTGATGTGGCGTCACGAGGACTTCTGGCGCGTGCTCGGCGGCGGCATCGACTTCATGACGGGCGTGCCGCTGGAGGAGTACGACCAGTCCAAGCAGGCCGCCGGCGGCGGACTCATCACCCTGCCGCTCAGCCCGCTGATGCACGGCGGTGCCCAGGCGAGCCTGCTGATGCACCTCTTCGCCGGCCAGGTGACGATCCTCGAGCCCAAGTTCGACCCGGTACGCACCTGGGAGATCGTCGACCGCGAGAAGGTCCAGATGATGTTCATGACCGGTGACGCGATGGCGGTGCCGCTCATCGACGCGTACGAGGCCGGTCCCGGCAACGGGCAGAGCTTCGACGGCCAGTCGCTGTTCGCCATCGCCTCCTCGGCCGCGATCTTCTCCAAGTCGGTCAAGGAACGCTGGATGCGGGCCTTCCCGAACGCGGTCTTCACCGACTCGATCGGCTCGACCGAGACCGGCTTCCAGGGCACCGGGCTGCAGGACGCCTCCGCGCTCTCGACCGACGGCCCTGTCGTCACCGCGGGTGCCCACACCGCCGTGATCGGCGACGACGGCCACCCGCTCGACCTCGCCACCGACGTCGGCAAGATCGGCCGCACCGCTCGCAAGGGCCACGTGCCGGTCGGCTACTACAAGGACCCCGAGAAGTCGGCGAAGACCTTCGTCGAGATCGACGGCACCCGCTACGCGATCCCCGGCGACTACGCCCGGATCGAGACCGACAACCGCCTCACCCTCCTCGGGCGAGGCTCCAACTGCATCAACACCGGCGGCGAGAAGGTCTACCCGGAGGAGGTCGAGGCCGCCATCAAGGCCCACCCCGACGTCTACGACACCCTCGTCGTCGGGATCCCGGACGAGCGCTACGGCCAGGCCGTCGCCGCGGTCGTCCAGCCACGACCGGGGGCGACCATCGAGCTGGAGGGGCTGCGTACGTTCCTGCGGGCTCACCTGTCCGGCTACAAGCTGCCGCGTGCCCTGACCATCGTCGACGAGGTGCCCCGCAACGCCACGGGCAAGGCCCAGTACCCCAAGGCCAAGGAGATCGCCCTGGCCACCCAAGCGACCGCAGCAGAGCAGGACCCCGAAGGAGCAAAGGCATGATCCGTACGGCACTGTGCGAGGCGTTCGGGATCGACTACCCGATCTTCGCCTTCACCCCCTCGGAGCACGTGGCCGCGGAGGTCTCCAAGGCCGGCGGGCTGGGCGTGCTGGGCTGCGTACGCTTCAACGACGCCGAGGAGCTCGACCGCACCCTGACGTGGATGGACGAGAACACCGACGGAAAGCCCTACGGCGTCGACGTGGTCATGCCGATGAAGGTGCCGACCGAAGGCACCTCGACCGACCTGTCCGCCTACATCCCGGCGGAGCACACCGAGTGGGTCGACAAGACGCTGCTCTCCCTGGGCGTACCGCCGCTGCCGGAGGGGGAGGGGCGCGAGGGTGTGCTCGGCTGGCTGCACTCGACCGCGCGCTCGCACGTCGACGTCGCGCTGCAGCACCGGCCGGTGCTGATCGCCAACGCGCTCGGCACCCCGCCCAACGACGTGATCGAGAAGGCCCACGAACACGGCGTGAAGGTGGCCGCCCTCGCGGGAGCCCCGAAGCACGCGGTCTCGCACGTCTCGAACGGCGTCGACATCATCGTCGCCCAGGGCTACGAGGCCGGCGGGCACACCGGGGAGATCGCCTCGATGGTGCTCCAGCCCGACATCGTCGACGCGGTCGGGCCGGACGTACCGGTACTGGGTGCCGGCGGGATCGGCTCGGGCCGTCAGATCGCCGCCTCGCTGGCGCTCGGTGCGCAGGGCGTCTGGACGGGCTCCATCTGGCTCGGGACGAGCGAGTACCGCAACCTCAACACCCACGCCGGCTGGGAGAGTGCGTTCACCCGCGCCACCTCCGCCGACACCCGCCGGATGCGGATCTACACCGGCAAGCCCGCCCGGTTGCTGAAGTCGAAGTGGACCGATGCCTGGGAGGCCGAGGGCTCGCCGGCGCCGCTGCCGATGCCGCTGCAGAACCTGCTCGTCTCCGACGCCCACAACCGGATCAACGCCGCGGGGGATCCCGACGTCGTCGCGATGCCGGTCGGACAGATCGTCGGCCGGATGAACGAGGTACGCCCCGTCGCCGCCGTCATGGCCGACCTCATCGCCGAGTTCGAGGCCACCGTCAAGCGCCTGGACGCGATCGCCGAGGGATAGTCCGAAGCACCACGAAGGCGCCGGCTCGTCGACCGAGCCGGCGCCTTTCTCACGCCCTGACTCCGCCGCGCCTTACCTCAGCGCGCTATCGCACACCCTGGTCGCCGGCCCCGCTACCGCACACCACGACCCCGCCGCAGAGGCGGGCGAGGCACTGACAGGATGGACGCGTGACGATCTCGAGCTACGTACGTGACGGACTCACCTTCGACGTGATCGACTCGGGCCCGGCCGACGGCGACCCGGTCGTGCTCCTGCACGGTTTCCCGGAGCGGGCGACCTGCTGGCGCGAGGTGTCCTCGATCCTGCACGAGGCCGGCTTCCGCACCATCGCCCCGGACCAGCGCGGCTACTCGCCGGGTGCCCGGCCGCGTACGCGTCTCGGCTACGGCGCCGGCCAGCTGGTCGAGGACGTGGTGGCGCTCATCGACGAGATCGGCCGGCCGGTGCACCTGGCCGGTCACGACTGGGGGAGTGCGGTCGGTTGGGGAGTGGCGGCCAAGCGGCCCGACCTGGTCCGGAGCTGGACCGCGATGTCGGTGCCGCACCCGGTCCCGTTCGCCCGGTCGATGAAGGGGCCGCAGCGGCGCAAGTCGGTCTACATCGCACTCTTCAACATCCCGCTGCTTCCCGAGCTGGTCTCCGGGCGAGACGGCCGGATGGAGCGGATGATGCGGGGGAGTGGCTGGAACGACGAAGACGTCGAGCGCTTCCGCGAGGAGATCGTCGACTACGGCGCGCTGCCCGGTGGTCTGGGCTGGTATCGCGCCCTGCCCCTGGCCCCGCGCATCGGCCGCGTCTCGGTACCGACGACGATGCTCTGGAGCGACGGCGACGTCGCGATCGGCCGGACCGCCCTGGAGGGCAACGAGGACACCGTCACCGGTCCCTACGAGTTCATCGAGCTGACCGGGGTCAGCCACTGGATCCCCACCAAGGCGCCACGTGCGGCCGCCGACGCGATCCTCTCGACCATCGCCAGGGCGGATCAGTCGTGAGTCGAGGCCCAGGCTGAGCGTCGGGTGCGCGGACTCAGTCGTCCCCGGCCCCGCCGACGGTCGGAGAGCTCGACCGGGGCGTGGTGTCACGAGCTGTGATCGCGTCCCGGACACCGCGGATCGCTGTGCGGATCATGTCGCCGTACGACCCTGGCGGCAGTGCCGCCACGCGCTCCTCCGCCTCGCCGATCTGCTCGGCGGCCGTCTCGAAGGAGCCGAGGCGACGAAGATTGTCGGCGAGGTTGAGGTGCAGGCTCGGATAGAAGCCGGCGACCTCGAGGCCCGCATGGTGCTCACCGGCCCGATCGTCGGTGAGTGCGCGGGCGGCGTCGAGGGCGCGTACGTCCCAGATGAGTGCCTCGGCCGGATCGGGATACAGATCGGCGAGATAGTGGGCGAGCGTGCACCGGTGAAGCGGGTCGCCCAGCACTCCGAGGTCATCCCAGACGGCGAGCAGCTCCTGTCGTGCTCTGGCGGTCTCGCCTTGGTGGCCGAGGGTCACGGCGGCGGTGATGGCGTCCATGGTCGGATCAGCTGCAGGGGTCGCGGTCATGCGCCGATGCTGAGGCTTCGCCCGACCTGAAGGTCAAGAGTTGAGTACGCGGGCTCATCACGCCACGCCGCGCCGACGCAAGACTCGTCGCATGCTCGCATTCGACCGCCCGGCCAGTGTCCGCTGGCGCATCACGCGCATGCCTTGGTTCCCCGTCACCACGGCCCTCTCGTCCGTCGTGGCCCTTCTCGCCGTCGGGAATCTGGCGACGAACTGGCTGGACGTCTATCTGGTCTTCTTCGGCGAACAGCCGGAGATCGACCCGGCGAACATCGCCGCGTACCGCCTCTGGGGTGCGATCGCGCTCGCCGCGCTCCTGTGCGGCGCAATCGCCCACATGCTCAACCCCGACCGCCGAATGCTCGGGACCTTCTGGCAGGGCCTGGTGATCACCGTCGGCACGGCGATGGTCCTGCTCTGCTACATCCCTGGCGCGGTGGATCTACCGGCACCGGAGGGGGAGGAGGACGGCGGGTATCGCGCCCCGCCGTGCTACTCCGGCGGCGACAACGACGAGTGCGTCGGTGGCTGACACTGCAGGCCGTCCGTCGAGCTGCCGTCAGCCGCGGTCGTGAAGCGTGATGTGGTAACCGTCGAGGTCGGCGAAGGTGAACGTACGCCCGAAGGGGCCGTCGATCGCCGGGGAGGCGATGGTGTGCCCATCGGCGACGAGAGCATCGTGGATGGCCTGGACGTCGGTGGCATGGAGCCAGATCGCAGCACCGATACCCGGCTGAGCGACGGACGCGAGATCGGTGCCCGGCACGACTTCGCGAAGCGCGAACGCGATCGGCTTGGTCTCGAAGACGACGGCATGCGGAGGTCCGGTCGGCGAGCGGACGAGGCCGAGGTAGTGCTCGTAGAACGCCTGCGACGCGTCGAGGTCGCGCGCCTGCAGGGAGATGAAGTCGGGGCCGGTGACGGGCATGGTGATGCTCCTTCAGTGTGTGTCAGTTATCTGACACGATGAAGCTATGTCAGAATACTGACATGAGTCAAGACGGCGTCGACCTGGACAAATCGCTGGGCTACCTGCTGAAGGAGGCGTCAAGCGCTCTGCGCGCCGCGATGGAGGAGGTGCTGCGCCCCCTCGGGATGAGCGTCACCCACTACGCATGCCTCGAACTGCTGGCGCAGCGGCCCGGTCTGTCGAACTCCGAGCTCGCTCGAGGGGCATTCGTGACGCGCCAGACGATGAACGTCCTGCTCCGCGCTTTGGAGCGAGGCGGCGACGTGACCAGGCCGGCGGAGGCCCCCGTCGGGAAAGTCCTCCCCACGCGGCTCACGCGTCAAGGAAGGCGGAAGCTCGAGGAGGCCACCGTCGCGGTTCGTTCTGTCGAGGTCAGAATGCTGACCGGCATGAGTCCGGCCGATCAGTCCGACGCGTTCCGGATCCTGCAGGGCATGATCCACGCCCTACGTGATAGTGGTGACGGCGCCTGACTGATCTGCAACTTCGAGGAGCCTATGGCCGGACGCTTGAAGCCCGCCAGAGCGCGGCGGCAAGCCAGAGGGCCGCGAAGGCGACGAGTACGCCCCAGACGATCCGCCCCGCATGCGGGAGGAAGAACTGGGGGAGCATCGTGACCAGGAGAGCGGCCAGCGGAACGGCGCTCCAGCGGGGGAGGGACCCAGAGCGCCAAACCGCGATCGCGACGAGCACGGCAGCGACGGCGACGAACACCAGTCCGATCAAGAAGATGGTCATCGCGGTCGGATCGAGGCGAAAGTCGTTGCCCACGTCGGTCAAGCTGGGGTCGCCGTCGGCCACTGCACGCTCGCCGATGGCCTTGAGCCCGTAGACCTCGGCGCCGTAGTAGGAGACGGTCAGTCCGGAGCCGATGGAGCCGATGACTGTGGCGAGGTGCGCGGTCCCCTCCTGCGGCGTCCCGTCGAGAAAGCCACGAATCGCGCCATAGCCGAGCGGGATGAGAATGAGGCCGACAATGGCACTGATGTGCGCGATGCTCCAGCCGGCGGAGGCCCACGCCGCCGCTCCGTCGAGCGTGCTCTCGTCGGCGCGTGGGGCAACGATCTCGTAGACGGCAAAGAGGACGCCGGCGATCGCGAACGCGATGGCGCCCATCCGGACGCGACGGTCAGGGTAGGTGTGGGGGACGGTCACTGTGGAACTCCTCGGTGGGTGTGCGAGAGCAGTGCTCTCAATTGTGAGCGATGATGACACGCATCGGCGCGCACCGCACGCGATTTGATCGGCATTCGTCCGAGACCGATCGGGTGGCCACCGGCAGTCGGCTGATAGGCCGTAGCGCTATCGCACACAATCGCGATTTGGCGCGATACAGCACAGACCGCCGCGATGACGGAGCGCGATCGCGTCCAGGCGCGTGTCCATGGGCAGGCGGGGATGCGGCAGTGCTGATCCTGGGATCTCTACGTGCGTCGAGTGAAGCGGATGGCGCCGTTGGGCAAGCGTTCGTGGAGGTAGGTGGCGTCGTGGGCGCGGTGGTGGTGATGGGAGCAGAGCAGGGCGGCGTTGTCGAGGTCGGTGGCACCGCCCTGGGCCCAGGCGATCCAGTGGTGGGCCTCGGCCCAGGTGCCGGGGATGTCGCAGCCTTCGGCCTCGCAGGTCGCTGACCTGAGCAGGAGGGCTCGGCGTTGGGCGGCGGTGAAGAAGCGTTCCTTGCGGCCCAGGTCGAGGACCTCGGAGGTGCCGCCGAGGACGGCGGGGATAATGTTCGCGGTGCAGGCCAGGCGCCGGGCTTCGGCGGCGGTGATCGGGCTGCCACCGAGGATCTGGGCGATGCCGGCTTCCTTGCGGAGCTGGTCGATGTCGATGGTCACGATCACCGTGGTCGCGTCGCCGCCGTGGATGGGCAGCCGCGATGGGTCAATCGTCTCGAGGAGCTGGCAGAACGCGCGTCCGAGGCGGCGGTCGTAGGGCAGGTAGTCGCCGGTCTCGGTGCGGGTGCCGTCATCGCGGCGGGGTGAGGCGAAGGCCTCCAGGTTGGTGGCCAGCCGGTCCGCGGCTGCATCCGGAACCACCGCCGAGATCCGGGTGGTGCCGTCTCCGAGGCGCCGCATCGCGAGTCGGGTCTTCTTGCGGGCGTGGGCTTCCTCGGCGGCGAGGCGTCGGGCTTCTTCGGCTTCGGCGATCTCGGGCGCGATGACGTCGAGGATCCGGCGGCCCAGGCGTCGGAGTTGGGTGGGGTCGAACCGGGTCGCGTAGGCGACCAGGGCTTCTTCGGCCTTGACGCGGATCTCGGGGTCGAGGTCGGTCGGCAGGTCGTCGAGGGCGTTGACGATGACGTGGGCTTGGGCCGGGTTGCAGGCACCACGGCGCATGGCTTCGGCGACCTGGTGATACGTGCGGTCCAGATCCTGGGCCAGCCGGAGGTCGGCGCGGAGGGTCTCGGGGCGTTGGTGGGTGTGGTGATGCAGCCACGCCGCGACATCCCGGGCCGCGGACTCGGCGGCCACGTCATCGGCGGTGGCGAGCACCCGCAGTTCGAGCTCGGCCAGCTGGGCCTTCGCTCGGGCGATCTCGAGCAGGGTGGTGGCCTTCTGGTCGGTGGCCATGAACGAGGGGTTCGCCTGAGCAACACCGTCCAGGGCGCCGGTGACCGCGACCACCGCCGCCAACACAGGGTGCTGAGGTTGCTGCAGTGTGGTCATCGAACCGGCCACCTCCCGACGTACGAACTCAAGGGTTTCTGCCTGTGCAGAATCCCGGTTGGTTCGCTGGTCTCGGAGGCCCGGAGTACGGGCTATTACTTACCCTCGCAGCTCAGCGTGCACGCCCCTGGTTCCCCTGGATTACCCCACACCCGTTGTGTCTCGGGCAGATGGGGCACGCCTCTTTCGAGGTGGTCGGCCTTCACGTTTACGCCTGCGCCGAGCCTACCACACAAGACAAAACCAAGCCACGGAAAAGCGGACAAACGCAATCAGGGACAGGTATCCCAAACCCAAATCCAGACCGCTGCTGGAAGCCCGCAAGACAGTTAAATGGCACCCAACCCAGACCCCTGCTTCTAAATCTCCCAACCCAATCCCGGTATTGGCCCCACCCGTGCTGGAACCCAAGCACGAGACCAAACAGGCACAGATCCAAATGAAGACCCGGACCAGTCAATAAGCCAAAGCGCTATCGCACACCAAAGTCGCTTGCCGCGACACAGCACAGACACCAGCCACAAAAGAGAGACCCCGGCAGCCGCCGGAGCCTCTCGAGACGTCGATGAAGAGTCAGGATGCAGCGATCGATCGTCCGATCCGCAGCGCCTGCTCGGATGCTCCGCCGAAGACGAACTCGAAGCGCTTGGCCGTCGTGAAGTAGCGATGCGCTTCGCCGTCGAGGTCGATGCCGACACCGCCGTGAACGTGGACGGTGGTGTGTGCGAGTCGGTGGGCGGCGTCGGCGGCCCAGAGCTTGGCGACGGCGACCTGGTCGGCGGCAGGTAGGCCGGAGGCGACCCGCCATACCGCTTGCCAGAGGGTGAGCCGCTGGGCGAGTACGTCGATGAACCCATCGGCGAGACGCTGGGAGACGGCCTGGAAGGTGCCGATGGCTCGGCCGAACTGCTCCCGGGTCTTGGCGTACGACGAGGTGAGCGAGAGGGCTCCTGCGGTGACGCCCAACAGTTCGGCGGCCGCCGCCACGGTCAACAGCGAGCCGAGCCGGGCAGCGGTCGAGGAGTCGCCGATCCGACGGGCGGGGGCCGAGGCGAACGAGACCAGGGCGGTGACGTCGCCGTCGCTGGTGTGCTGCGCACGGCGGTCGACGCCTTCGGCGGATGCCTCGACCAGGAAGACCCCGACGGTGCCGTCCGCGGATGCTGCGGTCACCAGGAACGCATCCGCGATCATCCCGGCCCTGACCAGCGTCTTCACGCCGGTGATCGTGTCCCCGGTGGCGACGACCATCGGGACGTCGGGCAGGTGGGAGTGCTCCTCGGCGACCGCGGCCGTCAGCACCCGCGATCCGTCGGCGATGCCGGTCAGAGCGTCCGCCGCGGTCTCGGCAAGCAGCAGGCCGCACGGCCCATGCACCGCGAGCGGCACCGGCGCGACCCGCCGCCCGGCCTCGACCAGCACCCGGCACAGCTCGATGAGCCCGAGCCCGGCGCCGTCGTACGTCTCGGGCAGATGCAGCCCGAGCAGGCCGGCCTCGCCGAGGGCGGACCAGAGGGAGGCGTCGAAGCGGCCGCGGTCGCCGGCGGCCGCCTCGACAGTACGCAGCCGCTCGACCGAGGTCGCGTCGCCGATGATCTTGGCCGCGAGCTCGGCGGCGTCGTCGGATTCGGTGGTGAAGGAGAAGTCCATGGTGTTCTCGCAATCGACTGTGTTGGTCTCGGCACGCTCGCTCGCCCGAAGGTCTGAACGAAGTGGCCTTCGACCGACGGGTGGTTGGTTCAGCGCTTGGCGGCGGGGAGGCCGAGGCCCACGTAGCCGATGATGTCTCGCTGGATCTCGTTGGTGCCGCCGCCGAAGGTCATGACCAGCGAGGAGCGGTGGAACCGCTCGAGGCGGCCGGCGAGCACGGCGCCGGGGGAGTCGGCGGTGATCCCCGCGTGCGGTCCGACGATCTCCATCAGCGTCCGGTAGACCTCGGTCGCGAGCTCGGAGCCGTAGACCTTGGTCGCCGACGCCTCGGCCGGCGAGAGCGCGACCCCGTGGTCGGCGTCCGAGGCGAGCTTCCAGTTGATCAGCGAGAGCGCCTCGATGCGTGCATGCGCTCGTCCGAGAGCCAGCTGGACCCACTCGGCGTCGACCACCCGGCTGCCGTCAGGGAGCACGGTGGTCAGCGCCCACTCCTTCACCAGCCCGAGCGAGTGGACCAGTGGTGCCGCCGAGGTCAGTGCGACCCGCTCGTGGTTGAGCTGGTTGGTCATCAATGCCCAGCCCCCGCCGCGCGAGGAGACGAGGTTCGACGCCGGCACGCGCACGTCGGAGTAGTAGGTAGCCGAGGTGCCGACCCCGGCGACGGTCTGGACGGGCGTATAGGAGAACCCCTCCGAAGATGTGGGCACCAGGATCATCGACAGCCCCTTGTGGCGCGACGCCTCCGGCTCTGTCCGGCAGGCGAGCCAGATCCAGTCCGCATACTGGATCAGCGACGTCCACATCTTCTGGCCGTTGATCACCCACTCGCCGGTGCCTTCGTCGAGCACCGCGCGAGTCTGCAGCGAGGCGAGGTCCGTCCCGGAGCCCGGCTCGGAGTAGCCGATCGAGAAGTGCAGCTCGCCGGCGAGGATCTTGGGCAGGAAGTACTCCTTCTGCTCCGAGGTCCCGAACCGCATGATCGTCGGGCCGACCGTGTTGAGCGTGAGATAGGGGATCGGCACCCCGGCCACGGCCGCGGCGTCGGTGAAGATCAGCTGCTCCACCATGGAGCGGTCCTGGCCGCCGTACTCCTTCGGCCAGCCGATGCCGAGCCAGCCGTCCGCGCCGATCTGCCGGATGGTCGAGAGGTAGACCTCTTTGTCGGCCTCGTCCCCGAATTCGCCCGATGCCCGCGCGAGCGCAGTACGACGCTCGGGCGTGACCAACTGGGCGAAATAGGAGTTGAGCTCTGAGCGAAGTTGCTCCTGGGCGGGTGTCAAGGCCACATGCATGTGATAAAACTAGAACAGGTTCTACCCATTTGAACAGGGTCTAGCGAATAGGGCCCAGCGAACAGACCAGCGGAAGGTACGACGATGGCCGACCCCACCACCCAGACCCGCACGCTCGACCACGGCTCCCAGCCGGAGCGCTTCGCGCGCGGTTGGCACTGCCTGGGCCTGGCCAGCCAGTTCAAGGACGGCAAGCCCCACGCCGTCGAGGCGTTCGGCGGCAAGCTGGTCGTCTGGGAGAACACCAAGGGCGAGCTGGGCGTGCTCGAGGGTTACTGCCGCCACATGGGCGGCGACCTGACCCAAGGCACCGTGAAGGGCGACGAGGTCGGCTGTCCGTTCCACGACTGGCGCTGGGGCGCCGACGGCCGCTGCAAGCAGATCCCCTACGCCCGCCGGGTTCCGCTGCGAGCAAGAACCAAGGCGTACGAGACCGTGATCCGCAACGACTCGTTGCTGATCTGGCACGACCCCGAGGGTTCGAAGCCCGACTACGACATCCTGCCGCCGGAGCTGCCCGACGTCAGCAACCGCGAGGTCTACACCGACTGGATCTGGAACACCGTCCCGATCAAGGGCAGCCACTGCCGCGAGCTGATCGACAACGTGGTCGACATGGCGCACTTCTACTACGTGCACTTCGCCTTCCCGACCGACTTCCGCAACGTCTTCGAGGACCACATGGCCACGCAGTACATGGCCTCTCGAGGACGTCCGGACGTCTCCGGCGGCTACGGTGACGCCGAGATGTTCCTCAAGTCCGAGGCGACCTACTACGGCCCGGCGTACATGATCAACTGGCTCGAGGTCGACTACAAGGGCTTCGTGACCGAGGTGATCCTGATCAACTGCCACATCCCGACGGGCCCGGACTCGTTCCTCCTGCAGTACGGCATCACCGTCAAGAAGCCCGAGGGCCTCGACGACAAGACCGCCAACTTCATCGGCAAGAAGTACGCCGACATGTTCGGCGACGGCTTCCTCCAGGACGTGGCGATCTGGGAGAACAAGGCGCCGGTGCAGAACCCGCTGCTGTGCGAGGAGGACGGCCCGGTCTACCAGCTGCGCCGCTGGTATGAGCAGTTCTACGTCGACGTCGCCGACATCGAGCCCGAGATGCGCGCTCGCTTCGAGTTCGAGGTCGACACCACCAAGGCCAACGAGTTCTGGCACGAGGAGGTCGCCGAGAACCTGCGCCGGATCGAGGCCGAGAAGGCTGAGAACCCGGAGTCGAGCGACGCAGGGGTCAGTTGATGGCCTCGTTCGTCCCGACGTCGCAGGACACCGTCGAGGACCAGCGGCTCTACACCCAGGCCCGCCTGGTCGAGGTGGAGTGCCTCGACTGCCTCGCCCGGGTTGGGGTGAAGAAGAACAGCGAGCACCAGACCTCCGTCCAGTGGACGGCCGAGGCGCAGGCGCAGTGTCCGGATCTCGTACGCCGCAAGTCCGCCGCCGACGGCGCGCGGCTCGTCCACGCCCGCTGCCCTCGCCTGGCCGCGTCCATCGAAGCAGCCGTCGCCGACGGCCGGATCCAGATCGGAGCCGAGGATGGCTACTGACTCTTTCCTGCTGCCCGTCAGCGACGTGGTCAAGGAGACCGACGACGCCCACTCGATCGTCTTCGAGCTGCCCGACGATGTGAGGCACGCGTTCCAGCCGAAGCCGGGGCAGTTCCTCACCGTCGCCGTGCCGAGCGACCGTGACGGACTGGCCGCACGGTGCTACTCGCTCTCGAGCGCCCCGGGCGACCCTCTCACGGTCACCGTCAAGCGCACCGTTGACGGCTATGCGTCCAACTGGATCTGCGACAACCTCCGGCCCGGCGACACGCTCCGCGTGCTGCCGCCGAGCGGGATCTTCACCCCTGCCGACATCGACGCCGACTTCCTGCTCTTCGCCGGCGGTTCGGGCGTGACGCCGATCATCTCGATCGCCCGTACGGCCCTGCGCGAGGGCACCGGACGGATCGTGGTCTTCTACGCCAACCGCGATGAGCGCTCGGTGATCTTCGCCGAGGAATGGGCGAGACTGGCCGCCGAGCACCCAGACCGTCTCCAGGTGGTCCACTGGCTCGAGTCGGTCCAGGGGCTGCCCACCGGTGAGCAGCTCAAGGCGTTCGCGGCCGACCGCCTGACGTACGACGCCTTCGTCTGCGGGCCGGCGCCGTTCATGAAGGCGACGATCGCGGCGCTCAAGGAGCTCGAGTTCCCGCGGGCGCGGCGGCACCAGGAGAAGTTCGCCTCGCTGGGCGGCAACCCGTTCGGCGAGGTCGCCCCGGTCAAGGAGGCGGAGACCGAGGTCGTCGACGACGGACCCAAGCAGCCTGCCACGCTCGAGATCGAGCTCGACGGCACCACCACGACGTACGACGACTGGGACCCGGGCACTCCGATGCTCGAGTTCCTCGAGGCGAAGGGTGTGAAGGCGCCCTACTCGTGTCGCGAGGGTGAGTGCTCGGCGTGCGCGTTCCGGCTGCTCGAGGGTGAGGTGAAGATGGTGCGCAACGACGTGCTCGAGCAGGAGGATCTCGACGACGGGATCCGGCTCGGCTGCCAGTCGCTGCCGACCACCGACACCGTCCGCGGCACCTACTCCTGAGGGACTCGCCCGAGACACAGATCACCAACCGGTTGCCAGGTCGAGGCGCGCGGCGCGATAGTGTCGCGCTGCCCGAACCACATCCCACCGAGTCACCCCGAGGAACGTCGTCGGCTGACCGGTAGGGCTCAAGCGAGGTTTCCCCCAACGTGTTCAATCGCAACTTCTACGCCGCCCAGGACGATCGGCGCTTCGTCGTCGGCTATGCCCTCGACCTCGGCTTCCGAGTCTTCGATGCCTACTCGGCACCTGGCCAGCCGTTGACCGAGATCACCACGACGGCATCGGCTTCGCTGCTCGCCGCGAGGCCCGCGTTCAAGCTGTACGCCCCCAACACCGGCCCCGAGCCGGTGATCACCAGGGTCGAGCTGGAGGAGTCGGAGTTCGGTCCCTCGGCCTTCGAGTACCGGTGCAACGGCTGGGGCCTGATCGGGCTCAACTTCGGCGGCGTCGTCGGTCTCGGCGGCCTCGGCTGGAGCACGCTCAACACGATGGCCGAGGCCCGCGCGGCTCGCTGGCACGCGGTGGAGCCGATCGGCGCCGCTCCCTCGGAGTGGAACTGGCCGGCCGTCGACGACGCGGCGATCAAGATGTTCGAGGCGATCGCCTCGATGGCCGGCTCCGCCGTGGGCGACAGCCCGATCCTGGCCGCCGCGGGCCAGCTCATCAAGGACAAGGGCCTGCTCTACGAGTCCGGTGGCGGGCTGCACGCGCGTCCGGGTCTCGGCTGACCAAGCCGGGTGCGGAGCTTGATACGCCAGGCGTATCAATCGGCCGCGAATCGATACTTCCCAACAACAGGTCGGCGATCCTAGATTCTCGGGCATGGACGCCACCTACGAGCCCATCCGAGTGCACCACGTCGTCTCGGGCCGGCCGGACGGTCCGGTGGTGGTGCTGTCCAACTCGCTGGGTGCGACCCATGCGATGTGGGACCAGAACCTGCCCGACCTCGAGCGGCACTTCCGCGTGGTGCGATACGACACCCGGGGGCACGGGCGCTCGCCGGTACGTCCCGGCCCCTACCTGATCGACGACCTGGTCGACGACGTCGTCGCACTCCTCGACCGCCTCGGCGTCGAGCGGGCTCACTTCGTGGGGCTCTCGCTCGGCGGCATGACCGGGATGCGCCTCGCCGCCCGCCACCCCGAGCGCGTCGACCGGCTCGTCCTGCTGTGCACCGGCGCTCAGCTGACGCCCTCCTCCGCCTGGCACGACCGGGCGGCCACGGTGCGAGCCGACGGCACTCGAGCCGTCGCCGAGGCGGTCGTGGCCCGCTGGTTCACGCCGGGATTCCTCGAGACGAACCCCGAGGTGAAGGCGACCTGTGAGGCCATGGTCGCCGCCACCCCGGACGAGGGCTACGCCGGATGCTGCGAGGTCATCGCCGCCATGGACCTCCGCGCCGACCTCCCCGCGATCAGCGCCCCGACCCTGGCCATCGCCGGTGCCGACGACCCGGCGACCCCGCCGCCCCATCTGGAGCAGATCGCCGATGCCGTGAAGGACGGCCAGCTGCTGGTCGTCCCCGACTCGGCCCATCTGGCCAACGCTCAGCAACCGGAGATCATCACGCCCGCGATCATCGACCACCTTCTGTCAGGGTGACGGGAGACCAGGTGCGAAGGGGCGCGTGCATAGGTGGCTCCGGCGATGCTGTGAGAACCAGATGCCGCGTCTCGCGGACCCGCGTCAGGCCGTGCACGACGTCTTCGACCATCACCGCTCCGACCTGGACGCCCACGTCGCGATCGCCCTGGAGGTCGGGGCTCGTCGCGTCATCGACCTCTGCCGCGGCACGGACTCGCTCGCCGTTGTCGCCCGGGACGCTTGAAGGCGAGGACTTGCCGCTGCGGTCCGCAGCTGGCCGTGTCTCTCCGGTTTAACGTTGCGAGGTGGAGAACACGAGCAAACCGGACAACCGCACCGAGCGCACCCTGGTGGAGTTGGACCAACGCCTTCGCACGACCCAGGCCGTCGGCGCGTTGATTCTGCTGGTCGTATCCCTGACCGCCCCCGTGCTGGTCAGCATCGACGACTCGACTGGGAACGACCGGCGCGAGGTCAAGGCGATCTGGTCGGCGCTGTCGTACGCGAAGGTCCTCGTCAGCAATCCGGATGCAGATTTCGGGAGCCACACGTCACATGTCGTCGTGTTCGCAGGGCTGATCGTCACGGTTGTGCTCTGTCTGTTGATGTTGCTGGGCGTGCTGTCGGTGCTGATCCCGCTTTCAGGGAAACCGCGGAGGTTCTGGTCGGTCGTGTCCATCGCGACCGCGGTCGTGCCGGTGGTGACGCTCGTCGGTCTCGGCCTTTCCTCGGGCGATTCCGAGCTGGGAGCGACCTGGACGACCTTGGCACCCACGGGCCTTGGCCTATGGGTCCTCGCCGCGACCACTTCGCACGCAGCCTCGTGAGTCAGCTGCTCGTACGTGCAGTGCGGCTAGCGTGCCCCGACCGACCCGGCAGACGAACAGAAGATCGGGCCGGACGCCCTCCACCTACGCAGGCTTCCTGAGCAGTTCCTCGTCGACCGGTTCACGCCGGCTCGTGGGTGAGCACGTCGAAGACCACCTCGTCCTCGAGCCCGGAGGCGAGCCGCCAGACCGCGTCCGCGATCTCGTCGGGGTCGAGCGTGGCGTACGGGGCGGGGGTGCCTGGCTCGGTGAGCATCTGGTGGATGTCGCCGCGCTCGATCAGGCCTCCGACTACGAGCGAGCCGATGCGTACGCCGTCATCGCCATCCTCGGCCAGAGCGGCAGCAAGGGTGCGGGCGTAGGTCCTGAGCGCGGCGGAGGCGGGCCCGTAGGGGCCGAGGAACGGCAGCGGGACGAGCGCGCTGAGCCCTGAGACGTAGACGATGGAGCCGCTGCCGCGCGACCGCATCGTGGGAAGCACCAGGGAGGCGACCTCGGCGGCTGGCTCGACGGTCTCGCCCACCGCGCGGTGGATGTCCGCCGGGCCGGTCTCCAAGATCCCGATGGTGGGTGCGGTCAGGTCATGGGCGCCGGGGCCGTGGTAGACGACGTCGATCGGGCCCAGCTCTGCGGTGATCTCGTCAAGTGCACGGGCGACGGCACCGGGCGCCCGCAGGTCAGCTGCGACCGCGATGGCGCGGACACCGCTCGACGCCAGCGACTCCAGATAGCCCGGGTGCCGGTCGGCGCTGCGTGAGACCAGCCCGACGGCGTACCCCTCCTTGGCGAACCTCCTCGCCACCGAGATGCCGAGGCCGGGGCCGGCGCCGAGGACCGCGATCGTGCTCATCTTCTTCTCCCTCATGGATAGGTTGCTGATGTCAGCAACCCTCGCCGCCCGGCGGCGTTCGCGGAAGAAGGCACTTCAATGTCAGATGGGAACACCGATGTGCCCCGGCACATCGTGAGCGCGGCGCTCGGGCGCGGACTGCCGCAGAAGGTTCCGGCGGGGGAGTACGAGACCTGCCCGGTGACGCAGGCGGTGCAGATGCTCGGTGACAAGTGGACGCTGCTGATCGTGATGATGCTGGCCGAGCGCCCGCATCGCTACAACGAGCTGCGGCGCCGGGTCGAGGGGATCAGCCAGCGCATGCTCACCCGGACGCTGCGCGTCCTGGAGCAGGAGGGGATCGTGACACGTACGGTCTTCCCGACGGTGCCCCCGGGGGTGGAGTACGGACTCAGCGCCCGCGGCCGGGAGCTGCTGGTGCCACTCAGCGAGCTCGCGGACTGGGTGATCCGGGGCCGCGCGGCCTGAGGCTCAGAAGCCGCGGGTCCAGAAGACCTCCTCGTGGAGGTGGCGCGAGCGCCAACCCTCCGGCGTACGCACGAAGCTGTGCCGGTAGCGACCGCCCACCTCGACGACGCGCTCGCCGCCGGACCCGTCGGAGATGACCATCGGGTTGTCGAAGTACGCCACGACCTCTGCCGAAGCGAAGCCCGAGGCATTCGGTGCCGCGCCATCGTCGGTGAACGTGATGCCGACCTGGCCGATGGTGTGCAGGCGCTTCTGGGAGAACGCGGGCAGCATCTCGGCGAGCCACTTCTTGACCTCGGCGAGCTCGCCGACCGTACCGCCGGACTCCGAGTAGTCGATCGTCGCGTCGGCGGCGAAGACCGTGTCGAGCGCGTCCCAGTCGCCGTCGTCGACGGCCAGGGTGTAGCGGGTGAGCGCGTCGGTGATCTCGGCGCGGTCGATCAGCTCTTGAACGTCCATGGCAAGGGTCTCCTTCAGCGGGGCGAGAGGACGATGACCGGGATCTCCCGGTCGGTCCAGGTCTGGTAGGTCTCGAAGTCGGCGTACGTCTCGAGCAGCCGCGGCCACAGCGCGACCCGCTCCTCGGAGTCGGCGATGCGTGCCCGGACGAGCCTCCGCCCGCGACGGGGGACGCGGACCGCGACGTCGGGCTGGGCGCGCAGGTTGGCGACCCACTGCGGGTCCTTCGGAAGCCCGCCCTGGGAGCCGACGACGACGAGATCGTCGCCCGAGCGCATGAACAGCAGGGGAGTGGTGAAGGTGCGGCCCGACTTGCGGCCGATGTGCTCGAGCAGCAGGACCGGAGCGGGTTTGCGCCAGCCGGCCATCACCCGCCAGGTGCCGCCGACCCGGCCGTTGGTCAGCTTGAACAGCGCCGTGTTGGTGCGGGCGCCGTACTTGATGATTCTCGCCGTCAGCGGCGAGTCGAGGCCTGCGGGACGTTCGAGAGGAGGCGACATGACGAACACTCTGGCAGAAACTTAGAACACGTTCTAGTGTTGGCACATGCGCTTCACCTATGCCGAGGCAATGACGCAGGCCGACTACTACGCACCGCTGGCCCAGGCGGCCGAGGCCGCCGGCTACACCAGCATGACGGTGGCCGACAGCCTGATCTATCCAGAAGAGTCCGACTCCACCTATCCCTACACCGACACCGGCGACCGGGAGTTCCTGCAGGGCAAGGAGTTCATCGAGGCGTTCATCCTGTGCGCCCACCTCTTCGCGGTGACCACGACGCTGCGCCTGACGCCGTTCGTGGTGAAGCTGCCGGTTCGCCCGCCGGTGCTGGCCGCCAAGCAGGCCTCGAGCCTCGCCTTCCTCTCCGGCAACCGGCTCGGACTCGGCGTCGGCCTGTCCCCGTGGCCCGAGGACTTCGCCGCCCTCGGCGTCGACTGGAAGCGCCGCGGCAAGCGGATGGACGAGTGCATGGACATCCTGCGCGGCCTGACCGATCCCTCCGGCGACTTCTTCGGCTATGAGGGCGAGTTCTACGAGTTCGCGCCGCTCCAGCAGCGTCCCGCGCCGACCGAGAAGATCCCGCTCCTCGTCGGTGGCCACGCCGACGCCGCCCTGCGCCGCGCGGTGCTCAAGGGTGACGGCTGGATGCACGCCGGCGGCGACGGTGAGGAGCTCGACCGCCTCCTGGTCCGCCTCGCCGAGATCAGGCGGGAGGAGGGCGACACCCGGGACGACTTCGAGGTCCACGTGATCAGCTACGACGCGTACGACCTCGACGGGATCAAGCGGCTCGAGGACAAGGGCGTCACCGACTGCATCGTCGGGTTCCGTGACCCATATGTGAAGGGCGCTGACCCCGAGCCGCTGGAGAAGAAGATCAAGCATCTGGAGTGGTACGGGGAGAACATCATCGCGAAGGCTGGGCAGTGACCGGGCAGAGCGCGGCGTACGGCCTGACCGAGCCGCTGCAGCGGGCGATCGCGGAGGCGGAGGAGCTGATCGCGAACGCGCCCTTCATCCGGACCGAAGCCGATCGGCTCGAGGGATATGAGTACCTCTCCGGACGGATCCGGATGGCGATGCAGACGGCGTTCGACTTCGACCTCGAGCAGCCGCTCTTCGTGAACCCGACCCACCAGTTCTCCAAGCAGGGCCTGGACAACCCCGACGCGATCTACTTCAACGCCTACCTGCGAGAAGGCGTCGAGTACGTCGTCCGCGGCCGTCGCGGGACCAGTGCCGACCTCTCCTTCCAGGTGATGGGCGGCGCCTACACCGCGGACTCCGCCGCGACCAGCCTGATGGCCTTCGACGACCGCAAGCTGCAGTTGGACGCCAACGGCGAATTCGAGTTCACCTACACCGCCGAGCCTGGCGCGAAGACCCTGATCGTGCGCGAGGTCTTCAACGACTGGGAGACCGAGACCCGCGGCACGATCACCATCGAGCGCCCCGACACCCTCGGCCGGCCGCGCCGCCCGCTCACCCAGGACCTGCTCCGGAAGAAGTACGAGGTCGCCGCCCGGTCGCTGACCGGCTCGATCCAGACCTGGTTCGCCTTCCCCCAGTTCTTCCAGTACAAGGAGCCGGTCAACACGCTCACCGTTCCGGCCCGGACCCCGGGCGGGCTGGAGTCGCAGTTCTCCTCGATCGGTCACTACGAGCTGGCCGAGGACGAGGCGCTCGTGGTGGAGGTGCCGCGCTGTGACGACTGCAGCTACCAGGGCATCCAGGTCGGCTCGGACTGGTACGCCTCGACCGACTACGAGACCCACCAGACCAGTCTCACCAAGGCCCAGGCCGTCACCGACCCCGACGGCGTGATGCGCTTCGTGATCTCCGAGCGCCCACCCCTGGACGGCAGGCCGATCGCGAACTGGCTCGAGACCACCGGTCACCGCACCGGCTCGCTGATGCTGCGCTGGCAGCGGCTCGAGCGCGACCTCACCGCCGCCGACGGACCGGTGGTGCACAAGGTGGGTCTGGCCGACGTACGAGACCTGCTGCCGCACACCGAGACCCTGAGCCCCGGGGGGTATGCGGAGCGGATCGCCGCACGTCAGCGGGCAGTTGCGCGCAGGATGCTCAGCTGAGAGTGGGCGCGACGCGAAGGCGTAGGACGCCTATGATTGCCGCCCATGGCCAGTCCCCACCACGAGCCACCGACGATCCCGGGCTTCCGTCACCGCCGGCTGATCGGCACAGGCGGCTCCTCCGAGGTCTTCCTCTACGAGTGGCCGCAGGAGAAGGTCGACGTCGTCGTCAAGGTCTGGAACGACCGGCTCAGCGGCGAGACCCAGGACGCGCTCGCCAAGGAGACCAAGGAGGTCGCCGAGCTCGCCGCCCACCCCCATGTGTTGCCGCTGCACGCTGTCGGCGTCAGTGACGACGACCGCTGCTTCGTGGTGATGGACCATCGCACCGGCGGCGACCTGCAGACCCGCTGGCAGCGCGAGCGTCTCTCCGTCGCGGAGGCGCTGAGCATCACGATCAAGGTGGCGGGCGCGCTCGACGTCGCCGCCCGGCACGGGATCCTGCACGGCGACGTCAAGCCCGCCAACATCCTGCTGACCAGTGCCGGTGAGCCGCAGCTGGTCGGCTTCGGCGGCCTCTCCTCGACCGGGCGCCCCGGCGGTGCCGATTCGACCTCGCTGCCGTGGATGGCTCCGGAGATGCTCTCCGATCCGCCCGAGCCGAGCGGCTGGGCGGACATCTGGAGCCTGGCCGCGACCTGCTACACGCTGCTGGCGGGACGTACGCCGTTCGAGGGGCCGGGCGGTGGCAACGCACCTGCGGCGCTGTCGGAGCGGATCCGGGAGTACGACCCGCTGCCCATCGAGCGCGACGACGTCCCTGCGTCGTTCGACGAGGCGCTGCGCAAGGCGATGTTCAAGCGCCGGGCCGGGCGGCACTGGAGCGCCGCCGACTTCGCCAAGGCCCTGCAGGCAGTCGAGGAGGAGCTCGGGCTGCCGGTCACGCCGCTCGCGGACATGCGCGAGCCTCGGGACCAGGTCGCCGAGGTCGCCGAGGTCCCCGAGGTCCCCGCGGTCGCGAAGGTGGCCGAGGCGCCCCCGATCGAGGTAGCTCCGGACCCGGTCCCGCCGTCGGCCGAGTCGCCGGGTGCGGGGGACACGGCAGAGGTGCCGGTCGTCACCGGCCCCGTGATCGAGCCGGTGGCGGAACCCGTGATCGCCGCCGCGCCGGTGCTCGAGCAGGCCGACGACGATGTCCTCGGCCACCGGGTCGACGTCGACCGGCTGGCCCGCCTGCTCGCCTCCGTACGCACCCAGCTCCCGATCTCGGTCGCCGTGCAGGGACTGCCCGGCAGCGGCCGGTCGACCTTCCTGCGGAAGGTCCAGGAGCGCATCGAGTGGCTCACCGAGAACGACGAGACCTACTCCGCCCGCACCACCCACGTACGCATCGACGCCCGCCAGTACGCCGAGGGAGACGTGGCGGGCGCCGTGCTCGAGAGCGTGCGGAGCGCTGGGAAGAGCGAGCCGCCGCCGCTGGTGGCGAGGCATCAGGCCGCACAGCGGCGGACCGCCGAGCTGCGGGCCGCGCTCGCGGGCGTGCCCGAGGACGACGGCCCCCGCGGCAAGCGCCGCGCGCAGCCGATGAGCACGACGATGGCGCTGGCGGCCATGGATCGAGAGGTCGCGGCCTACGAGGCGGCGCTGCGGGCAGCCCCGCCCGGACCACCGCCGCGCCCGCCGGCCGGCGCGCTGAGAGGACCACAGGCGAGCCGCACCATCGTCTACGTCGACGACCTGGACAGGTGCGACCCGGCCACCGCGGCTGGCGTGCTGCAGGCGATCGACGAGCTGGGCAGCCAGGAGAGTGTCGCGGTCGTGGCGGCGGTGGACGCCCAGACACTGCGGCGGGCGATCGCGGGCCGCGTGGCGGAGCCCGCGGCGTACCTCTCACGCGTCTTCGACGTGCCGTTCGGGCTGCGGGCGTTCGCGGGTGACCCCGCGGTGCGGTTCATGCGGTCGCTGATGCGTCAGGCGGTACCGTCGTGGCCGGCAGCGCTGGCCACCGGCAACGGCGACCGGACGGGTCGTACGAGCCAGGTCGAGAGCTTCGAGATGACCCCGGGCGAGGCGCTGTTCACGAGCGAGCTGGCCAGGTTCTGCCCGACGCCCGGAGCTGCCCGGAAGCTGCTCGCGGTCTATCGGCTGGCGCGCACGGCCCCGGTGGCGGGCAGGAACGCCGACCCGGCCGGCCAGCAGGCCCTCGGGATCCTGATGGCGATCCTGGTCGGGGCGCCGGCGCAGGCCGTCCAGGTGCTCGGAGCCGTGGTCGAGTCGCTGGCGGCGGGCGAGGACGGTGCGACCTTCAGGAAGCTGCTCGAGAAGGTCGCACGCGAGCACACCGCGGGCTGTGGGCGGGCCACCTGTGGCTCGTGCGCCGACTGGTCCCGGGTGCTCCGTGCCCACGCCGACCTCGTCCGGGCGCAGCAGGTGCCGCAGGACGTCGGCGCGTACGCCGCCTGGGTGGACGAGGTGGCCCGGTTCAGCTTCCCGACCTGACCTGCCCCCTTCCGCAAAAGTGAAACACGTTCTACTCTAGGCGCCATGACTGGACTCCTGGATGGCAAGGTCGTCGTGCTCTCGGGGGTCGGCCCCGGCCTCGGCCGCTCGCTGGGCGAGCAGGCCGCGCTGATGGGCGCCGACCTGGTGCTCGCCAGCCGCACCGAGAAGCGGCTGCAGAAGATGGCCGGCGTCATCGAGGAGCACGGACGACGTGCGCTGGTGGTGCCGACCGACATCACCGACGAGGACGCGCGCCGGCACCTGGTCGATGCCGCGCTGGAGGAGTTCGGCCGCGTCGACGTACTCCTCAACAACGCCTTCGGCATCCCGCCGATGGACCCGCTCACCCAGATCCCGCTCGACGCGCTCCGGCTGGCCCAGGAGTCCAACGTGTACGCCCCGCTACGGCTCTCGGCGCTCTTCGCCGACGCGCTCGCGGCCACCCCGGACAAGCCCGGCGGCGCGATCGTGATGATCAACTCCGCGGTGCTCTACCAGAGCCAGCCGGAGTTCGCGGGCTACAAGCTCTCCAAGGGCGCGCTCGCCCACCTGGCCTCCTCGCTGGCCACCGAGCTCGGCCCGCGCGGCATCCGGGTCAACTCCATAGCGCCGTCCTACATCTACGAGGACGTCAACAAGGCCTACTTCGACTGGATGGCGTCGGAGTCGGGGCGCACCCACGAGGAGGTGTACGCCGAGAAGGCCGCCCCCACCGACCTGAAGCGGCTCGCCACCCCCGAGGAGGTCGCCCGGGCGGCGCTGTTCCTGGGCAGCGACCTGGCCTCCGCGGTCACCGGGACGGTGCTCAACGTGGACTGCGGGGAGTTCCATGACTGACTCCGCGACAGAGACCGCACCGCGCGAACGGGCCGACGTCGGGACGTACGAGGACATCTGCGCAGCCGCCACCCGCACCACCGGGCTGAGCGCCTTCGGCGGGACCGACCACGAGGAAGGGCTGCGGCTGCTCGTCGAGGATCTGGCGAGCCCCGAGGCCGGGCTGACCCCGATCGGCAACTACTTCCACCGGGCCCAGGTGAAGTCGGCCCTCGTCGGCCGGCTGATGACGCAGGCCCGGCTCGCGGAGTTCCCCCAGCACCAGGACGTACGCATCGAGCGGCCGATCTTCGTCACCGGGCTCGTCCGCACCGGCACCACCGCCCTGCACCGCCTCCTGGCCGCCGACCCGGCGCACCAGGGTCTGGAGACCTGGCTGACCGAGTTCCCCCAGCCGCGGCCGCCGCGCGAGACCTGGGAGCACGACCCGGTCTTCAACGCGCTGCAGGGCGCCTACCGGCAGCACCATGTCGCCAACCCTGAGTTCATGGGGATCCACTACATGGACGCCACCAGCGTCGAGGAGTGCTGGCGGGTGCTGCGGCAGAGCGGCAAGTCGATCTCGTTCGAGTCGCTGGCCCACGTCCCGCGCTACTCGGCCTGGCTGGCGAAGCAGGACTGGCGCGATGCGTACGAGCTGCACCGCCGTACCCTCCAGCTCATCGGGCTCAACGACACCGACAAGCGCTGGGTCCTCAAGAACCCCTCGCACCTGGTCGCTCTCGAGGCGCTGATGGAGGTCTACCCGGACGCCCTCGTGGTGGTCACCCACCGCGACCCGGTCGTCTCGGTTGCCTCCGGCTGCTCGCTCTCCGCCGAGGCGACCGCGGGCATGTCGACCACGTTCGTCGGGGAGACCATCGGGAAGACCCAGCTGGAGATGCTCTCCCGCTCGTGGCGCTCGTTCGGTGAGACCCGGAAGAGGTACGACCCGGCGCAGTTCCTCGACATCGACTACCGCGGGTTCGTCAAGGACCCGGTGGGCACCGTCGAGAACATCTACGCCCACTTCGACATCCCCTGGAGCGACGCCGCCCGCGCCGAGGTCTCCCGCATCGACGCCGAGTCGCGTTCGGGCAGCGCCCGGCCCAAGCACGACTACAGCCTGGCCGACTACGGGCTGACCGAGGACGAGGTTCGCCAGGCGTTCACCTTCTGATTCCGTACGTCCTCCACCACTGCTCCATCGAGGTGCCCTACGGTTCCACGCGAGCTCACGGGTGTGCGGCTCATGACGCCGTCCGACCTCGGGAGCCATGTGATGAGCCATGCCGCTGCGGTGCTGAGCGCCGAGCCGACGGACGCGCCCGCGAGGCCGTCGGCCAGGCTGGTCACGGTGCTCGCCCTGCTGGCCGCCTTCGCGGCCGCGATGAGCCTCTACGTCGCCGCCACCCAGGCGCTGTCGTACCACGCGCGGGACGAGGGCCCGAACGCGTCGTACGCCATCGCGCTCCACGGCGGCGACCTGCCGACGATCGACACGCCGGTGGCGCAGGACCCGGAGCGCTTCCCGCAGATCACCCGGGGCGCGAACCGGGAGGAGTTCGATCGCCACCGGATGATCTGGACCGCCAACCATCCGCCGCTCTACTACCTCCTCGGCGTGCCCTGGGTCGCCCTGGCCGACGCGCTCGACAGCCCGCAGGTGCTGATCGCCGGAATGCGGGCGGTGAGCGCCCTGGCGTACGGGGCGCTGGTGTTCCTGGTCGGTCTGATCGCCTTCGAGGTCACCCCACGGCGCCCGGCCGCCGCGATGCTCGCCACCGCGATCACGGCCTCGCCGGCGGTGCTGGCGATCGCGGCGGGGTTCATCATGAACGACAGCCTGTCGGTGGCGGCCTCGTCGCTGACCGTGCTCGCGACGCTACGCATCCTCCGCCTCGGGGTGACCCGGAACCGGATGCTCGTGATGGCGGTCGCCGGCACCCTGGCGGCCGCGACGAAGGCGCCCGGCGTGATCACGGTGATCATGTGCGGCGCCGCGCTCGGGGTGACGCTGCTGCTTCGCGACCGCACCTGGAAGGGCTTCGTCCGGGCGACCTGGCTGACCGCGATCGCCACCGGAGTCCCGGGCCTGGCGATCGGCTGGTTCTACGTACGCAACATCGTGCTCTACGGCGACGCGACCGCGAGCTCGGCGCTGCTGTCGCGCTACCAGCGGGTGCAGGTCGACACCTGGTTCGAGGTGATGACCGCGCCCCGCTTCTGGCACGGCTGGTACGACCATCTGTGGGTGCCGCTCCAGCTGCGCGGCACGTCGCTGCACTGGGTGATCGACGCCATCACCTTCGTCGCGCTGCTCGGACTGGCCCTGGGGGTCGTCGCTCGTCTGCGGGACCACGGTCGCGAGCGGGGTCTCGTCGTCAGCGCTCCCCGGGTCCCCTCGGTGGCGACCGTCGGTCTGCTCGTGCTGATCGCGCACGCGTTCGTGATCGTCGTCAACCTCGCCCAGTTCCGCTCCGGCGGCGGCAACCCGCACGAGCGCTACCTGATGACGGTCATGCCGCTGATCGCGATCGTGCTCTCCGTGGGCCTGCTGGCGATCGTCGACGCGGTGCCGTGGGGCGAGATCCGCCGACGCGAGGAGATCGCAGCGGCCGTCGTCTCGGCGTTCCTGGTCGGGCTGGCGGCCGCGACCTTCGCCGTGTGGGTGCAGACCCAGATCAGGCTCGGTCGCGACCCGATGCTTCCGGAGATCCGGCCAGCGGCGTACGTCATCCTGCTCATCGGCGCTCTCTGCGCGCTCGCCGCGGTGGCACTGCCGCTCGTCTGGCGGCCGCGTGGTGATCCTTCGGGAGCCGGCATGCGCTCGTCCGAGACAGGTAGCGCAGTACTCGCTCTCCGGGGCGCCGGGCGCGGTTGAGTGTCGGCATGACCGCCAACGTCCTCCCTGACTCCGACCGCGCGGCATCGACGGTCTGGAGCAGGACCGCCGCACTGCTGTCCGGCCTGCTGGCCATCGGCTTCGGCATCCCGGCCGCGTACGGCACCTACTACTTCGCGACGCACGACGAGGTGTGGACCTTCATGGGCTTCCCGACGTACGGCCACGGTCCGTTCGTCGACGTCGGCATCCCGACGAGCGTCCTGCTGGCCGGGTTCACCGCGGTGTGCGCGGCTGAGGCAGTGGTCGGCTTCCTGCTGTGGACGCGCCCGCGTCTCGGCGGGTGGCTCTCGTTCGCGTTGCTCCCGTTCGAGCCCGCCTACTGGTGGGGCTTCGCGTTGCCAGTCGGGCCGATCGTCGGCCTGGTCCGGACGGCTGCGGTGGTCACGGGACTTCGTCGCCGCGAGTAGCCGCAGCATCGGCGTGGACGTTGGGGCGCCAAGACTGTCGGTGGTCCCGAGTAGCCTGGACCTCATGCGTCCAGTCACCGATCTCGAGCGTCGTGTCGCCCCGTTCAAGGTGGTCTCCGACTACCAGCCCTCGGGTGACCAACCGACCGCGATCGCGGAGATCACCAAGCGGATCCAGGGCGGCGTCAAGGACGTCGTCCTGCTCGGCGCGACCGGCACCGGAAAGACGGCGACCGTTGCCTGGACCGCCGAGCAGCTGCAGCGTCCGATGCTGGTGCTGCAGCCCAACAAGACCCTCGCCGCCCAGTTCGCCAACGAGCTGCGCCAGCTCTTCCCGGAGAACGCGGTCGAATACTTCGTCTCCTACTACGACTACTACCAGCCTGAGGCGTACGTCCCTCAGACCGACACCTACATCGAGAAGGACTCCTCGATCAACGAGGAGGTCGAGCGGCTGCGCCACTCGGCCACCAACTCGCTGCTGACCAGGCGCGACGTCATCGTGGTCTCGACCGTCTCCTGCATCTACGGTCTCGGCACCCCGCAGGAGTACGTCGACCGGATGATCCGGCTGCGGGTGGGGGAGGAGCACGACCGCGACTCGATCCTGCGGCGGCTGGTGGAGATCCAGTACACCCGCAACGACCTCTCCTTCACCCGAGGCACGTTCCGGGTGCGCGGCGACACCCTGGAGATCTTCCCGGTCTACGAGGAGCATGCGGTCCGGATCGAGTTCTTCGGTGACGAGATCGAGCGGCTGATGACGCTGCACGCGGTCACCGGCGAGGTCCTCACCGAGGACCAGGAGCTCTACGTCTTCCCCGCGACCCACTACGTCGCCGGCCCCGAGCGCATGGAGCGCGCGATCAACGGCATCGAGGCCGAGCTCGACCAGCAGCTGAACACCTTCGAGAAGCAGGGCAAGATGCTCGAGGCGCAGCGGCTGCGGATGCGTACGACCTACGACATCGAGATGATGCGCCAGGTCGGGTCCTGCTCCGGGATCGAGAACTACTCGATGCACATCGACGGCCGCGAGCGCGGCTCGGCGCCCAACTGTCTGCTCGACTACTTCCCGGAGGACTTCGTCCTCGTCGTCGACGAGTCCCACGTCGCGGTCCCGCAGGTCGGCGGGATGTACGAGGGCGACATGTCCCGCAAGCGCAACCTGGTCGAGCACGGCTTCCGGCTGCCCAGCGCCCAGGACAACCGGCCGCTGAAGTGGGAGGAGTTCCTGGAGCGGATCGGCCAGACGATCTACCTCTCCGCGACCCCGGGCAACTACGAGCTGGACCTGGTCAGCCGCGACGGCGGCGAACCCGATGTGGTCGAGCAGATCATCCGCCCGACCGGCCTGATCGACCCCGAGGTGATCATCAAGCAGACCAAGGGCCAGATCGACGACCTGATCGGCGAGATCAACGACCGGGTCGCCAAGAACGAGCGCGTCCTGGTCACCACGCTCACCAAGAAGATGTCCGAGGACCTCACCGACTATCTCCTCGACGCCGGGATCCGCACGCGTTATCTCCACTCCGAGGTCGACACGCTCAAGCGGATCGAGCTCCTTCGCGACCTGCGGCTGGGGGAGTACGACGTCCTGGTCGGCATCAACCTGCTCCGTGAGGGTCTCGACCTCCCCGAGGTGTCGCTGGTCTCGATCCTCGACGCCGACAAGGAGGGCTTCCTGCGCTCGGACAAGTCGCTGATCCAGACCATCGGCCGTGCGGCCCGAAACGTCTCCGGCCAGGTGCACATGTACGCCGACAAGATCACCCCCTCTATGGAGTCGGCGATCGAGGAGACCAATCGCCGCCGCGCGATCCAGATGGCCTACAACGAGGCCAACGGCATCGACCCGCAGCCGCTGCGCAAGAAGATCGCCGACATCACCGACATGCTCGCCCGCGAGGAGGAGAGCACCCAGGAACTGCTCAACACCTGGGCCGGCACCGAGGCCAAGGGCCGCGCGGGCAAGACCACGGCCAAGTCGCCGACCCCGATGCTCGGCGACGCCGCCCGCGAGGCCCGCGAGCGCGGCCTCGTCGGCCTCCCCTCCTCCGACCTGGCTCAGCTCATCGGCGACCTCACCGACCAGATGAAGGGTGCCGCCGCCGAGCTCCAGTTCGAGGTCGCCGCCCGTCTCCGCGACGAGATCTCCGACCTCAAGAAGGAGCTGCGGCAGATGATGGAAGCGACGAAGTGAGGAGGGAGCGGGCGTAAGCCCCCTTCGCGCCGAAGGCGCCTTCTAGGGTTTACGCCCGTTCCCGACGAACGAGGAGCTGCGCGCGAGCGAAGCGAGCGCGCTGGCGACGAAGTAGCCTGCGCCGCTGGTCGAGCCGCCGGAGCCGCTAGGCGGAGGCGTGTCGAGACCAACACGGTCCTATCGAGCGCCGCCGGGACTGTGTTGGTCTCGACACGGATTCGTTCGTCCCTCACGAATCCGGCTCGACCAGCGGGGAGTTGCGTCAACCGTCGGCTACCGGCCCGTCGCGCGCTGTTCACCGACCGTGAGCCCTGGCTCGTGTGTCTCGTCAGTTTCGCCCGTTAACGTCGTGAATGTGACTGTTCCACGGGTCTCGATGTCCCAATCCACGATCTGCGTCCTGCTGCTGGGTGTGCTCGGCTTCGCGATGAGCGCCCAGGTGGCGATCGCGATGCCAGCCCTGTTCAAGGCCGACGAGCGGGCGCACGCGGCGTACGCGGTGGCGCTGTCCCAGGGGACGTTGCCGACGATCGACACCGACATCCCCGACGACCCGGCGCGCTACCCGCAGCTGGCCGAGAGCCTCTTCGGGGCCGATGAGGCCCACCGCGACATCTGGGTCGCCAACCACCCGCCGCTCTTCTATGCGATGAGCCTGCCGCTCGTCTGGCTCGGCGACGCGGTCGGCTCGCCAGGGCTGACGCTCCTCGGCATGCGTCTGCTGAACGCTCTCGGGTTCGCCCTGACCACGATCATGGTCGGCCTGCTGGCGCGCGAGCTGGTGCCGCGACGCCCGGCGGTGCCGGTGATCGCCTCGGCGATGTGCATCGGCTGCGGCGCGATGACTTTCGTGGGCGGCGGGATCTACAACGACGGCTGGTCCTCTGCGGCGGCGTTCATGACGCTCTACCTCGGGTTCCGGATGATCCGCCAGGGCGTGACCCGTGAGCGCCTGATCGCCGCGGCCGCGGTCGGCGTCGCGGCCGCCGGGTTCCGCTCGACCGGCCTGGTCGCGGTCCTCTTCCTCGGCGCCTGCGTGCTGGTGGCCATGTGGCTGCGAGAGCCGTCGCTGCGTACGTTCCTGCGCGGTACGTTCTGGCGAGCCGTCGGGATCGCGGCGTGCATCGGCATGGCGCCGGTGGTCGTGTTCGGATGGTTCTACGTGCGCAACATCCAGCTCTACGGTGACCCGACCGCGTCGGGCTCGCTCTTCGAGAAGTTCGGGCGCGAGCCCAACGGCACCACACTGTTCCAGCTGGTCAACCCCGAGTTCTACGGCCACCTGCTCGGCAGCCTGTGGACCGACGGCAACATCGCCAACACCTGGAGCCAGGCAGCCGTCATCGTGCTCACGCTCACCCTGGTCGGGCTCGTGCTTGACGCCGCCGCGAAGGCCAACCCGCGTCGTACGGGAGTCCTGCGGCGCATCCGCCTCGCCCCGCAGAGCACGATGCAGCACCGCCAGGACCTGGCCATCTGGGCGCTGCTGGGAGGCTACTGCCTGCTGATCCTGATCAACGTCGCCGGGTTCATCGCCGGCGGTGGCTGGATCCACGCTCGCTACGCGGTCCCGTTCCTGCCCTTCCTCGCCGCCGGTGCCGGGATCGCCGCACTCCGGCTGGGGCGGCTCCTGCCGCTGCGGGTCCCGACCGGCTCGCGAACCGGCGTGACCGCGCTCGACGAGGCACGCGACCTGCGCATCGGCCTGGGCGTCTCGCTGGCCTTCATGGTGGTCGGCCTGGTCTGCCACCTCGACACCGAGCAGTACGTCGACGGGCCGGTCAGCAGCACGTTCGCGCTCGTCGCCCTGGTGGCCGCCGACCTGGTGATGTTCGCGGTCGCGGCGTACGTCGCCACGGAGCTGCGCCGGCGGATGCGCCCCGGCACCTTCGACACTCCGCGCACCCTCGCCGCGCACGTGGCGAGCGGGCCTGTGACCGAGGTCGCCTCCGGCCGTCCACGAGAGACCACCGGCATCTCGACGAGCTCGAAGGCGCCGTAACCTCTCTCTGTGAGCCACGAAGACCCCCAGTCGTCCGCACGCTCATGGCTCGTGTGGGGTATCGCCCTCGCGGTCTACGGCCTGGCGGTCTTCCACCGCAGCAGCCTCGCGGTCGCCGGTCTGGTCGCCACCGAGCGCTTCGGGATCGGCGCCAGCCAGCTGGCGACCTTCGTCATGCTGCAGCTGCTCGTCTATGCCCTCATGCAGGTGCCGGTCGGGCTGCTGGTCGACCGGTTCGGCTCGCGTACGGTCCTCTCCGCGGGCGCACTGATCCTGGCGCTCGCTCAGGCGGGGTTCGCGTTCGCGGACTCCTACCCGCTGGCGCTGCTCGCGCGCACGTTCGTGGGGATGGGCGACGCGATGACGTTCATCTGCGTGCTGCGGCTGGTGCCGTCGTGGTTCCCGGCCCGCAAGGTGCCGCTGGTCAGCCAGCTCACCGGCACCGTCGGACAGCTGGGCGCGATCGCGGCAGCGGTCCCGATGACGTGGGCGCTCGGCCAGCTCGGCTGGACCAGGGCCTACCTCACGGCCGCGCTGATCGGCCCGGTGCTTCTCGTGCTGCTGCGCCTCTTCGTCCACGACGGACCCGGTGACCGACACCGCCGAGGCACCTCCCTCAAACCGCGTGAGCTCGGCCGGAGCCTGAAGGCGTCCTGGTACCAGCCGGGCACGCGCCTGGGCTTCTGGATCCACTTCTCCACCCCGTTCAGCTCTCACCTGATGGGGCTGCTGTGGGGATTCCCGTTCCTGGTGACCGCAGAAGGGCTCTCCGACACCCTCGCCGGCACCCTGCTCTCGGTCACCGTCGTCGCCGCCCTGGCCGCGGGCCCGGTGATGGGCGTGCTCGCCGGACGTCACCCGTGGCACCGCTCGACGGTGGCGCTGACGATGATCGCCGCCCTGGTGTCGGTGTGGACGCTCGTGCTCGCCTGGCCGGGTGAGGCGCCGCTGCCCGTGCTGCTGCTCCTGATGGCCGTGGTCGGCTTCGGCGGACCGGCCTCGATGATCGGCTTCGACGTCGGCCGCACCAGCAACCCGCCGGCGCGGATGGCGAGCGCCAGCGGGATCATCAACCAGGGCGGCTTCGTCGCCGCGCTGCTGGTGATCGTGCTGGTCGGCTGGATCCTCGACTGGCGTACACCGGGGGACTCGACCGCCTACACGCCGGAGGCGTTCCGCTGGGCGATGTCGGTGCAGTACCTGTTCTGGGGCCTCGGAGTGGTGCAGATCTGGCGTCACCGGCGCGACGTGCGGCGGCGTACGACCCGGGAGCAGGTCGCGGCCGGGTCCTCGATGGTCGTCGACTGAGCGGGGCCGCCGCAGGCACCACGCACAGTTCGCCGACTCGTCACCTGACCGCAAACCGCGGTGGCGGCTGAACAACATCCCGGCCCACTAGCTTGTCGAGGTGCTCACGCCTACGCGCTCGCTGTCCCAGGTGACCGTATGCCTGCTCCTGCTCGGGGTGCTCGGCTTCGCGCTGAGTGCGCAGTACGCGATCGGGATGCCGCCGCTGCTGAAGGCCGACGAGAAGCAGCACGCGGCCTACGCAATCGTCCTGTCCCAGGGCGTCCTGCCCACGATCGACACCAACACCCCGGCCGACCCGGTGCGCTATCCGCAGTTCGCCGAGGCACTCTTCGGCCTCGACGAGCCACGCCGCGACATCTGGGTCGCCAACCACCCGCCGCTGTTCTACGTGATGAGCCTGCCGCTGGTCTGGCTCGGCGACGCCGTCGGCGGTTCGGCAGGGGTCGGGGTGACGCTGCTCGGGATGCGGCTGCTCAACGCGCTCGGCTACGCGCTGAGCATCATCCTGGTCGGGCTGCTGGCGCGCGAGCTGGTGCCCAGGCGCCGGGTGGTCCCGGTGCTCGCCGCGGCGATGGTGCTCGGCTGTGGCGCGGTGACCTACGACGGCGGCGCTATCTACAACGACGGCTGGGGCACGGTCGCCGCCTCGCTGACCCTGCTCCTCGGCTTCCGGATGGTTCGCGACGGCGTGACCCGCGACCGGCTGATCTGGGCGACGGTCGCCGGCGTCGCGGCGGCCAGCTTCCGCTCGACCGGCCTGGTGGCGGTGCTCGTGCTGGGTGCCTGCGTGCTGGCCGCGCTGTGGCTGCGCGACCCGACGCTGCGTACGTTCCGTCGTGGTGTGGGCCTGGCGATCCGGATCGGGCTGGCCCCGGTGGTCGTGATCGGCTGGTTCTACGTACGCAACATCGTCCTCTACGGCGACCCGACCGCCTCCGCGGCGCTCTTCGAGAAGTTCTCCCGCCAGACCCACGGCGACACGCTCTTCCAGCTGGTCAACCCCGAGCTCTACCTGCACCTCTACGGCTCGCTGTGGGCAGACGACGTCATCCCGAAGATCTGGATCCTCGCTGCCGCGGCCACTCTGGTGCTCACGGTCACCGGCATGGTGCTCGACGTCAACGCGAAGGCCCGGCCGAGACCGGACGGGGTGATGCGCCGCGTCCTGATCCCCGGGCCGGAGCCGACCGTCCTGGAGCGTCGCCTGGAGGTGGCCGTTCGGGCGCTGATGGGGATCTACTGCGTGATCATCATCGTCAACCTGGCCTCGTTCCACGCCGGCGGAGGCTGGATCCACGCCCGCTACGCGGTGCCGTTCCTGCCGGTGATCGCGGCGCTCACCTCGCTCGCGATCCTGCGGGTCGGCCGCCACTGGGTGCGCGGCGTCGACGAGGAGCGGGTGGATCTGCGCATCACTCTCTATGCCGGCGTCGGGTTCATCGTCTCGGCGATGGTCGCCCACCTCCACATCCAGCAGCGGATCGACGGACCGGCCGACGCGTCCTGGCTGTTCGCGCTGATCGCGGCCGACCTGATCATGTTCGTCGTCGCCGCGTACGTCACCGCGCAGCTGCGCCGCCGGCTGCGGCCGGACGGGGAACTCTTCGCCAGCCGGTCATCTGAGGACCAGTCACCTGTTGCCGCGGTGAACATCTGAGCCGCGATGGTGGTGGCCCTCCACCCCCACGTCAAGGAGCTCCTGTGGTTGACATCGATCGTCGTCGGTTCCTAGGTCTCGCCGGCGGCGCAGCCGCGCTGACCATGCTCGACCAGAGCATCGCTCGAGCCGCCTCCATCCCCGCCGCCCGCCGGACCGGCACGATCCGCGACATCGAGCACGTGGTCGTGCTGATGCAGGAGAACCGCAGCTTCGAGCACTACCTGGGCACCCTGCGCGGTGTACGCGGCTTCGGCGACCCGCATCCGGCGATCCTGCCGTCGGGCAAGTCGGTGTGGCACCAGCCGAACGGTGACGGCGAGCTGCTCCCGTTCCATCCCGAGGTCGACGATCTCGGAGCTGCCTTCCTCGAGGGCCTCCCGCACAGCTGGCCCGACGGTCAGCAGGCGATCAACGGTGGTCGCTACGACCGATGGGTGCCGGCCAAGGGCACCACCACGATGGCGTACCTCCAGCGGCAGGATGCTGCCTTCCACTTCGCGCTGGCCGACGCGTTCACGGTGTGCGACGCCTACTACTGCTCCTTCATCGGCAACACCGACCCCAACCGCTACTACATGCTCTCGGGCTGGACCGGCAACGACGGCAAGGGCGGCGGGCCGGTGCTCTACAACGACGAGGCCGGCTACGACTGGACCACCTACGCCGAGCGGCTCGAGAAGGCCGGGGTCAGCTGGAAGGTCTACCAGGACGAGGGCACCGGCCTCAACGCCGAGGGCGACAACTGGTGGGGCTGGACCAAGGACGCCTACATCGGCAACTACGGCGACAACTCGCTGCTCTACTTCAACAGGTTCCAGGACGCCCAGCCCGGGGACCCGCTCTTCGAGAAGGCCCGCACCGGCACTCGCGCGATCGACGGACAGGACTACTTCGAGATCCTGCGCGCCGACGTCGAGGCCGACAACCTGCCCTCGATCAGCTGGATCGCGGCACCGGAGGCGTTCTCCGAGCACTCGAACTGGCCGACCAACTACGGCGCCTGGTACATCGCCAAGGTCCTCGACGCGCTCACCTCGAACCCCGAGGTGTGGGCCAAGACCGCGCTCTTCATCACCTACGACGAGAACGACGGCTTCTTCGACCACCTGGTTCCGCCGCACATCAACAGCCCGCTGGTGCCGGGGGAGTCGACCGTCTCGACGGAGAACGAGCTCTACACCGGTTCCCACGGCGACGGCCACTACGGTCTCGGGCCGCGGGTGCCGATGTTCGTCGTCTCCCCGTGGAGCGTCGGCGGCTGGGTCTCCTCGGAGACCTTCGACCACACCTCGATCCTGCGGTTCATGGAGGAGCGCTTCGGTGTCGCCGAGCCCAACATCACGCCCTGGCGCCGCGCCGTGTGCGGTGACCTGATCTCGGCGTTCGACTTCTCCCGCACCTCCGAGCCGCCCACGCTGCCCGACACGAGCGGGTGGGAGCCCGCCGACCGCGAGCGCCACTCGGACTACGTACCGGAGGCCCCGGCGAACGGGACCATGCCGACGCAGGAGCGCGGCACCCGCCCGGCTCGGCCGACCCCCTACCGGCTCGATGTGGTCGAGACCGCCGCCGTCGGCGAGATCGCCGTCGAGATCCACAACACCGGCAGCGTCGGCGCCCACTTCCAGGCCCGGCTGCTCGCCCCGGACGGCGCGCCGCACAGCTACACCGTCGGCGCCGGCGACACCCTCTCCGTGCGCTGGCCGGTCAGCGGCGACTACGAGATCCACCTGCACGGGCCCAACGGGTTCTTCCGCTCCTACGCCGGCACCGCCGGCACCGACCCCGCGCCCGCCAACCTGCGGCGGGAGGGCCGCTCGCAGCGGCTCACCGTGACCGCGCCTCGTAAGGCCGAGATCACCAGTGCGTACGCCGGCGAGATCCGCTCCCGCCACCTGGACACCCGCGCCACCGGGGGCTGGTACGACCTGACCCTCACGCTCCCGGGCACCACCTGGGCACGTGGGTTCGCCGGCCACCTGGAGAACGGACGTCCCTCCGTGAGCGACCCGCAGCTGGGCTCCTAGGAGGGATCGTCGGGCCGGTCCTTCTCGGACTGGGCCGGCGGGTCGAGGATCGGGGCAGCTGTCTCGGGGGCTGCCTCGACCTCGGCCTTGGCCGCCTTCTTCGCTGCCTTCTTGGCGGCCTTCTTCTCGAGGCGGTGCACCTCGCGCTGGACGATCGCCTCACGGCGTACGCCGGTGCCGACCAGGTTGACCACCAGGAAGAGCATCGGATAGATCGGCCACGGATGTCCGTCGGGGGCCGAGGTGAACAGCCAGATGCCCCAGGTGATGAGGCTGACCATCAAGAAGGTGGCGAGCGCCTCCTGGAGCTCCTTGCGGTAGGCAGCCGCGCCCTGCTCGCGGAAGCCGAGCGTCTCGGGCAGGTACGCCCCGGGCTCGCCGGGCGCGGGCTCGGCGACCACGAGATCGTCCACGAGAGCGGGCAGCTCCCCGAGCGTACGAGCCTCCAAGAGGGTGTCGACCCTCTCCTCGTGCTCCTCGCGGGTCAGCCGGCCGTCGGCGAAGGCATCGGTGAGGACGGCGCGGACAACCTCCCGATCAGCATCGGAGGCGCGCATACGTGCGTTGTCGGCCTGCCTCGGGTCGAGGCGGAACCGGGTCCAGAAACCCTCCACACCACCAGCCTAGACGCCAAGCCCGACACCGTCTGGTGAAGCGCCTGCATTAGAGTGACTCGCGCTGGCTACCTGCTAGTATAGAACACGTTCTAGTTTTGCTCTGCCTAGGTTTGAGGGAGGTGGCGGATGCGGATCGCTCTGCTGTCGTATCGCAGCAAGCCGCACGTCGGCGGTCAAGGCGTCTATATCCGCCATCTGAGTCGGGAGCTCGCCAAGCTCGGGCACACGGTCGAGGTCTTCTCCGGTCAGCCCTATCCCGAGCTCGACCTCCTGGGGGAGGGCGTGACGCTCACCAAGGTGCCGAGCCTGGGCCTCTACGAGGAGCCCAACCCGTTCGGCAACCCGAAGCTCTCCGAGCTGCGCGACCTGGTCGACGTCGAGGAGTGGGCCCGGATGCGCACCGGCGCCTTCCCCGAGCCGCTGACCTTCGCCAAGCGCGTCCTCAAGGTGCTGAAGGAGCGGAAGGGCGACTTCGACATCGTCCACGACAACCAGACCCTGGCCACCCCGCTGCTGAGCATCGAGCCCGAGGTCGGCCTACCGCTGGTGACCACCATCCACCACCCGATCTCCTTCGACCGGCGCATCGAGCTGGACAGTGCCCAGGGCTGGAAGAAGAAGTTCGGCGTCTGGCGCTGGTACTCGTTCGTGAAGATGCAGGCGAAGGTCGCCTCGCAGCTGCGGCACGTGATCACGCCCTCGGACAACTCCAAGCGCGACATCCTGACCGACTTCGGCGTCCCCTCCGAGCGGGTGCAGACCGTGCATCTCGGCGTACCGGAGGAGTTCGTCCCGCCGACCGGGCCGCGCACCCCGGGCCGCATCCTGGCCATGGCCAGTGCCGACGCCCCACTGAAGGGCATCGCCTTCCTGCTCGAGGCCTTCGCCAAGCTGCGTACCGAACGTGATCTCGAGCTGGTCCTGGTCTCCAAGCCCAAGAAGGGCGGTCCGACCGAGCAGCTCATCGAGAAGCTCGCGATCAAGGACCACGTACGTTTCGTCAACGGCATCTCCGACGCCGAGCTCGTCGAGCTGATGGGCTCCGCGGAGATCGCCTGCGTGCCCTCGCTCTACGAGGGGTTCTCGCTGCCCACCGCCGAGCTGATGGCGTGTGGCACCCCGCTCGTCGTCTCCCGCGCCGGCGCGATCCCCGAGGTCGTCGGCCCCGACGACCTGTGCGCGAAGCAGGTCACCCCGGGCGAGACCGAGGAGCTCGAACAGGCCATCGCGGCGCTGCTCGACGACCCCGAGCGCCGGGCCCGCTACTCGGCCGCCGGGCGCGCCCGGGTCGAGGAGCACTTCTCCTGGCACGCCGTCGCCGAGCGGATGACGGCCCTGTATCAGCAGTCCATCGACGAGTTCACCACAGACGAGAGGAAGTGAGCCGTGCTCACCGTTGACTTCGACCGCCTTGGCCTTCAGCCCGGAGAGCGCGTGCTCGACATGGGCGCCGGCGGCGGCCGGCATGCCTTCGAGATGTACCGCCGCGGCGCCGACGTGATCGCGTTCGACCAGGACGCCGAGGAGCTGGCCAAGGTCAGCGACTGGTTCTTCGCGATGCGTGACGAGGTCCCCGAGGGCGCGAACGCGGAGGTCAAGGAGGGTGACGCGCTGTCGCTGCCCTTCGCCGACGGCGAGTTCGACCGGATCGTGGCCGCCGAGGTGCTCGAGCACATCCACCGCGACGTCGACGCGATCAAGGAGCTCGTCCGGGTGCTGCGTCCCGGTGGCACTCTTGCCATCTCGGTGCCGCGCTGGCTGCCCGAGGTCGTCAACTGGAAGCTCTCCGAGGACTACCACAACACCACCGGCGGGCACATCCGCATCTACACCGACCACGAGCTCATCGACAAGGTCACCAAGGCCGGCCGGCCCAACGACGGCACCCCTGGTGAGGCGATGATCTTCGAGGGCAAGTCCTACGCCCACGGCCTGCACGCGCCCTACTGGTGGCTGAAGTCGGCCGTCGGCGTCGACAACGACAAGCACGTCCTGGTGAAGGCTTACCACCAGATCCTGGTCTGGGAGATCATGAAGAACCCGCTGCCGCTGCGCCTCGCCGGAAAGGTCCTCGACCCGATGATCGGCAAGAGCATGGTGCTCTACTTCCGCAAGCCGGGCCCCATCGCCACCGACCCCACCCCGGCTGCCTGATTCGCGGATGAGAGTCGAGATCCCGTACGTCGACGGGGTGCTGACCCCTGCCCAGATCGTCGCCACGGCCGGGTCGATCGCCCGCGCCCAGGAGGCGTCGGGCGCGATCCCGTGGGTCCCCGGTCAG
Source organism: Nocardioides sp. NPDC127514 (assembly GCF_040302125.1). Taxonomy (NCBI): domain Bacteria; kingdom Bacillati; phylum Actinomycetota; class Actinomycetes; order Propionibacteriales; family Nocardioidaceae; genus Nocardioides; species Nocardioides sp. NPDC127514. The sequence goes on along the minus strand of NZ_JBEORF010000021.1, from coordinate 79,274 downwards.
CACACCGACATCTGGAACCACGTCGAGGCGGCCATGGGCCTGCTCGTCGGTGGCCTGGTGGAGGAGGCCGAGGCTGCGTACGACTGGATCCCGTCGCTGCAGAACGGCGACGGGTCCTGGCCGATGAAGATCGTCTCCGGCTCGGCGGTGGAGACGATCGGCGAGTCCAACATGTCGGCCTACTTCGCCGTCGGACTCTGGCACCACTGGCTGATCCGCCGGGACCGGGCGTTCGTGGAGCGGCTGTGGCCCTCGGTGCGCGCGGGACTCGACTTCGTGGTCGGCCTGCAGCTGCCCTTCGGCGGGATCGCCTGGACCCCGCGCGACCCGTTCGCGCTGCTGACCGGCTCGTCCTCGATCTACCAGTCGCTGCGCGCCGGCGTCGCTCTGGCCGACCTGATGGACGACCCGCAGCCGGAGTGGGAGATCGTCGGCGGACGGCTCGGTCACGCCCTGCGCCACCACCGCGACTCGTTCGAGGACAAGTCGCACCACTCGATGGACTGGTACTACCCGGTCCTCGGCGGCGCCGTCGTCGGTGCCGACGGGCACGACCTGATCGCCTCGCGCTGGGACCATTTCGTACGCCCCGGCCTCGGCGCCCTCTGCGTCGACACCAACCCGTGGGTCACCGGCGCGGAGACCTGCGAGCTTGCGATGGCCCTCGACAACATCGGCGACCACCGCCGCGCGCTCCGGCTGCTGACCGAGATGCAGCACATGCGCGCCGACGACGGCGGCTACTGGACCGGATGGGTCTACGAGTCGCCCGACTACCCCAACCCCAACCCCAACGCCTACTGGCCCGAGGAGCACTCCACCTTCACCGCCGCCGCCGTCATCCTGGCCGCGGACGCGCTGGGGGAGCGCTACGGTGGGTCCACCCCGGGCTCCGCCATCATGCGCGGCACCTCCCTCGCCGCTCCGTTCGAGGAGCTGGCGCTGGAGTGTGGGTGCGAGACGAGTTCGGCAGGAATACCCGGTTAACCGGGGATTCCTGCACTTCTCTGGCAATGCAACACCAGAGAAGTGCAGGAAATGCCTGATCGATGTGACTCCTGTGGCGCCTGGGATCAGGTGAGCCGACGCAGCACGCGTAGCGACCCGACGGCGTCGATCTCCTCGAACTGCTTCGAGGCGAGCGCGGGGAGGTAGATCTCCTCGTACGGCGGCCGGCCGCCGTCGGCCGGGTCTGGGAAGACGTCGTGGACCAGCAGCAGCCCGCCGGGCATCACCTTCGGGGCCCACCCGCGGTAGTCCAGCTGCGCGGGCTCGACGCCGTGGCCGCCGTCGATGAAGAGCAGCGAGACCGGCGTGGTCCACCACCGGCTCACGGTCGTCGAGGCACCGATCACTGCGACCACCTCGTCCTCGAGGCCGGCCTGCTCGATGGTCCGCCGGAACGTCGGCAGCGTGTCCAGCCGCCCGGTGCGCTCGTCGACGAGGGTCGTGTCGTGGTGCTCCCAGCCCGCCTGGTTCTCCTCGCTGCCGTGGTGGTGGTCGACGGTGAACACCGTGCCTCCGGTGAGCTTCGCCGCGGCGCCGAGATAGACCGACGACTTCCCGCAGTAGGTGCCGATCTCGACGGCCGGTCCGTGCGGCAGTCGCTCCACGGCGTACTCGAACAGTGCCGTGCCCTCCTCGGGAGGCATGAACCCCGTCGCGTCGAGGGCGTGCTTGAGCAGTTCGGCGGGCATCTCAGGCGTAGACACCCGGGCACCTTAGCCGAGTGGCGAGCGGTCCGCGCCGAGTGGTCTTCGACCTGGCGTGCCCGCGAGAATCCCGCCATGAGCAGATCCTCCGCCGGGCACTCGGTCCTCGTCGTCCCGGTGCCCGAGCTGGAGGCGTACGTCCTGGAGCGGACGCGCCATTATGACGACTCTTTCGTCTCCGCGGACCCCACGTTCGTGCACGCGCACATCACGTTGCTCGCCCCGTTCCTGGCCGCACCCACGACGGACGATCTGGAGCGGGTCGGGAAGATCGCGGCCGCGGCTGCGGCGTTCGACTTCGTGCTGGACGACGTACGTCTTTTCGCCGGGGGCACGATCTATCTGCACCCTGAGCCTGCAGAGCCCTTCGTGGCGCTGACCGCCGAGCTGAGTGCGGCATTCCCGCAGTGCCCGCCCTATGACGGACTCTTCGAACCGGTGCCGCACCTGACCGTCGACCACATCGCCGGGGGAGCGGACCTCGACTCAACACGTACGTCCCTGGCGCCGTTCCTCGCTGCGCGATGTCACGCGGACCGGGTCAGCCTGCAGTGGTACGCGAACCACGGCTGCCGGACCATCGCCGAGTGGCCTCTGGGCGGATCACCGCGTCACGGCGAAGGTGCGGACATCGCCTGCATCACGTAGCCGACGGCGACGAGCATCGTCAGGCTGCTGATGGCGATGCCGGCGACCGCGGCCCAGCGGCCGCGACGCTTGTCGTCGGCGGTGCGGGCCAGGCCGATGATGCCGAGGATGAAGCCGAGCGGGCCGCACATAAGCACGCTGGCGAGCAGCGACGCGACCGAGACCGCGTCGAGCGGCACTGCGTAGAGCGACCAGGCGTTGGCCGGCTTGTCCGGCGACGGTGCGGTCTGCTGCTGCGGAGCGGCAGGTTGCGGCGCCACCGGCTGAGGGTTCGGGGGCTGCGGCGCGCTGGGCTGGGCCGCCATCGTCGGCTGGCCTGCGGGCGGAGCAGGAGGCGGCTCGGCGACCGTGGGAGGAGGCTTCGGCGCCGCGGTTCGCTGGCGCGAGGACAGCGCGGCGTTGGCCGCTCGAGCCTGGCGCGTGGCCTGCCGCAGCCGGCTGGCCGAGGGGCGCACCCGAGCCGGTGGCGGGACCGGGGCCGGGGAGCTGCCTCCGGGTGCCGGGGCGGGCCGCGGGGTCGTGGCACCCCACTCGGCTCGCCAGCGCCGGTCGCGGCTGAGCGGCGGGGTAGGAGAAGCAGACGCGGTCGGCTTCCCTGCGGCCGCCGCGGCAGCGGCCTTACGGCGGCGCCGGGCGAGCTCCTCGTCGAGGGTGGCTCTGGCGACCGGGTCGAGCAGCACGTCGCGCGCCCGGTTGATGCGCATCATCAGCTCGCCGTCGGCGGCACGGCCGCCACGGTCGGGATGAAACTGCTTGGCGAGCTCACGATGGCGAGCTCGGACGGCCGCGTCGTCCGCGTCCGGACCGATCTCGAGCACGGCATAGGCGTCGATGAACTTCCCGCTCACTCAACGCCCCCCACGCACGGTCCTTCGGTTGTCGGCTTCGCCTCCGGGCTGATCCACACCCGGTGCACAAGATTCCCAGAACAGTGAAATCCTAGAGCAGTTGCGGCGAGATGCTGGTTTCGCCACGGGAAATTGACCGAGGGCCGCCCGATCGGGCGGCCCTCGCAGTGGAGCGGACGACGAGGCTCGAACTCGCGACCTCAACCTTGGCAAGGTTGCGCTCTACCAACTGAGCTACGTCCGCTTGCGAGAAGAACAGTAGCGGATGTGGTCCGTTGAGCTCCAACTGGGGTCCCGCGTGTCACGCACCCTCGTCCGGCAGATCGGGTGATGCCGTACGCCGCTCGATCTGCTCCACCAGCTGCGCGACCTGGGCCTGGTGTGCCGCCCGCAGGTCCTCGAGCCGTTCGCTCGCGTGGGCGCGCTCGCGTTCCAGCTCGGCGCGGGTGGCATCGCGATCCGCCTTCGCCGCCGCCTCGCTCCCGCGAAGGTCGGCAACCTGGTCGCGCAGCGCGTCGACCTGCTCGCGGGCGGCGTCGCGCTGCGTACGCAGCCCGGAGATCGTCGCCTCCGCACTCGCCGCCGCCTTCTCGGCGGCCTTCTTCTCCGCGATCAGCTGCTCCTGGAGCCGTGCCGTTGCCTTCTCAGCGTGGTCGGCACGCGCGGTCTCGCTCCGCCGGCGCTGCACGGCCGAGGCGTGCTCGGCCTGGAGCTTCTCGAGCTTCTCGGCCAGGGCGTCGCGCGCCGTGGCCGTCTCCTCGAGACGCTTCTCGAGGGAGGCGATCGTCGCGGAGGCGGTCTTCGCCGCGGCCGCCGCGTCGGACTCTGCTCGCTCCCGCGCCGCCTCTGCGGCCTGATGGGACTCCTCCGCCGCGGCCGTGGCGGACAGCGCCTCCCGCAGAATCTCGGCCGAGCGCTCCGACTCCTCCAACGCCTCCGCTGCAGCGGCATCTGCCTCGTCGCGCTCCGCCTCGGCCGTACGCTGCGCCTGCTCGGCGCGCACGGCGCGAGCGCTCGCGGCGGCGATCTGCTCCTGTGCCTCGCTCTGCACGGTCGCGATCTGGGCCTCGGCAGCGGTCAGGTCGCCGAGCGTACGCAGCTCCTCCAGTGCCTTCGGGAGCTGGTCGAGGAATCTGTCGGCGAGCTGGGTCAGCTGGGTGGTGATCTCCGCGGCCCGCTGCTGGGCGGCCTGCACCGGTCGCGCGGTCTCCTCGGGATCCCGTGTCTCCACGAGCCGTTGCAGGCGCTTCCGCTCCCGCCAGGCCGCGGCTCGGTTGTGGGCGGGGTCGTCGCAGTACTCCGGCGGCCGGCCGCTTCCGCTCTCCGACGCCGCCGCGGGCAGCGGACAGCCAGGGAATCGGCAGAGCTTCTCGTCGACAGCAATCGTTTCCGTCATTACGTCAGCATAGCGTGACGAAAGACGTAACGAATACTCAACCCCGCTCAAATGAGATCCCGGCGAGACACACAACATAACCGGCATTATGATGTGCGCTTGTGAGCGCGATCGAGCACCGTCCGCAGACCCCCCCAACAGACCTCTCCGTGACGGAATCCGTCAGAGAGCTGTTCCTCGAAGACCTGAGGGAGCTGCCCGAGGAGAAGAGGGCCGAAGCGCTCGCCAGAAGGTTCCTGCTCTCCTATGCAGGACACACCCGCGCTGCGTACGGACGCGACCTCGCCGACTGGTTCGGCTGGTGCGCCGCGCTGGAGATCGACCCGCTCGCCGCCAACCGGGCGATGGTCGACGGCTACGCCCGGCATCTGGAGACGAGGCGCAGCCCCGCGACGATCGCGCGGCGACTCTCGGCGATCGCCGGATTCTACCGCTACGGCGTGGCGGAGGACGTGCTGAGCGCCTCGCCGGCCGAGCACATCAAGCGCCCCAAGACCAGCAACGACTCCCAGACACTCGGCATGGACAGGGGAGAGGCGCGCGCCTTCCTCGCCGCTGCGCGGGAGCACTCCAGCCGCGCCGCCGCACTGGTGACCCTCCTGCTCCACGACGGCCTGCGCATCTCCGAGGCCCTGGGCGCCGACGTGAGCGACCTCAGCCACGCCCGCGGCCACCGCATCCTCTCGATCACCCGCAAGGGCGGCGCCCGGCGCGACGTCGTCCTCAACCCGGCGGCCTCACAGGCGCTCGACGCCTACCTCGACGCCCGCGCCGACGGCCCGGTCTTCATCACCGCCACCGGCAACCGCTGGCACCGCTCCGAGGCCTTCCGACTCATCCGCAGGCTCGGCACCGCGGCCGGCATCGAGCACGGCGACAAGCTCTCCCCGCACAGCCTCCGCCACACCTTCGTCACCCTGGCCCGTGAGGCCGGCGTACCTCTCGAGGACGTTCAGGACGCCGCCGGCCACGCCGATCCCCGCACCACCCGCCGCTACGACCGCGGCCGCCACAACCTCGACCGCCACCCCGCCTACGCCCTGGGCGCCTTCCTGGCCGACTGACTCATCCCTCCCCAACCCAGCCTCCGCGGCGGTAACCTTCCGAAAGCCCGTCATCGTTGACGAAGGAGATCCGGTATGAGCCAGGAACTGACCAGCGACTACGTGGTGGTGGGGGCCGGATCGTCAGGGGCCGTGCTCGCGGCGCGTCTCAGCGAGGACCCGAGCGTCCAGGTGACCCTGCTCGAAGCCGGGCCGCGCGACAAGAGCATGAACATCCACATCCCGGCGGCGTTCTCGAAGCTCTTCCGGTCCGAGCACGACTGGGACTACTCCACCGAGCCACAGCCGGCGCTCGGCGGCAGGCGGATCTACTGGCCCCGCGGCCGGATGCTCGGCGGCTCGTCCTCGATGAACGCGATGATGTGGGTCAAGGGCCTCCAGGCCGACTACGAGGAGTGGGGCGCGGCGGCAGGACCCGAGTGGGGCTGGGACGTCGTCAAGAAGACGTACGCGAAGCTCGAGGACGTCGAGGACGCGACCGCACTGGATGGCACCGGTGGCCCGGTCCGCGTCGAGCGGCAGCGGAGCCCCCGTCCCTACACCGAGTCCTTCCTCCAGGCCGCCGAGCAGGCCGGCTACCGGCGCGGACGGGCCAACGGCCCCAACCCCGAGGCGTACGTGGAGACCATGGTGACCCAGCGCCGCGGCGCCCGGTGGAGCACGGCCGCGGCCTACCTCAAGCCCGCCGCCAGGCGCGCCAACCTGAACGTGGTGACCGGCGCCCTGGTGTCGCGGGTGACCTTCGACGGCACCCGCGCCACCGGCGTCGAGGCCGTCGTCGACGGACAGCAGACGACCATCACCGCCCGGCGCGAGGTGATCCTCTCCGGCGGCGCGATCAACACCCCGCAGCTGCTGATGCTCTCCGGGATCGGTCCGGCGGCCCACCTGAAGGACCTCGGCATCGAGGTCGTACGTGATGCGAAACAGGTGGGGGAGAACCTCACCGACCACCTCGTCGCCGGCATCGGCTGGGAGGTCGAGCAGGGCTCGCTCGCGACCGCGGAGTCGGCACGTCACCTGCTCAACTACCTGCTGCGCAGGCGCGGGATGCTCACCTCCAACGTCGGCGAGGCGTACGGCTTCATCCGCTCGCGCCCCGACCTGGAGGCGCCCGACATCGAGATGATCTTCGCCCCGGTCGGCTTCTTCGACGAGGGTCTGATCCCGTTCGTGGGTGAGGCGGTCGTGGCCGGTCCGATTCTCGTCGACCCGGCCAGCCGCGGCAGCGTCACGCTCACCTCCAAGGACCCGGCCGCCAAGCCGATCATCGACCCCCGCTACCTCTCCGACCCCGAGGGCAGGGACCGCGCTGCCATCGTCGAAGGGGTCCGGGTGACGCTGGAGATCGCCTCGCAGCCCGCGCTCAAGCCGTTCCTCGGCAAGTTCCTGCGCCCCGACGTACCGGTGGGCTCGTCCGCGGAGGAGGTCGCCGACGCGCTCCTGGCACGTCACGCCCACACCCTCTACCACCCGACCGGCACCTGCCGGATGGGCACGGACGAGGCCAGCGTGGTCGACCCCCGGCTGCGCGTACGCGGCGTCGAGGGCCTCCGCGTCGCCGACGCCTCGGTCATGCCCAGGATCGTGCGCGGCCACACCAACGCGCCCGCGATCCTGATCGGCGAGCGGGCCGCGGAGCTCATCACCGGCGACTGACACCCCCCAGCAGACCCTTGGAACCCACCCGTGACTCAGGTCACACTGGGCCCATGACGGATTCCTACGCTGCCGGAGAGACGACCACGCCGCTGCTGGAGGAGACGATCGGCGCGAGCTTCGACCGCACCGTCGCCAGATTCGGTGACCGGGAAGCCCTGGTCGATTGCGGCCGAAGCGGAGCCCGAGGCGATCAGCAGAGCAGACGCTGGACGTACGCCGAGATGAGCCGCGACGTCGATGCGCTGGCCGTCGGCCTGCGCAAGGCCGGGATCGGGAAGGGCGACCGGGTCGGCATCTGGGCACCCAACTGCGCGGAGTGGACGCTGACCCAGGTGGCGACCGCGAAGATCGGCGCGATCCTGGTCAATATCAACCCGGCCTACCGCACCCACGAGCTGGCGTACGCCCTGACCCAGTCGGGCATCAGGCTGCTCGTCTCCGCCCCCGCGTTCAAGACCTCCGACTATCGCTCGATGGTGGCCGACGTCCGCGGCGACTGCCCCGACCTCGAGCAGACCGTCTTCATCGGCGACCCGGAGTGGGCCGCCCTCCTCGAAACCGGAGCCGGCGAGCGGCTGGCGGACCACGTCAGCTACGAGCTGAGCCCCGAGGACCCGATCAACATCCAGTACACCTCCGGTACCACCGGCTATCCCAAGGGCGCGACCCTGAGCCACCGCAACATCCTGAACAACGGCTACTTCACCACCGAGACGATCGGCTTCACCGAGAACGACCGGCTGGCGATCCCGGTGCCCTTCTACCACTGCTTCGGGATGGTGATGGGCAACCTGGGCTGCATCACCCACGGAGCCACGATAGTGATCCCGGGCCCCGCCTTCGACCCGGCGGCCACCTTGGCGGCCGTCCAGGACGAGCGGTGCACGGCCGTCTACGGCGTACCCACCATGTTCATCGCGATGCAGAACCATCCCGACTTCGGCACCTTCGACCTCAGCACGCTGCGCACCGGGATCATGGCGGGCAGCCCGTGCCCGGTCGAGGTGATGAAGCGGTGCGTCAACGAGATGCACATGAGCGAGGTCTCCATCGCCTACGGGATGACCGAGACCTCGCCGGTCTCGACCCAGACCCGGATGGACGACGACCTCGAGCACCGCACCGCCACCGTCGGCCGGGTGCACCCGCACGTCGAGGTGCGCGTCGTCGACCCCACCTCCGGCGCGGTGCTGCCCCGGGGTGAGGCGGGCGAGTTCCAGACCCGCGGCTACTCGGTGATGCTCGGCTACTGGGCCGACGAGGAGAAGACCCGGGCGGCGATCGACGAGGACGGCTGGATGCACACCGGCGACCTCGCCGTCATGAACGCCGACGGCTACTGCAACATCGTCGGCCGGATCAAGGACATGGTCATCCGTGGCGGCGAGAACATCTACCCCCGCGAGATCGAGGAGTTCCTCTACACCCACCCCGACATCGAGGACGTCCAGGTCATCGGCGTGCCCGACGAGACCTACGGCGAGGAGCTCTGCGCCTGGGTCCGCCTGCGCCCCGGCGCCGAGCGGATGACGGCCGAGACCCTGAGGGCGTACGCCACCGGCAAGCTCGCCCACTACAAGATCCCGCGCTACGTCCTGATCGTCGAGGAGTTCCCGATGACCGTGACGGGCAAGGTCCGCAAGGTCGAGATGCGGGAGAAGACCGTCTCCGAGCTCGGACTCTAGGGCCCTAGGTCAGCGAGGCTGCCGCGACCGCGGTGTCCTCGCCGACGAGGGTGATCTCGACCCGCTCGACGTCGGCGATCGGCACCGCGGAGGAGGCGTCCAGCCCGAGCGTCTCCCCACCCGACCAGGTCCACGATCCGGCGACGGTGCGCGCGCCGTCGCGGCCGACCAGCACCAGGTCGTACGTCACCGGCTCGACCGGATAGTCGGACGGCCCCGGCGAGCTCTTGCCTGGCTTGGGTGGGTAGTGACAGCTCCAGTTGAGCTTGGTGCCCCAAGACGTCGGGGTGACGACCAGCTGGGCCCACATGTCGACGCTGCCCACGGGGCGCAGGTCGACGGTGCGTACGTTCGCGGCCGTCGAGCTGGCCGGGGTGACCGGGGCCGAGGGGCCGGCGACCGGCGACCGGCTGCCGTCGCGACCGATGGCCAGGCCACCGATCGCGGTCCCGCCCGCGAGCAGGACGGCCGCGGCCGCGACCGCGAAGGCCCGGCGACGCAGCCGGGACCGGCGTACGGCCCCGGCTAGCTCCGCCAGCGGCGGCGTCGCGACCTCGACGGCCGGCTCCTCGAGCAGTTCCTCGGCCTCCGCGCGCGAGAGCGCGCCGAGCAGCCCGGGCATGCCGGCGAGCTCGGCGACGGCGTCGTGGCAGACGCTGCAGCCGGCCAGGTGCCGCTCGTAGGCACGGCGGTCGCTCGGGCTCAGTGCCCCGAGCACGTAGGACGCGTCCCAGTCGGCGTACGTCTCATGTGCGGAGGCGTCCAGGTCGTCGTTCATGAGGTGACCCCCTTCTCTTGCAGGGCGAGACGCAGGGCTCGCAGACCGTAGTGCAGCCGGGACTTGACCGTGCCGGGCGGGATGTCGAGCTCGTGGGCGAGCTCGGTGACCGACCGGCTGCCGTAGTAGGCGCCGACCACCACCGCACGGTGCTCGGGGGAGAGCGCGAGCAGCGCATCGGCGACGACCCAGGAGTCGAGCACCGCCTGGGTCTCGTCCGCCCGGGTCGCCTCGGGCGGCGACTCGGCGGCGTACTCCCGCTTTCGGCGCGCGCTGCGCAGGTTGTCGATGACGAGGTTGCGGGCGGTGGTGAACAGCCAGGCGCGTACGCCCTCGTCGGGCCGCTGCAGCACCTCCGGGTGGCGCCAGGCGCGCAGCAGCGTCTCCTGCACCACGTCGCGCGCCTCCTCGGCGTCACCAGTACGGCGTACGACGTAGCGGTAGAGCGCCTCCGAGTGGGCGTCGTGCACCGCTACGAGCAGCTCGTCCTCCGCACCCATGTCACCTCCCGCACGCACCCAGGATCCCAGAGTCCCGGATCAGCTCTTGGCCAGGTCGAGCGAGAACTCGACGCTGCCGGTGTCCTCGACGCTCACGAAGCCCAGGTTCGGCGCCTCGACACCGAAGTCCGCGAAGGTGATCGGGACGCTGCCGACGACCTGGAGCGCATTGGTCCCGTCGCCGCCGACCTCGGCGTCGACGGTCACCGACTTCGTCTCGCCGTGCACGGTGAGGTCACCGACCAGCTCGACCTCGGTCGCGCCCTCCTCGAGTGTGGCGGGCTCGGTCAGCTCGAAGGTGGCGGTGGGGAACTGATCGGCCTCGATCGCGTTCTCGCGGAAGTAGCCGTCACGGTTGTCGGAATCGGTGGCGATCGTCGCGACCTTGACCTCGACGTTCGCCTCGGTGACCTGGCCATCGGCGATGGTGACCTCGCCGGTGACGTCCTCGGTCCGGCCGGTGACGGTGACGTCCTCGCCCCGCAGCACCTCGTCGACGCGGTAGCCGGCGAAGGAGCCGTCCGAGACGGTCCAGGTCCCGCTGCTGTCCGCGGGGGCTGCCGACGCGCTGAGGCTGGGCTTGTCGGCGGCCGCGTCCTCGGCCCGGTCCGCGTACCAACCGGGTCCGAAGATCACCGCAGCACCTCCGACCACGACCACTGCCGCACCGATCCCGACTGCTGCTTTCGTACGTGTCCGCACGCCGTTTCCTCTCGCCTGGAGGCTGACCCGATGCCGGCCTTCACCCGTACTACGGAGCTCGGTGGCGAACGGTTCAAACGACTTCGAGTGACGGGTGACACAATCGGCAGCGCCCTCTCTCGACCCCAAGGAGACCCCATGCCCCAGACCCCGCTCGAGCTCTTCGGCACCGAGGCACTCATCGGCGATGAGGACCGCGCGATCCGCGACACGGTGAGATCCTTCGCGGAGAAGGAGATCAAGCCGCACCTCGCGGGCTGGTTCGAGGCCGGCGAGGTCCCGGTCCGCGAGCTCGCTCCCGAGCTCGGCAAGCTGGGCGTTCTCGGGATGCATCTGGAGGGCTACGGCTGCGCGGGCACCAGCGCCACGGCGTACGGCCTGGCCTGCATGGAGCTCGAGGCGGCCGACTCCGGGATCCGGTCGTTGGTCTCCGTGCAGGGTTCGTTGGCGATGTTCGCCATCTGGAAGTGGGGGAGCGAGGAGCAGAAGCAGGAGTGGCTGCCGCGGATGGCCGCCGGAGAGGCGATCGGGTGCTTCGGTCTCACCGAGCCCGACTTCGGCTCCAACCCGGCCGGCATGCGTACGCGAGCGCGCCGAGATGCCTCGGGCGACTGGATCCTGTCCGGCACGAAGATGTGGATCACCAACGCCCCGGTCGCCGACGTCGCCGTCGTCTGGGCCCAGACCGACGAGGGACCCGACGGCAAGGGGATCCGCGGCTTCGTGGTCCCCACCGACACCCCGGGCTTCTCGGCGCCGGTGATCAAGCAGAAGCTGTCCCTGCGCGCCTCGGTCACCGGTGAGATCGTCCTCGACGGCGTACGCCTCCCGGAGTCCGCCGCGTTCCCCGAGGTCAGGGGCTTGAAGGGTCCGCTGTCCTGCCTGAACGAGGCCCGCTTCGGCATCGTCTTCGGCGCCGTCGGCGCGGCCCGCGACTGCCTCGAGTCCGCCATCGCGTACGCCGCCTCCCGCGAGATCTACGACAAGCCGCTCGCCGGATTCCAGATCACCCAGACCAAGCTCGCCGACATGACTCTCGAGCTCGGCAAGGCGATGCTCCTCGCCCTCCACCTGGGCCGCCTGAAGGACGAGGGCACCCTCCGCTCCGAGCAGATCTCCCTCGGCAAGCTCAACAACGTCCGCGAGGCCATCGCCATCGCCCGGGAGTGCCGCACCATCCTCGCCGCCGCCGGCGTCACCCTCGAGTACCCCATCCTGCGCCACGCCAACAACCTCGAGTCGGTCCTGACGTACGAGGGCACCAGCGAGGTCCACCAGCTCATCATCGGCCAGGCGCTCACGGGGGAGTCCGCCTTCCGCTGACCGAGGAGTCGGCGCGGTCAGTGCTGCCGCTCGAATGCCTAGCGCTGCTAGGATCAAGCCATGTCGGTACAGGAGCGCAAGCAGCGTGAGCGGGCGGACCGCGAGCGGCTCATCGTGGCGACCGCCCGCGAGCTAGCCGAGCAGCAGGGGTGGGACGCGGTGACGACGCGCCGCCTCGCCGAACGCATCGAATACAGCCAGCCGGTCCTCTACAGCCACTTCCGCGGCAAGCGCGAGATCATCGGTGCCGTCGCCCTCGAGGGCGCCTCGGAGATGGCCGTGGCGATGCGGTCGGCGACTGCGGCCGCGAGCGCTCCGCGCGAGCGAGTCGCCGCCCTCGCCCGCGCGTATCTCGACTTCGCCGATCGCAACCCGGCGGTCTACGACGCGCTGTTCCAGCTCGACGGAGGCCTGACGTACGCCCAGGAGGACACCCCCGAGCAGCTGAAGGACGCCTTCGCGGCGCTGATGGAGACCCTGGGCGAGGTCGCCGGCGACGGCGTCGAGCCGGAGCTGTTCACCGAGGTGTTCTGGGCGTCCCTGCACGGAGTGGCGACCCTGACCCGGTCCGGGCGCCTCCTGCCGGAGGACGCCGAGCGCCGGATCGAGCTGCTGGTCGACCGCCTCGCCGTCATCTGACGCGCCGCCTCAGTCGCGCGGCACCAGGAAGGACGCGCGCCAGAGCTTGCGGTCCTTCGCTGAGACCATCCCGTGCTCGGTGAGGTACGGCATCATCTTCTCGCCCATCCAGGCCAACGTCGCGCGGTAGTGCTCGTTGCCGAGCACCTCGCGGCGGGCCGCCATCGGGTCGAGCCCGACGGCCGCGTAGCAGTCCGGGTGGACCAGCGAGCGCGCCATCACGTAGGCCGCGCGGGCGGTGAGGTTCTGGTGCATCCGGAGCTGCGTACGCCCCATCTTCTGCGACATCGCCGCGGCGAGCTCCTCGCGCGCGAAGGTGACGTGGCGGGCCTCCTCGGTGACGTGGATGCGGGAGGCCATCCGGGTCAGCGGCTGGCAGCGCTCGTCCTTCATCAGCTCGCGCTGCCACCGGTCGAGCGGCTCCTCACCGACGAGGGTGGCGGAGAAGACGCTGGGCCCGTGCAGCAGCGGAGCGAGCTTTCCGATGCGCAGGACGGCGGGCCGGGGGCCGTACGCCGGTGCGCCCATCGCCGCGATCGCGCGGCCGAACATCACCGAGTGGCGGGTCTCGTCCCCGATCTCGGTCAGCGCGTACTGGGTGCGCGCCGTGCGTGGGTCAGCGCCGTAGACCTCGCGGAGCAACAGCTGCATCAGCAGCACCTCGAACCACAGTCCGACGCTCATGATGCTGGCCACCTCGTGCCGCGAGAGCTCGATCTGCTGCTCCTGGCTGAGCCGGTCCCAGGTTGGGGTGCCGTAGAGGGAAACGCGCTCGGGCTGCATCCACCACAGTCCCTCGACGGGCGCGGCGTCCCAGTCGAGGTCGACCTCCGGGTCGTAGGACTGACGTGCGGTGGAGCGCAGGAGCCGGTCGGAGGTCGGGTCGGCGATGGTCATTCTTCTCCCTCACGGAGCGACGGAACTAGGTGTTACCCAGAGTTACGGGTAGTTGCTAGAGTGCAGGACATGACACGGAAGGTCAAGGACGACGGCCGCTCCTCACGCTGGGATGCGCACCGCGAGACCAGGCGGGCAGAGCTGGTGGCGGCAGCCGTACGCGCCGTCGACTCGGCCGGGACTGAGGTCTCGATCGCCGACATCGCCGCGGAGGCCGGGGTCAGCAAGCCGGTGCTCTACCGCTACTTCGCCGACAAGGCCGAGCTGCACGCAGCGGTGGGGATGTGGGCGGCCCAGCAGATCCTCGACGCGGTCGTCGAGGCCGTGCTCGCTCCCGCTTCGACCCGCCAGCGCGTCGAGGCCGGGGTCGCTGCGTACGTCGAGACCATCGCCGAGCACCCCAACGTCTACCTGCTCGTGGTGCGCCAGCACACCGGCGGCACCGACCCGCTGGCGGACGGCAAGCAGCTCATCGCGGCGACCTTCGCGCGGCTGCTCGGCGACACCTTCGGCCGCCTCGGCGTCGACGCCGCCGGCGCCGAGCCGTGGGCCCACAGCCTGGTCGGGATCGGTGAGTCCGCGGGCCAGTGGTGGCTCGAGCGGCGCACCATGTCCCGCGCCGCGTTCACCCGCTATCTGAGCGAGTTCGTCTGGCATGCACTGGAGGGCACCACCGCCGAGTACGGCGTCGACCTGAGTGCCCTGGATCGCCCCGAGATCGTCACCCCACTGCGAAAGAGCCCCCGATGAGCGAGCGTCAGCGAGCGACCATAGGATCTTTCATCGGGCCGCGTCCGTATTCTGGCGCTTGCGCTACGGAGGTGGCCCGATGAGCGAGCACGAGCCCCAGCACCTCTACGACGGTCCCGCGCGCCTCGAGTCCGAGCACGGCACCTGGGAGGTCGATGTCGCGCTGCGCGGCGTCTTCCAGCCGATCGATGGTCACTTCCACTGGTACGGCCGCGTCGGCACGACCCTCGACGGCGTACGCAACGGTCAGAGCGTCACCGTCCGCACCGACCATGGCGAGGCCGAGGGGCGGCTCTCCGACATCGACCCCTGGGGGCGGTTCCGGCTCTCCGGGACGGGAAGGCCGCCGTTCTGACGCCGCGGAACCTCAGCGCACGAGCATGAGCGTCGCGGCGCCGATCCCGACGACGACGATCAGTGACCGCAGGACCGTGGCCGGCAGCCGGCGGCCGATGTGCGCCCCCACGTACCCGCCCACGACCGACCCTGCGGCCAGCAGGGCCACGGCCCGCCAGTCGAGCTCGGCGATGGCCAGGAAGATCACCGTCGCGACCACGTTCGAGGCCATCACCGCAAGGGTCTTGAGCGCGTTGACCGTACGGAACTCCAGGTCGGTGCCGAGCCCGAGCACGGCCATCATCATCACCCCGGACCCGGCGCCGAAGTAGCCGCCGTAGGCGCCGGTCAGCGTCGCGAAGACCGTGGTGAACCCGGAGATCCGCACCCGCGGCTCGGCATCGGTGGCGTGCTGGCGCAGGAAGCGGCTCAGCCGCGGCTGCACCCCCACGAGTACGCAGGTGCCCAGGATCAGCCACGGCACGACCGCCTCGAAGACCGATCCCGGCAACCACAGCAGCAGCAACGCCCCGGCGATGCTGCCGCCACCCGCGGTGAGCAGCACGGCGGCGGTCACGCCCGGATGCTCGGCCAGCTCTCGCCGGTAGCCGAAGGAGCCGCTGAGGCCGGCCGGCGTCATCCCGACCGTGTTGGAGGTGTTGGCCACGACCGGCGGGAGGCCGACCGCGACCAGGACCGGAAAGCTGAGCAGCGACGCGACGCCGACGGTGGAGGTGAGGATGCCCGCACCCAGGCCCGCGGCGAGCACGACGAGCTGGTCGACCGGCGTCATGCGTCGCGGAGCAGCGCCACGTCGCTGACCAGCATGACGTGGCCGTGCATCGCCGCCGCCGCAGCTGCAGCATCGCCGGCGGCGATCGCGTCGGCGATCTTCTGGTGGCCGGCGAGCGAGGTCTTGGGCCGGTCGGGCTGGGAGAGCGACTCGATGCGGGTCTCGCGGATCAGCTCGCTGATCTCGGACATCATCTGCTCGAGCAGAGGGGAGTGGGCGGCCTGCGTCACCGCCCGGTGGAACAGCTCGTCGCCGTGGACGCCGCGCCCGCCGCCCGTGATGTCGTCGTCCATCGTCCTCAGCGCCGCGTCGATGCGGTCCAGGTCCTCCTGCGTACGCCGCTGTGCCGCCAGCGCGGCGAGCTTCGTCTCGAGCGCGTCGCGCGCCTCGATGACGTCAGGGATCCGCTCCGCGTGCGCCCGGATCGCATCGGTGATGCGCTCGACCCGGGGCTTGTCGATCAGCACCGTGCCGTCGCCGTGGCGTACCGCGACGACGCCGATGACCTCGAGCGCGACCAGGGCCTGGCTGAGGGTCGCTCGGCTCACGCCGAGGCTGGTGGCGAGCTGTCTCTCCGGCGGCAGCCGGTCTCCGGACTTCAGGTCGTTCTCCGAGATCCAGGCCGTGATCTGCTCTGCGACCTGCTCATACAGGCGGGTTCGCTGCAGTGGACGGGGAAAGCGCGCGGACTCACTCATGGCTACAGGGTATTGACGTTCGGCCGATTGTCCTATTGGCTAGGCCACTGAGCCGATGGTGATGCGAGTCACACCGGTGCCAGACGGGGGCCAAACAGAAGGGAAGTCCGATGGGACCGGAATGGGTGGCGATCATCGCGCTGGTCGCCTTGTTCGTGGCAGGCACGTTGCTGCCGATCAACATGGGAGCGCTCGCGTACGTCGCAGCGTGGCTCGTCGGGATGTTCGCGCTGAACCTCGACGAGAAGGAGATCCTGGCCGGAGTCAGTGCCGACCTGATCCTGACGCTGATAGGCGTGACCTATCTGTTCGCGATCGCGAGGAACAACGGCACGGTCGACCTGATCGTCAGCAGTGCCGTACGCGCGGTGGGCGGCAGGGTCGCGCTGATCCCATGGGTGATGTTCGGCGTGACCGCGCTGCTGACCGCCATGGGTGCCGCCAGCCCGGCGGCCTGCGCGATCATCGGGCCGGTAGCGCTCGGGTTCGCCGGCCGCTACAAGATCAACCCGCTGATGATGGGCATGTTCGTCGTGCACGGCGCTCAGGGCGGTGGCTTCTCGCCGATCAGCATCTACGGCACGATCACCAACTCGGTCATGGTCGACAACGGCCTGCCCGCCAGCGAGATGACGATCTTCGTCGCCAGCCTGGTGGTCAACCTGATCATGGCGACCATCCTGTTCTTCTCCCTCGGCGGTCGATCGCTGATGAGCATGCGGCTCGACCCCGATGAGGCGGCCGGCGCCGCCGCCGGCGTACCGGGCGAGCTGCACGAGGGCGGCGTGACCGTCCCGGCCCGCGGCTACGGCACCGTCGCCCCGACCGGGACCAAGCCCGGCATCCGCACCGAGCAGATCCTCACCCTGGCCGCCTTCGTGATCGTCGCCGCCGTCGCCCTGTTCTTCGACAAGAACATCGGCTTCGCCTCCATCACCGCCGCGACCGTCCTGGCCGCGCTCTCGCCGAGCCAGCACAAGGACGCCATCCGCCAGATCGCCTGGCCGACGGTGCTCCTGGTCGCCGGCGTCTCGACGTACGCCACGATCCTCAACACCGCCGGATCGCCGGAGTTCGTGGGCGGCTGGGCGGCGAGCCTGGGCGTCGCGGCCGTCGGCGCGCTCATCCTCTGCTACGTCGGCGCCGTCGTCTCCGCGTTCGCCTCCTCGACGGCGCTGCTGCCCATCATCATCCCGATCTCGGTGCCCTTGATCGCCGAGGGCGGAATCTCCGCCGCCATGTTCGTGGCCGCGCTGGCGATCTCCTCGACCATCGTCGACGTGAGCCCGTTCTCCACCAACGGAGCGCTGATGCTCGCCAACCGGCCCGACACCATCACCGAGGAGCGCTACTACAAGCAGATCCTCGGCTACAGCGTCATCGTGGTGCTCGTCGGTCCTCTCCTGGTCTGGGCCACCATGGTCCTCCCGGGCTGGTGACGCGCATGCGTGGACCACTCGACGACGTCGTCGTCCTCGACCTCTCCCGCGCTCTGGCCGGGCCGCACGCCGCGATGATGATGGGCGACCTCGGCGCCCGCGTGATCAAGGTGGAGGCGCCCGGACACGGCGACGACACCCGGGGCTGGGGCCCGCCGTTCGTGGGGGAGAAGGGGCAGCGGGAGGCGACGTACTTCCTCTCCGCCAACCGCAACAAGGAGTCGATCACCCTCGATCTCAAGGACACCGACGACAAGGACGTGCTGCTGCGCCTGGTGGACCGGGCCGACGTGCTCATCGAGAACTTCCGCACCGGAGTCCTGGACCGGCTCGGGCTCGGAATCGACGAGCTCCAGGCCCGTAACCCGCGCCTCGTCGTGCTCTCGATCACCGGGTTCGGCCACGACGGTCCCGAGGGCGGCCGGTCCGGCTACGACCAGATCGCGCAGGGCGAGGCCGGTCTGATGTCGCTCACCGGATCCGGTCCCGACGACCCCCAACGGGTCGGCACCCCGATCGCCGATCTGCTCGCCGGGATGTACGGCGCCTACGGTCTGCTCGCCGCACTCCACGAGCGCGACCGCACCGGCCGCGGCACGGTCGTACGCACCTCGCTGCTCTCCGCCGTCGTCGGCGTCCACGGTTTCCAGGGCACCCGATGGACCGTGGCAGGCGAGGTCGGGCGAGCCCAGGGCAACCATCACCCGAGCATCTCGCCGTACGGCCTGTTCCGCTGTGCCGACGGGACCGTGCAGATCGCCGTGGGCAGCGAGGGGCTGTGGCGGAGGTTCTGCACCGCCTTCGACATCTCACCGGACCTCGAGGGCATGACCACCAACCCCGAGCGGGCGGCCAACCGGGAGAAGGTCGTCGAGCTCGTCGAGACGCTCTTCGCGCCCTGGCCGGCCGAGGAGCTGCTCGTCAAGCTCGCCGAGGCCGGTGTCCCGGCCGGCAAGGTCCGCTCCCTGGACGAGGTCTACGCCTGGGAGCAGACCGCCAGCCAGGGTCTGCTGATCGACGTCGACCACTCCACCCTCGGCCATCTGACCCTCCCCGGGCCGCCGCTGCGGTTCTTCGCCGACGGGGCGGAGGTGACCCCCACCGACCACGCCGCGCCGCCCACCCTCGACCAGCACGGTCCCGGGCTGCGTACGTGGGTGGGTGAGGGTTCCGACGAACCCGGGTAGCCGCAGGCCCTCACCAGCCGTCCGCGCCGGCGAGCGCGGGCGGCCGGAGCAGACCGCGTTCCATGGCCGCCATCAGCGCCTGGGAGCGGCTGTTGGCGCCGAGCTTGTCGTAGAGCCGGGCCACGTAGGTCTTCGCGGTCGAGTTGCTCACGTGGAGGGTGCGCGCCAGCAGCGGGATGGTCAGTCCACGGTGCAGCAGGCGTAGGACCTCCGCCTCGCGAGCGCTCAGCGGAGAGGAGTCCCGGGCGTCGCGCAGCCGGACGAGCGCGGCGGCGAGGCCGGGTGCGGTGAACGACCGTGCCGCGACCCCGGCATGCCGGATGGCGCAGACGATCTCCGTTGCCGACGCGGTCTTGGGCACGAATGCGGACACGCCGGTCTCCATGGCCCGGAACAGGACGTCGTCCTCGCCGAAGGAAGTCAGCACCACGATCCCCAGCTCGGGGAAGCGATCCCGCAGCTCGCGCGCGAGCGCGAGCCCGTTGCGGTCGGGCAGGCTGACGTCCACGGTGACGACGTCGGGCATCAGCTCCCCGACCAGCGCGACCGCCTCGGCCGCGCTGCTCGCCTCACCGATGATCTCGATGTCCTGTTGTTGGTGCATCAGCTGTGACAGTCCGAATCGGTGCAGCGTGTGCCCGTCGACCGTCACGAGTCGAATCGTCATGAGGCCCTCCCCGTCCTACGTGATCGCGACAAGAACAAGGAAGCCATGCCAAGGGTGCGAATCCGAGTGCAAACCGGTTGCAGGACGGTTGCAGAGACCCGACCGGTCGCCGTCACACGGGACTATCCGCTGAACATCTTCAGGATCGACAGGACCGCGGGTCCGAGGACGACGATGAACAGCGCCGGGAAGATGCAGAACATCATCGGGAACAGGATCTTGACGGGGAGCTTCTGGGCCTTCTCCTCGGCGAGCTGACGGTGCTTGGTCCGCATCTCCTTCGACTGCTCGTGCAGGACCTGGCCGGTCGGGACGCCGAGATCGGATGCCTGGACCATCGCGGAGACGAACGCCCGCAGCTCGACCACGGTCGTCCGGTCCGCGAGCGCCCGGAGGGCCTCGACCCGCGACTTGCCGAGCTGCATCTCCTGCAGCATCCGCACGCACTCCGCTGCCATCGGGCCTTGCGTGTTCCGCGCGACCTGGGCCAGCGCGGCGTCGAACCCGAGCCCCGCCTCGACGCACACGGTCAGCATGTCCAGTGTGTTCGGCAGCTGCTTGCGCATCACGGCCTGGCGCTTGGAGCC
Organism: Nocardioides sp. NPDC127514; assembly: GCF_040302125.1. Lineage (NCBI taxonomy): Bacteria > Bacillati > Actinomycetota > Actinomycetes > Propionibacteriales > Nocardioidaceae > Nocardioides > Nocardioides sp. NPDC127514. Next base: position 58,963 of record NZ_JBEORF010000021.1, on the reverse strand, counting down.
GGCGTTGTAGAGGAGGAGATCGGGGAGGAAGAACCCGACGGGCGCTCCGAGCAGACCGAAGCCGACCACCGCGACCCCCGACCGAGACCCGAGCAGCGCTCCGAGCGCTGCTCCGGCGATCAGCCCCAGCCCCTTGTAGGCGAGCACCTTCTCCACCGGCCACCCACGCGGGCTGCCCGCGAGGCTGAGCCGGCGGCTGATCGACGCCGGCACTCCGGCCGGCGACAGCTTCGCGGCGAGCTGTCCCAGCCGGACCAGCAGTGTCGGTAGCCCGACTCCGTCGCCACCGGGCACATTGCCCGGCTGCCCGCTTCCGTAGTAGAGCTCGATCGACTCGAGCCCGTTGGTCACCCGCCGGTTCGCGGGCCCCCACGTCATCGACAGACCGATGGCGCCGAGTGCGATCGCGACAGCCAGGGCCGCGACACCGAGTGTCAGCACGCTCATTCCTCCACCTTGATCAGCTGGTTCATCCAGAACCAGCCCACGGACAGGCTCCCCACACCGATGACGATCAGCACCCAGCCGAGCGGCGTGGTGTAGAGCGGTGCGATGTACTCGCGGCTGCTGAGCAGCATCCAGCCGGCGAGCAGGATCGGGAGCGCGATCAGGACGTACGCCGACATCCGGCCCTCGGCCGAGAGCGCCTTGACCTGTCGGCGCAGATTCGCCCGCTCTCGCATGGTCCCGGCCGTCGTCTCGAGGAGCCCGGCCAGGTTGCCGCCGACCTCACGCTGGATCCGGATCGCCATCACGACCCAGGCGAAGTCGGCGGACCTCATCCGCCCGGCCGCCTTGTCCAGCGCGTCCTCCACCGACATGCCGAGCCGCGTCCTGGCGAGGGCGCGGGCGAGCTCGTCGGCGATCGGTGCGGTGCCGTCGCGCACCACCCCGTCGAGCGCCTGCGGCAGCGAGAAGCCGGTGCGGAGGGCGGAGACCAGGAGGTTCAGCGTGTCCGGGAGCTGCTCCGCGAACGCTCCGCGCCGACGGGAGATGCGGAACCTCAGGTAGGACCGGGTGGCGAACCAGACGAGCACGGCCACGGGCACGGCCACGTACCAGGCCGCCCCGATGATCATGCTGACCACACCCAGGGCGATGCTCAGACCGGCGCGGACGACCAGCCACTCCGAGGGCTTCAACGACATTCCCGCGAGGTCGAGGTCGGTGGCGATCTGCTCGCGCCGGCCCCGCGAGCTGAGGATGAGCTCGCTGAAGGTGAGCGCGTGCCGCAGCGGCGAGGTCCAGACGTCCTCGCCCGGGGGAGCCGCTCCGGCCCCTGCCACGCGATAGCGCGCCAAGATGGCGAGCCCTCGCTCCCGTCGACGGTCCCGGCGCAACGGACCGAGCATCGCGAACGCCCCGCCGGCCAGCCCCGCGAAGAGCGCGACGATGCCCACCGACAGCAGCCACCCGGGTGGCACCGCGGCCGGAGCTGCCGCCCGCGGTGCGGGCACCAGCTCCGCGGCCCGGTCCTGCGTCTCCTCCGCCGTCAGCAGCCGCCCACCTGTGCTGTCGACCAGCTGTGCGCGCGCGTCTGAGGCCGGGACCGCGTCGAGGGCCCCCACGTCGAGCGTGATCCCGTACTTCCGCAGAAGTGCCTGGGCCTCCTGGAGCGTCCGCTTGCTGTCGGTGTCCTCGCCGTCGGTCAGCAGCAGCATCTTGCGAGTTCCGGGTGACTTGGCGAGCGTCTGCGCGCCCAGAGTGATGGCGTCGTAGAGATAGGTGCTGCCCTGAGCCTGCGCAGCCCGCACCTCGGCGTCGACGCGATCCCGGTCGACGGTGGGTGAGACCGCCAGCCGAGGTGGCCCCGAGAAGGTCACCAGTCCTGCGGGGATGTCGTCGGGCAGGGCGTCGAGATAGCGCTCGGCCGCCGTCTGCGCCGACGTCAACCGCTCGCCCTGCATGGATCCGCTCGCGTCGAGCAGGATGACGACCGAGGCTCCGCCCGGCTGTGCGTCGACCGCGGCCGCGGCAGCGGGCGTCGTGAGGGACACCAGCAGCGCGAGCGCAGCGCCGAGCATCGCCCGTCGGCCCGGCCGTACCACCGCTCGGGCGGCCCTGTCCGGATTCACCGCTGGCCCTCGAACTCGCCGAGCCGCTCGGGCATGACGATGCCGAAGTGCTCGAGCCGGTCGGAGAAGCTCGGCCGCAGTCCGGTCGAACGCAGCGCCCCTCGGAACCGGCCGTGCTCGTCGACCCCGGCACCGAAGTCGAACGTGAACAGGTCCTGCAGGGTCAGCACATCGCCCTCCATCCCGGTCACCTCGGTGATGTGGGTGATCCTTCGGGTGCCGTCCTTGAGGCGAGCCTGCTGGATGATCAGGTCGATGCCTGAGGCGATCTGCTCCCGGATCGCGCGGCTCGGCAGGTCGATGCCCGCCATCAGGACCATCGTCTCCAGGCGCGAGGCCGTGTCGCGTGGCGAGTTGGCGTGCACGGTCGTCAGCGACCCGTCGTGGCCGGTGTTCATCGCCTGGAGCATGTCGAGGGCCGCGCCGTCGCGTACCTCACCGACGACGATCCGCTCGGGCCGCATCCGTAGCGCGTTGCGGACCAGGTTGCGGATCGTGATCTCGCCGCGGCCCTCGGTGTTGGACGGCCGCGACTCCAGCCGCACGACGTGGTCCTGGCGCAGCTGCAGCTCTGCCGCGTCCTCGATGGTCACGATGCGCTCGTCGTGCGGAAGGAACGACGACAGTACGTTGAGCGTGGTCGTCTTTCCCGAGCCGGTGCCGCCACTGACGATGATGTTCAGCCGGCCCCGAACGCAGGCCGAGAGCAGGTCGGCGACCGGCCTGGTCATCGTGCCGAACCTGATCAGGTCCGCGACCGTGAACGGGTCGGCGGAGAACTTCCGGATGGTCAGGCTCGACCCGTCGAGCGCGATGGGGGACACGACGGCGTTGACCCGGCTGCCATCGGCCAGTCGGGCGTCGACCATGGGGCTGGCCTCGTCCACGCGCCGCCCGACCCGCGCGACGATCTTGTCGATGACGCGCCGCAGGTGGTTCTCGTCGGCGAACGCCGCAGCCACCGGGGACAGGCGGCCCGAGCGCTCCACGTAGATCCGGTCCGGGCCGTTGACCATGATCTCGGTGATCCCGGGGTCCCGCAGCAGCGGTTCGAGCGGGCCGTGACCGAGGATCTCGTTCCCGACCTCCTCGGCGAGACGGACGCGGTCCGCGGCGGTCAGCGGCGTGTCCTCCCGCTCCAGCACGCTCTTGACCGTCACCCGCACCCGCTGCGCCAGGTCGTCCTCGGCGAGCTGGTCGGCGTATAGGCTCGGCCCGAGCTCCTCGAGCAGGTTGTCGTGCACGCTCCGCTTGAGCTCGGCGAACGGGTCGGTGTGGCGGGCTGCGCGCGCGGCCGGCTCGGCGGACTCGGCCTCTGCCGGCGCGACCTGTGCGGTGGCCGGCTCCCGGCCCGGCCGTTGCTCGGCAAGGCGGTCGCTCAGTCGCATGCTCATGCGTCTCTCCCGCTTCGAGAGCCGACGGCACGCCACCGGCGAGGCGGGGCCTTGGGCGCCTGCACCTGAGGCGCCTGCGGGCCGTCCAGGCGCTGAGCGCCGAACTTCTGGATCGCGAGGCTGACGCGGTGCGACGGTTTCTCGGCCGCGATCGGAACACCGCGGTTGAAGGAGGCGGCGACCTCGAGATTGTTGGGAATCCTGGCCGCGAGCTGGCTGCGCAGTGCCTGCTCGACGTCGCCAGCCGTGATCCCGACCCGATCGTCCTCGCGGTTGAGGACGATGCTGCGGGTCGCCTTGGGGTACGAGAGCAGGTCGAGCATGTCGAGGGTGAGCCGGAGATTCTTCATCGCCGCCAGGTCCGGCGTCGTCAGCAGCACATGGTGGTCGCTCCCGTCGAGCGCGCGGAGCACGTGCTCGTTGAACTGCGGCGGCGTGTCCACCACGACGTAGTCGAACATCCCGCGCAGCACGCCGAGCAGGTCGTCGATCACGGCAGCCGGAAGCTTCTCGGCGTCGCCGGGCTCCACCGGGGCGAGCACACACTCCAGGCCGGGGCGGAAGCTGGTGAGCAGGCCGGCCACACCGGTCGCGTCCATGTTCTCGCCCATCGCGACGGCGTCCACCAGGGTCCGCTTGGGCTCGAGCTGAAGCGAGATCGCGATGTCACCGAAGGCGAGGTCGAGGTCGACCAGGCACACTCGGCGGGCACCGTTGGCGTGCAGCGTGACCGCCAGGTTCGTGGCCAGCGTGGTCTTGCCGCAGCCACCTTTGGCGCTGAAGACCGTGATGACCTTCCCCTCGCTGGCCGTTGCTGCCTCCGCGGGCAGCAGGATCGACTCCGAGAGCCGGCGGGAGCGTCGGCAGGCGTCCGCGAGCCCGGGCAGGTCGCCGGTGGCGACGAGCTCGCGGATGCCGGCCTGCATCGCGTACGCATAGGTCTCGACGTCGAGCACGGGGCGGATCACCACGACGCCGACGAGCGGTCGCGTCAGACGCAGATCGGTCGCGAAGCCGGCGGCCTCCTCGAAGGCGATCTCCGGCCCGACGACGACGAGTCTCTCGGTCGGGAGCTGCTCGAGCAGCTCCCGGACCCGGGGCAGGGTGGCGGCGGTCAGGACGGTGCCGAGGGCGGCGACCAGGTCGTCGCCGGGCTGGGATGGGGTGCAGAGGATGGTCATGTCGCTGTCTCACTCAACTCTCGGTGCGGGTCATGGATCGGGTGTCGGCGCCGCGGCCGGGCTTGACCTTGGACGTGTCGGACAGCAGCGCGAGGTGAAGCGAGCCGGTCTCGGAACGGAGGATCAGCCGCTCCGCGTCGTGCTGGTCGACGGCCATGGTGACCAGCACGCCGACCTGCTGGCCGCCGGCCGCGGCGGCATCCTTGGCCGACGCTGCGTCCTTGACCGGAGCGCCGCCGATGGCGAGCACCTCGACACGGGGCAGCAGCACGCGGGTGATCTGGATGTCCCCGCGCTTCTTGGGGAGGCCGTCGCCGGTGGGCCGGCCCTGCGCGTTGCCCTCTGTGTAGGTGTCGAACACGGCCACCTCGGAGCCGGCCTTCACGTACCCCGCGACCTCCTGGGTCACGCCGAGCGAGACGGTGACCGCGACCATGCCGTCCGGGACGGTCAGACCCGACGGGTTGGGCCGGTTCTTGTCGAACATCGAGCGCAGCACGAGCTGGCCGGGCGCGATGTCCGCGACGGCGACCAGCTGCGCGAGGTCCGCGGGGATCTCGCTCAGTACGCCCGCGGGCACGGTGTCGGCCGGCATCTGCTCGGTCCGCAGCAGGCCGGTGTCGACGGCCTTCCCGGCCTCGGTGCCGGCCGGCACCGCCTGATCGGCGATGAGCACGGTCACGGCCTGCTTCCCGGCCATCGCGCGGGCATCCGCGCCTCGGACGTACCAGAAGACCGACATGGTGCCCACCACCGCGAGCAGCAGCGCGAGGCCCAGGACGAGGACGGAACGTTTCATGGTGTGTCTCTTCTCTTTCGTTGCTCAGCCGATGACCTGGACCGTCGTGGCGCCCATGTCCGGCCCGCCGAGCACGGTGTCTGCCGTGGTGACGAGGTCTTTGGTGAAGTAGCCGAAGACGCACTTGGCCGCGCTGGAGGCGGAGGAGCACTTCTTCCGTCCGGTCAGGGTCGAGGTCGCCTTGAAGCCCGCCAGGTCGTAGCCCGTGACCACGAACGCTGCGAACCCGTGCATCTGGTACGTGGCGTTGCTTCCGGTTCCCTGGGCGACGTCGAAGATCGGGATCATGATGGGTTCCCCGGAGGTCCGTGCCACCGACAGCAGCTGCTCGCACGTCGACCCCGACACGCCGGGGTCCGCCGAGAACGACCCGTCGATGTCGACGTCGACCTCGCAGTCGCTGTTGGCCAGCCAGCCGAAGCCGCCGGGAAGGTCTCCGCCCGAGGGACTGCCGGGGCAGGGGATCGGATCGCCGCGGTCCGCCTTGACGGACAGGACGCGCTCATAGCTCGCGTCCGCAGGGGCCGGTGGTGCCGGCGCGAAGTCGACGCCGTCTCCGGTGGCGTACTGCCACTCGCAGAACGAGATCGTCAGCGGGAGCGTGACGGCAGCCCTCGGGCCGCCCCAGGCGGCACGTGCGCAGGCGAGCACGCCACGACCGTCGTAGTCGTCGCCGCGCAGGATCTTGCCGAACGCCGGGGGCAGCACCGTCGAGTCGTCGTCCTGCCGGGTGGTGGTACGGACCTCGACGAAGTTGCCCGGTGCCGGTGGACGGCTACCGAGACACGCGCTGGACTCCGCGTCGTCGGCCGGGCACGGCGTCAGGAACCCGGCGGCCGTGTTTCCGCACACGAGGCTCGCATCGGCCTTGCCATCGCTCGCGTCGTTGTCCCCGGCCAGCTCGGTGGCGATCTGCTGTGCGTCCGGGGCGCAGCCGTCGGCGTCCCCGCAGTCCTGGGCGAGCGCGAGCGCTGCCGCGTCGGCACCGTTCTGGAGCTCGGCCCGCTCGACGTAGAGCATGCCGGTGTCGACGACCAGGGCGCCGATGCCGAGCAGCAGTCCGAGGCCGAGCACGATCGCCACCAAGGTGGACACCGCGCCGCGGTCGTCACCTCGCCGACCGGCGCGGTCGATGATGCGATTGATGGTCCGCTTGATCAGCCGAGGCATCGCATGACTCCTCTACCGGTGAGCTGTACCGACGATCCGATGCCACCGCCGAACATGTCGGCGATGCTCCCGATCGGGGTGGCGAAGGTGAAGTTCTGGTTCGCGAGGACGACCGCATCGTCGGTCGGCCCCGGATTCGCCGGGCAGGCCGTGACCGAGACGGTCACGCCGCTCAGCGGCTCGGCGGCGGCACGCGCCCTGTCCGCGGCGCCCGGCTGTTGAAGAGCTGCCAGACGTACGCCTTCACGAGCTGCCTGGGTGAGCGCGATCTGCGCGTTCAGTGCCCGGCCGAAATCGATGAGCCCGAACAGCACGAGCAGCAGCAGCGGCAGCACGAGCGCGAACTCGACCGCGGCGGCGCCGCGGTCGGCCCGGTCGGGGCGGCTGAGGATGCGTGACATTCGGGTTTCCTTTGAGGTGAGGGTGAGAAGGGTCGAGAGGGCCGACCGGCGGTCGGCCCTCTCGACCAGGCGACTTACGCGGCGGCTCCGCCGGGCAGGGCATTGAGCACGGTGACGAACAGCGCGTTCAGCCGAGGGCCGAGGAGCAGGAGGGTCGCGACGATGGCGACCGCGATCAGGCCGACGAGCAGGCCGTACTCGACAGCGGTGGCGCCGCGGTCGCGGTCCGACGACGTACGGGCGTGGATCCAGGCCGAGAACTGAGTGAAGAGCGAGAGCATGTGAGACTCCTTGTGGATTGACGGTGAAGTGAGTGCCCGACTCGGGCTCCGGGCGTCCCGTAGCCACCCGATGTCTTTACGATCCCGGTTCTCGTGCGGACGCTGTAGCGGGCGAACGGCCATGGTTGGCCGGGGGCCGGACGACCCGTTGTCGTCTCGTGTCGGGCGTTCGGATGACACCCGTCGGGCGCCGACAGACGGTCGGTCATTTCTGCTTCCGCACCCTGGGCCGGGCCGCCGCGCTGCCTTACCGTCGAGGCGTGTACCTGGTGATGACGCTGTGATGGCATCGGTCATGGTGATGGCCGGCTCCGCGGCCGGGGCGCTGCTCGCGCCCTGGCTGCGGGCGCTGGCGTTCCGTCTGTCGGTCCCGTCGGGAGAACCCGATCGGACCCGGTGCCCTGGCTGCGACCGCGAGCTGGTGTCCGACCGGCATCGGCACTCGCTCCTCTCGCCGACCGGCCGCTGTCCCGGCTGCGGGGATCGGATCGGGCCACCGGCCGGCACCATGGAGCTCGCCGCGGCCGCGCTCACCGGTGCCGTCGGGGGCGCGATCGGGCCGCGCCCCGAACTGCTCGCGTTCGCCTTCCTGGCGCTGCTGGCCGTCCCGCTCGCGTTCATCGACATCGCGGTGCATCGGTTGCCCGATCGGCTGACGCTACCGGCGTACCCGATCCTCGCGGGTCTGCTCACCGTCGCGGCGCTCGCCGGCGGCGAGCCGCACCGGATCGCCGGCGTCCTCATCGGCGGGCTGGTGGCCGGCGTGGGCTACCTCGCGCTGGTGCTGATCCGCCCCGACCAGCTCGGCCTCGGGGACGCGAAGCTCGCCGGCCTGCTCGGCCTCGCACTCGGGTGGTGGGGGCTGTCCGCGGTCGTGCTGGCGTGCGCGCTGGCGTTCGTGCTCTCCGGGATCCTCGGGCTGGCTCTGTTGGTGACCAGGCGTGCGAGCCTCGACTCGGACCTGCCGCTGGGGCCGTTCCTGGTGGCCGGCGCCTTCGCGGTGCTGCTCGGGACGACCGGCTGGTAGTCCGCGCCGAGCACTGGCCTCAGCACAGCCTCGCGGCACCCTGATCTTGCGTCTGCCTCTGCGCATTTCCGTCTTTTTGTGGCACCTTAGATGAGGGGAGGGCCAGTAGAAGGGGGTCGCAAGACGGAACCATCAGCTGAGCACGCGGACACCAGCGCGACCCCGGACGCCCTTTCCGATCTCGTCGATCGCGCCACGGTCCTGCTCCACGATGCTGCGGCGGACTCGGACGACGTTGCGGAGTTCGTCGAGGATGTCGCGCGTCTCGATCCCGGCGCCGTACTCCGGGAAGCTGGTCTCGGTGATGAGCCGTACTCGTCCCTGGTGAAGCACGCGCGGTCGGTCGTGGTGCGGATCGGCCTCGATGGGACCTGGTCGGTGCTCTCCGATGCGATCATCGATGCGCTCGGCTATTCACCCGACATCGAGCTGCCCTCGGGTCTGCGGGACGCGGTCCACCCGGACGACGTCGACACCGCCGCAGCCGCGCTCCGTGCGGTCCGCGCCCGCGAGCTTCCGGCGGCCCGGACCGACATCAGGGTGCTCGCCGCCGACGGCCGATGGCGGGAGATGGACACCGTCTTCTATGACATGACCGACGTGACGGGAGTGCGGGCCGTGATGGCGTACGCGCTCGACGTGACCGATCAGCGGGTCGCCGAGCGCCGATCCAGGATCGAAGGGAAACGGCTTCGGGCACTCGTCCGGCAGCTCGACGCGGCCGTGGTGGTGGAGGACGAGGACGGCCGGACGGTACTGGCCAACGACACCTTCGCACGCATCTTCGGGCGCTCGAGCGCCGAGGCTTGGGGAGACGTCGAGCGCTCGGAGGTTCTCGGCGCCGTGGCCAGCCGCTGCCGCGAGCGGGCCACGGTGCGCGCCCAGCTCGACGACGTCGCGACCCTCCGCAAGATGTGCCTGGGCTACGGCCTCGAGCTCATGAACGGCCGCAGCCTGAGCCTGGACTTCGTGCCGATCCGTGACGGCGACACCGACCTGGGCGCGCTGTGGTACTTCCGAGACGTCACCGAGATCACCACGACCCAGCACGAGCTCCGCGAGCGCAACCGGGTGCTGACCGAGGCGGCGGAGCTGAAGAACCACTTCGTGGCCGCCGTCTCCCATGAGCTCCGTACGCCGCTGACGGCGGTGGCCAGCTTCACCGACATCCTGGGCGACGCGGCCTCCGGTTCGCTCACCGATCGCCAGCGGACAGCGCTCGACGCGATCGCACGGAATGCGGAGCGGCTGACGAGGCTGGTCGACGACCTGCAGCTGATCACCCAGCTCGAGCGGCACACCCTGCCGATCCACGAGTCACCCGTCGACGTGTCCGAGCTCGTGCAGCTCGCGGTCGATGACCACCGGCCCGCGGCGGACAGTGGCCAGGTGACACTGACCTGCGACATCGCCGACGGCCCGCCGCTCGACGCCGACCCGACCCGCCTGCGCCAGGTGCTCGACAACCTGTTGAGCAACGCCGTGAAGTTCACCATGCCCCGCGGCTCGGTCACGGTCCGGGCCGGATGTGCGGGGTCGAGATGGGTGATCGAGGTGGCCGACACCGGCATCGGCATCCCGGACGACGAGGTTCCCGCCATCACCGACACCTTCATCCGCGGCTCGAACGCCGTGCGGAGACGGTTGTCGGGCAGCGGACTCGGCCTGGCGATCTGCAAGACGATCGTCGAGCTGCACCACGGATCGTTCACGGTCGAGAGCGTCGAGGACCGCGGCACGACGGTGCGAGTCGCGGTGCCGCTGGATCGGGAGCTCCGGTGACCAGGATCCTCGCCATCGAGGACGAGCCGGACGTCGCGCTCGCCCTGCGGATGCTCTTCGAACGCGGCGGCTACGCCTTCGAGCTGGCGACCGATGGACGGGTCGGGCTCCGCAAGGTGCACGACGTACGACCGGACCTGGTGATCCTGGATGTGGGGCTGCCCGAGATGGACGGCTGGACCGTGCTCGATCGGGTGCGCGACTTCGCCGAGGTACCGATCCTGATGCTGACTGCCCACAGCGAGGAGTCGGAGAAGGTACGCGGCCTCCGCGGCGGCGCCGACGACTACCTCACCAAGCCGTTCAACAACAACGAGCTCCTGGCGCGGGTCGAGGCGCTGCTGCGTCGGGCGCGGTCGGCGGGGCGAGGCGACGAACGTACCGGGTCGGGGGTGTACGACGACGGTGTCGTCCGCGTCGACCTCCGGATCCGGCGGGTCGAGGTCGACGGACGGCCGGTCGACCTCACCCGCACCGAGTTCCGACTGCTCAGCGTGCTGGTCCAGCACGCCGGTGCCGTGCTCTCGCCGAGACAGCTGCTGGAGCAGGTGTGGAACGACCCGACCGGGATCGCGCCCGAGCGGGTCAAGTTCGCGGTCCTTCGGCTGCGTCGCAAGCTCGGCTGGTCCGGGGACGCCTCGCCGATATCGGCGTTGCGCGGTGTCGGCTACCGCTACCGACCCCACACCTGACCTGCGGACGGATGAACCGGTCGTGGGTCGGGCCATCCGACGTGGCGGAGGCCCTCGGCGGCCGTCACTAGACTGAGCGGGTGACCGAGACCGACAGCGCCGTCCTCCGGCTGGGCACGCCGCGTGGCCGCTGGGTGCTGGCGACGACGGTGCTGGGCTCCGGCCTGGCGTTGCTCGACTCGACCGTCGTCAACGTCGCTCTCGGCCGGATCGGGGATGATTTCGACGCGGGTTTCTCCGGTCTGCAGTGGACGGTCAACTCCTACACGCTGAGCCTCGCGGCGCTGATCCTGCTCGGCGGCTCCCTGGGTGACCGCTTCGGCCGGCGCCGGGTGTTCCTGATCGGCGTGGTGTGGTTCGCCCTCGCGTCGCTGCTGTGCGGGCTGGCTCCCAACATCGAGCTGTTGATCGCCGCGCGGGGGCTGCAGGGGGTCGGGGGTGCCCTGTTGACGCCGGGGAGCCTGGCGATCATCGCGGCGTCGTTCCATGTCGACGACCGGCCCGCGGCCGTGGGCGCCTGGTCGGGGTTCAGCGGTGTCGCGGCCGCGGTCGGACCGCTCGTCGGGGGCTGGCTGGTCGAGATCGACTGGCGGCTGGTCTTCCTCATCAACGTCCCCGTCGCGGTGCTCATCGTCATCGTCGCCTTGCGCTACGTCCCGGAGAGCCGAGACCCGGAGGCCGGCGGACGGCTCGACCTGACCGGCACGGTGCTCGCCGCCGCCGGACTCGGCGCTCTCACCTTCGGACTCACCCGGGCGGGCGAGGTGGGCCTCGTCGGCTCCGTGGCGGCGACGGCCGCGGTCGGAGCCGCCTGCCTGGTCGCCTTTGTGGTCGTCGAGGCCCGCTCGACCCATCCGTTGGTCCCGCTCGAGCTGTTCCGCAATCCTCAGTTCAGCGCGGCCAACGCCGTGACCCTGCTCGTGTACGCCGCGCTCGGCGTGATCTTCGTGCTGCTCGTCCTCCAGCTCCAGATCGTCAGCGGCTGGTCGCCGCTCGCGGCGGGGTCGGCGCTGCTGCCGGTGACCGTGGTGATGCTGCTCTTCTCGGCCCGTGCGGGCGCGTTGGCGCAGCGCATCGGTCCACGCCTGCCGATGACCCTCGGGCCGCTGCTCGCGGCCGGTGGCGCGCTCTGGATGGGGCGGATCGGCCCCGATGCGTCGTACGTCCTCGACGTGCTCGCGCCCGTCCTGCTCTTCGCCGTCGGGCTCACCCTGCTGGTCTCGCCCCTGACCGCCACCGTGCTCGACGCCGCCGACGACCGGCATGCCGGCATCGCCTCGGGCGTCAACAACGCGGTCGCCCGAACCGCCGGGCTGCTGGCTGTCGCCGTCATCCCGGCGGCGGTCGGGATCGCCGGCGACGACTACACCGACCCACAGACCTTCGACGAGGGCTACGGCATGGCGATGCTCATCAACGCCGGCCTGCTGATCCTCGGCGCGGCGCTCGCGGCGGTGTTCGTACGGCGTCCGCTCGCCGCCGAAGCGGAGCCGGACGAGCACCGCGTGCACATCGAGACGTGCGCGCACTGTGGTGTCACCGGCCCGCAGCTCCACCCTGCCGACCACGATCTCTGAGGCCCTACCTGGTGGCATGACCCGAGCGGCATCCGGTTACCGGACTCCCGTGGATGCTCCGTGGTGGCGTGAGGCCGTGACGTACCAGATCTATCCGCGCTCGTTCGCCGATGCGGACGGGGACGGCACCGGCGATCTCGCCGGCATCACCTCGAGGCTGGAGTATCTGGCCGACCTCGGCGTCGACGCGATCTGGCTCTCGCCGTTCTATCCGTCGCCGCAGAGCGACTACGGGTACGACGTCGTGGACAACCGCGACGTCGACCCGCTCTTCGGGTCGCTCTCCGATGCCGAGCATCTGCTGGAGAGGGCTCACCAAGTCGGTTTGCGGGTGATCATCGACCTGATCCCCAACCACACCTCCTCGGCCCACCCGTGGTTCGCCGAGGCGCTCGCGGCCGGCCCCGGCTCGGCCGAGCGGGATCGCTACATCTTCCGCGACGGCCGAGGGCCGGACGGCGACGAGCCGCCGACCAACTGGCGCTCGGTCTTCGGCAGTGGGGCGTGGACGCGGGTGGAGGACGGACAGTGGTACCTCCACATGTTCGACCAGGAGGAACCCGACCTCAACTGGCGCAATCCCGAGGTGGCCGAGGAGTTCCGTTCCGTACTCAGATTCTGGCTGGACCGTGGCGTCGACGGGTTCCGCGTCGATGTCGCCCACGGCCTGATGAAGGACCTGCGCGACCAGAAGGTCCCGGAGGGATACTCACCGAACTCCGACCCTGCGGTGATGTACGACGCCGGTGTCGAGGACGACCCGATGTGGGACCGCCCCGAGGTGCACGACGTCTACCGCGACTGGCACAAGATCGTCGCCGCCTACCCCGGTGATCGGATGCTGCTCGCCGAGGCGTGGACCCAATGGCCCGCGGACCTGCGCGGCTACCTGCGTACGGACGAGTTCGACCAGGCGTTCAACTTCCTGTGGCTGCAGTCAAAATGGTCGGCGGTGGAGTTCACCGAGGCGATCATGTCCACCCTGCAGGCGCTGGAGCCCTCCCGAGCCTGGCCGACCTGGGTGCTCTCCAACCACGACGCGGTCCGCCATCGGACCCGTTACGGCGACGGCCCACAGGCGCTCGCCCGCGCCCGCGCGGCGACGCTGACGATGCTGGCACTGCCCGGGTCGGCGTACCTCTACCAGGGCGAGGAGCTCGGGCTACCGCACGTGGAGCTGCCCCCGGAGCACCAGCAGGACCCGTGGGCGAAGGGCGGCAACGGCCGCGACGGCTGCCGGGTGCCGTTGCCGTGGAGCGGTGACGCCCCGCCGTTCGGCTTCAGCCCCGGCGACCAACAGCCCTGGCTGCCGCAGCCGGTCCAATGGGCCGACCTGACCGTGGCCGCCCAGACCGGTCGGCCGGGCTCGACCCTGGAGTTCTACCGGGCGGCCCTGGCCGCGCGCCGCCGCTACGCCCGCGGAGCCGGCGGCGAGGTGAGGTTCCTCGACGCGCCGGACGGCGTCATCGCCTTCCGTCGCGGCCGGTTGAGCGTCTTCCTCAACTGCGGTACGGCGCCCACGCCGCTGCCCGACGGTGACGTCGTGATCTGCAGCGGCGAGCGGCCGGTCTCCGATCTTGCGCCGGACGACGCGGTCTGGATCCTCACCGGCTGACGCAGAGACCTCAGCGGCGGTAGACGCGCGCCTCCCACGGGGCCATCACCGGGCCGCTGCCGCTCCCGATCACGAGCTCGCCGCGGCTCTCTCCGACGAGCTCGCCCAGTTGCGCCTCGGAGCTGCTGAAGTTCGCGAGCACGACCAGCTGCCCGCTCTCGTGGCGCCGGCGGAAGGCGAAGATCTGCGGATGGCTGTCGGACAGCAGGGTGAAGTCGCCGTCGACCACGGCCGGGTCCTCGTGGCGCAGCCGGATCAGCCGGCGGTAGTGCGAGAGCACCGAGTCCGGGTCGTCGACCTGTGCGGCGACATTGATCTCGGCGTAGTTCGGGTTGACCGCGAGCCACGGCGTTCCGGTGGTGAAGCCCGCGGAGGGGGAGGCGTCCCACTGCATCGGCGTACGCCCGTTGTCGCGGCACATCGCCCGGAGCGAGCGCATCACGTCCTCGGGATCCACGCCGAGAGCGACCGCCTCGTGGTAGTAGTTCACCGCTTCCACGTCATCGACCTCGTCGATGGAGGTGAACGGGAAGTTCGTCATCCCGATCTCGTCGCCCTGATAGACGAACGGGGTGCCCCGCTGCAGGTGCAGCACGGTCGCGAGCAGCTTGGCCGACTCGGCTTGCCAGCGGCCGTCGTCGCCGTACCGCGACACGACTCTCGGCTGGTCGTGGTTGTCCCAGTAGAGGCTGTTCCAGCCCACGTCCGCCAGACCCTCCTGCCAGGCCGCGAGCCGATCACGGAGTCGACCGAGGTCGAAGGGGCGTACGTCCCACTTGAACGTGCCGTGATCGATCTCGACGTGCTCGTAGTGCAGCACCATGTCGAGCTCGCGGCGGGCCGGGTCGGTGTACTTCCGGCCCTCTTCGACCGTCGTCTCGCCGGTCTCACCGACCAGCAGCAGGTCGCGGTCGTACCGGTCGAAGACCTCGCGGTGCATCTCGGCGAGGAACTCGTGCACGCGCGGGCCGTCGATCACCGACTGCCGCATGTTGCCGTAGCGCTGCCCGGGGAGGACCGGTGCCTCCGGAAGCTCCGGGTCCTTGGAGATCAGGTTGACCACGTCCATGCGGAAGCCGTCGACGCCGCGGTCCAGCCACCAGCGCAGCACCTCGTAGACCGCATGCCGCACCTCGGGGTTCTCCCAGTTCAGGTCCGGCTGCTTCTTGGTGAACAGATGCATGTAGTAGGCGGCCCTGCCCTCGCTGTAGGTCCAGGCCGGACCGGAGAAGAACGAGCCCCAGTTGTTGGGCTCGTCGCGCCACCAGTACCAGGCGCGCTTGGGGCTCTCGGGGCTCGAGCTCGACTCCAGGAACCAGGGATGCTCGTCCGAGGTGTGGTTCGCGACGAGATCCATCACCAGCTTCATCCCGCGCTGGTGGAGGTCGGCGATCAGCGCGTCGAGCTCCGCGAGCGTTCCGTACGTCGGGTCGACATCGTGATAGTCGCTGACGTCGTAGCCGTTGTCGGCCATCGGCGAGGGGTAGACGGGGGAGATCCACAAGACGTCGACCCCGAGCCACTCGAGGTGGTCGAGACGCTGCCTGATCCCGCGGAGGTCGCCCACGCCGTCACCGTTCCCGTCGGCGAAGCTGCGCGGGTAGACCTGGTAGACGACGGCGGATCGCCACCACCCGGGGCCGGTGCGCCCAGCGGGTGCGGGGACGCTCGATGGTGTGCGTTCTCCTTCAGCGGGTGCCAGGTGGGTCATGATGTGCGCGGTAACCGTGCGGGCCGCCACGCATACGCGCCGCCCACGGGCCGGCGATAGCGTGGGCGCATGGCACTGACCCACGACTACAAGGTCTCGGTGGAGTGGACGGGCAACCGTGGCACCGGGACGAGCGGCTACCGCGACTACGCCCGAGACCACGTCGTACGCATCGAGGGCCTGCCCGACATCCTGGGCTCCGCCGATCCGACCTTCCGCGGCGACGCGAGCCGGCACAACCCCGAGCAGCTGCTGCTGACCTCGCTGGCGCAGTGCCACATGCTCTCCTACCTGCACCAGGCGGTGACGGTGGGCGTGGTCGTTCTCGACTACCACGACGCCGCGACCGCCACCATGGAGACGCAGGGGACCGGTGGCCGGTTCACCCGGGCCGTGCTGCACCCGGTCGTCACCGTCGCCGAGGCTGCGATGATCGAGCCCGCGACCTCCGCCCATCACCAGGCCCACCTGGACTGCTTCATCGCGAGCAGCGTGAACTTCCCGGTCGACGTCGAGCCGACCGTGATCGTCGGTGGACTGACGGCGTAGCGATGGTGGTCGGCCCGGCTGCCTAGTCGGTCCGAGGGCGAGTCGGGGAACTGGTCTGGGCCCGGACGAGCGATGCCACCACCACGATGTTGAAGACGATCATCACGCACACCAACGCCCGCGCGAGCTGACCCTCGGCGTGGACGTCTCCGTAGCCAACAGTCGTCATGGTGCTCAAGGTGAAGTAGAGAGCATCGGTCCGCGTCTTCAGGCCGACGAGCTCGTCAGGGCGTGCCTGGTCGAGCAGGAAGAAGGTCAGCGACGCCGCCATCACCAGCAGGATCAGCAACATGGCCAGAACCCGCGTGCCGCGACCAGGTGCGCCCCTGCGGACGGAGCCGAGCTCTTTGATCATCACCGCCCCGACGAGCGCGAGCGCCCCCACCGTCACCAGCAGGCTCGCGCCCACGGCCACGGCCGAGTCTGCCGTCCACTTCAGAGGGAAGGCGAAGTAGGCGACCAACAGGCCGCCGAAGGTCAGGATCGGACGCGACCAGGCCTTGGACCGGGGACTCCGCTCATCTGATCGACTGCTCATCACCGGGCTCTCCGCTGGCCAGAGGCAGGCGCCTTTCCCATGGAAGTCTCGATTCATCGTACGAACTGAACCCTCAGGATGCGGTCACGGACGGGGCCGCCGCGTCACCCGTCACGGGTGACACCGGAACCAGCCGGCCAGGATCCGCTGCACCCAGCCCCCTCTTCCGGGGGTAGGGCGGGGGTCGGCCTCGCGACGATGATGACCGCCATGACTCGTTCGACCTCGACCGACGCCCTGCTCGCCGCCCGGGACGCGCTGATCGCCCAGCGCCTGGACTACGCCGAGGCGCTGGACACCTTCCGCTGGCCCGACGTCGGGGCGAGCTTCAACTTCGCCCACGACTGGTTCGACCCGATGGCTCGGGGCAACGACGCTCCGGCGCTGGTCATCGCGGAGTCGGACGGGTCGCGGGCTGCGTACTCCTTCGACGAGCTGGCGCGTCGCTCGGACGCGGTGGCCCGCTACCTTCGGCGTCTCGGCGTCGGCTCGGGCGACAGCGTGGTCGTCATGCTGGGCAACCAGGTCGAGCTGTGGGAGACGATGCTCGCGGCGATGAAGGTCGGTGCGGTCCTGATGCCGACGACGACGGCGGTCGGCACCGCCGAGCTGGTCGATCGGCTCGCCCGGGGCCGGGCCAAGGCCGTGGTCTGCAACGCCGAGGACGCGGACAAGTTCGACGGCGTCCCCGGTGACTACGTACGGATCGGCGTCGGGCTCGGCGCGGGGGAGCGGGACGGCTGGAACGACTACGCCGCGGCTGCCGCCGAGGCGCAGGAGCCGCTCGAGCACCCGGGCAACGCGACCTCTGACGCGCTGCTCCTCTACTTCACCAGCGGCACCACGAGCCGCCCGAAGCTGGTCGAGCACACGCACTACACCTACCCGGTCGGGCACCTGTCCACGATGTACTGGCTCGGGCTGCGCCCCGGCGATGTCCACATGAACATCTCCAGCCCCGGGTGGGCCAAGCACGCCTGGTCGAACTTCTTCGCGCCCTGGCTCGCCGGCGCGACCGTCTTCGTCCTCAACTATGCGCGCTTCGAGGCGGCCACGCTGCTGCAGCGGATCCGGGAGGAGCACGTCACCAGCATGTGCGCTCCGCCGACGGTGTGGCGGATGCTCATCCAGGCCGACCTCTCCGGCGGCTGCGGGTCGCTGCGCGAGGCGATCAGCGCCGGTGAGCCGCTCAACCCCGAGGTGATCAGCCAGGTCCACCAGGCGTGGGGCCTGACCATCCGGGACGGCTTCGGGCAGACCGAGATGACCGCGACGGTCGCGAACAGCCCGGGCCAGCCGGTACGTCCGGGCTCGATGGGCCGCCCGTTGCCCGGCGTCCCGGTCGTGCTGGTCGACCCGATCGAGGGGACCGTGATCGAGGGGCCGGGTGAGGGTGAGCTGTGCCTCGACCTCGCCGCCCGGCCGGCCACGCTGATGACGGCCTACCGCGATGACGAGAAGCGGACGGCCGACGCAATGCGCGGTGGCTTCTTCCACACCGGCGACGTCGCCAGCCGCGACGAGGAGGGCTACATCACCTACGTCGGCCGCACCGACGACGTCTTCAAGGCCTCCGACTACAAGGTCTCGCCCTTCGAGCTGGAGTCGGTCCTGATCGAGCACCCCGCGGTGGCCGAGGCGGCGGTCGTACCGGCACCGGACCCGGTGCGGCTGGCCGTCCCCAAGGCGTACGTCTCCCTCACCGCCGGCCACGAGCCGACGGCCGAGACCGCCCGGGCCATCCTCGAGTTCGCCCGCGACCACCTGCCGCCCTACCTGCGGGTGCGGCGCCTGGAGTTCTTCGACCTGCCCAAGACGATCTCGGGGAAGATCCGGCGCGTCGAGCTCCGGGTCCGTGAGCAGGACGTGGTCGACCAGCGGCCGCCGGGGGAGCACCGCTACGAGGACTTCTTCTCCCGTCAGTCCTGAGCCACCAGGCGCCGGACGCTCTCGACGACGATCTCCCGGCACCGAGCGCGGCTCGGCCGGCGCACCAGGGCCAGCTCGGGGGTGTGGAGGTGCCAGCTCATCGCCAGCGCGCGAACCTCGGTGAGCAGCTCGAGCGGCGAGTAGGCCGTCGTCAGCTTCCCCGCCTGCTGCGCCTCCTTGATCTTGGCCAGCTTGGCGTCGTTGGAGGCGACGATCGCCGGGAGCTTCCCGGTCGGGCGCTCGAGCTGGTACCAGGTCGTCAGCCGTAGCGTCGTGGGGAAGCGCTCGTAGAGGTCGAAGGACCGTCCGGCGTAGGCGGGCAGGTCGGTGGCGTCGAACTCGACCTCGTCGACGAACGCGAGCACCCGGTGGGCGAAGACGGCGTCGAAGAGCTCGTCCTTCGTGCCGAAGTACTTGTAGATCAGCGCCTTGTTCGCCAGCGCCGTCTCCGCGATCCGGTCGACGCGCGAGCCGGCGATGCCGTACGCAGCGAACTCGGCCTCGGCGGCGTCGAGGATGCGGATGCGGGTCGCCTCGGAGTCTCTGGCCATGCGTCCAGCCTAAAGCAAGTAACTAGTTAGTTGCATTTCGTGGCCTTCAGTGCTTCACTGAAATAACCAACTCGTTAGTTACTTAGGAAGTGCATACATGTCTTCGACACCCCCGCGCGCCGGTGCCCGTCACCGGGCGGTGGTCCTGATGGTGATCCTCGGCTGCCAGCTGATGATGACCCTCGACGCCTCGATCGTGACCACGGCGCTCACTCACATCAAGGCGGAGCTCGGCTTCACCGACTCGTCCTTGTCGTGGATCCAGAACGCCTACGTGCTCGCCTTCGGCGGCCTCCTGCTGCTCGGCGCACGAGCCGGTGACCTGCTCGGCCGGCGCCGCGTGTTCATCGCCGGGACGGCGCTCTTCACCGCGGCCTCGCTCCTGGCCGGACTGGCGTCGTCGGCCGAGCTTCTGATCGTCGCGCGCACGCTGCAGGGGCTGGCGTCGGCCTTCGCGATCCCGTCCACGCTGGCGTTGCTGATCACGAGCTTCCCCGAGCCCGAGGAGCGCACCCGGGCGATCGCGATCTACAGCGCGGTGATCGGTGCCGGCGCGAGCGTGGGGATCATCGTCGGCGGCCTCTTCACCGAGTACCTCTCCTGGCGCTGGGGTCTCCTGGTCAACGTCCCGCTCGGGATCCTGATCCTCGCCCTCTCACCGCGTTACCTCCCCGAGACCGAGTCCCGGCCCGGCCGGGTCGACATCCTGGGAGCGCTGAGCGTCACCGTCGGGATGTCGGCGCTCGTCTACGGCCTCGTCGAGGCTGCCGAGATCGGCTGGGGCAGCGCCCGAACCCTGCTTCCGCTGGCGGCGTCGGTGGTCCTGCTCGTCGGGTTCGTGCTCATCGAGCTGCGGGCCTCGCAGCCGATCGTGCCGATCCGGCTTTTCTTCAGCGTGCAGCGGTCTGGGGCGTACCTCGGCCGGATCCTGATCGTCGGCGCGATGTTCTCGACGTTCTACTTCCTCTCGCAGTATCTCCAGAACGTACGTGGCCTCAGCCCGCTCGCCACCGGACTCGTCTACATCCCGATGACCGGCATGTTCTTTGCCATGGTCTACGCCGTGCGCTGGGCCGGACCGAGGATCAGCAAGCCTGTGCTGCTGCTGACCTCCCTGGCCACCGCGGGGATCGGCATGGCCTGGCTGAGCCGGATCGACGCGACGACCCCGGTGGCGTCGATCCTGCCGCCGCTGCTGGTGCTGGGCATCGGCCAGGGCATCGCGATCATCCTGCTCACCGACTTCGGCATGGCCGAGGTGGACCCGGGTGACGCCGGCGCCGCCTCCGGCCTGGTCAACACCGCCCACCAGATCGGTGGCTCGGTCGGACTCGCGCTCCTCACCGTGGTGTACGGCAGCGCGGTGCACCATGACGCCGCGCCGGGCGCCGTCGCCCAGGCCCATGGCTATGCGACCGTCTTCGAGGTCGCGACGGGCTTCTACGCCCTTGCCGTGATCGTCGCCGTGGTCATGCTCACCGCCCATCGGCGTGCCAGCAGGTCGACCGCGCCGGTCACGGTCGCGGCCGCCAGCTGAGCCTTCAGGGACGGACCGTCAGGCACTGCGTACTGACGCCGAAGGCGCCCTGCTCGTCATGGAGCACGGACGTGGTCACACCGGCGCCCTCCGGGCCGAACGAGACGGTCGTGTCGAGCCCCAACCAGCCAGGAGCCGGAGCCCGGAACAGGTGCGCGGTCAGGTCGAGGTTGGGAAAGCTGACGGCCTTCGGGTCGACGCGGACGGCGACGCCGTTGGTGATGTCGAGCAGCCCGGCGACCTGCGCCAGCCGGCTCACTTCCTCGTCGGCGACGAGGGGGTGAGCCGTACGTACCCAGGACTGCGCCCGCCCTGGGCCGAGGTCTTTGCGACGCACCTCGACCGAGGCGATGAAGCCCCCGTCCCACAGCGCGGTCATGTCCCAGGCCGGCACCTCGTCCGGTGCCGGCATCGGTGGGTGACGGGTGCCCTCGAGCTCCGCGGTCGGGTAGCCGGCGGTCAGCCAGGCACGCAGGAGCACGACGGGCCGGCCGCCATGGCACGCCCGCGCCTCGACGAGCTCGATCGTGCGCCCGGCGCGGAGCACGGTGACCTCGAGGTCGACCGGCTCGAGCGGGACGGTGCCGAGGATGTCGTAGCTGACTCGGGTGATCTGGAGTCCGTCGTCGCGGCGGGCATCGCGGTCCCGCTCGACCTCGTGCGCGAGCACCCCGAGCAGGGTGGCGATGTGCTGCGTGTCCAGGTCCCAGGCGCCGCCGACGTGCTCGGTCGGGGTGAAGGTACGCGGACCGGTCCGGTGCCAATAGCTCATCAGCAGCTCAGAGGCCGAGAAGCGCGACGCTCTGCTCGCGCATGTCGATCTTGCGTACCTTGCCGGTGACGGTCATCGGGAACTCGTCGACGATCAGCACGTAGCGCGGTGCCTTGTAGTGGGCGAGCTTGCCGCTGGCGAAGGCGCGGACGGCCTCGGCGTCCAGCGGCTCGGCGCCGGGGCGCATCCGGATCCAGGCACAGAGCTCCTCGCCGTACCGCTCGTCCGGGACGCCCACGACCTGCGCCTCGGCGATGTCGGGATGGGTGAAGAGGAACTCCTCGATCTCGCGAGGGTAGATGTTCTCGCCGCCACGGATCACCATGTCCTTGATCCGGCCCACCACCACGCAGTAGCCGTCCTCGCGCATGACCGCTAGGTCGCCGGTGTGCATCCAGCCGTCGGCGTCGATCGCGTCGGCGGTCTTCGTCTCGTCGTCCCAGTAGCCCAGCATCACCGAGTAGCCGCGAGTGCAGAACTCGCCCGCCGTGCCACGCGGAACCACCTCACCGGTGGCCGGGTCGACGATCTTGATCTCGACGTGCGGCGCGGCCCGGCCGATCGTCTCGGTGCGACGCTCGAGGTCGTCGTCGGTGCGGGTCTGGCAGGAGACCGGTGAGGTCTCGGTCATCCCGTACGCGATCGCGACCTCGCTCATGTGCATCTCGCTGACGCACCGCTTCATGACCTCGATCGGGCACAGCGCGCCGGCCATGATCCCGGTACGCAGCGTCGAGAGGTCGTAGGAGGCGAAGTCCGGGTCGTTCTGCATCGCGATGAACATCGTCGGCACACCGTACAGCGCCGTGCACCTCTCGTCCTGGACCGTCTGCAGGGTCGTCGCCGGGTCGAAGCCGGGGCCCGGGATGACCATCGTCGCGCCGTGGGTGGTGCAGCCGAGGTTGGCCATCACCATGCCGAAGCAGTGGTAGAAGGGCACCGGGATGCAGAGCCGGTCCTGCTCGGTGAAGTGGATCGTCTCGGTGACGAAGAAGCCGTTGTTCAAGATGTTGCGGTGCGACAGCGTCGCGCCCTTCGGGAACCCCGTGGTCCCGGAGGTGTACTGGATGTTGATCGCGTCGTTCGGGTCGAGCGGGTAGTCGACGTGATCGGCCAGCCGCTCGCCGCGGCCGGCGGCCAGCAGCGCATCCCACTGCGGCGTACCCAGGAAGACGGTCTGCTCGAGAGCGCCGCACTCGCCCTCCACCTCGCCGACGAGCGAGACGTAGTCGCTGGTCTTGAACTCGGTCGCGCTGATCAGCAGCCGCACGCCGGACTGGTTGAGCGCATACGCGAGCTCGTGGGTCCGGTAGGCGGGGTTGATGTTGACCAGGATCGCGCCGATCTTGGCCGTGGCGAACTGGATCATCGTCCACTCGGCGCAGTTCGGCGCCCAGATGCCGACGCGGTCACCCTTGCCGATGCCGGCCTTGCGGAGGCCGACCGCGAGGGCGTCTACGTCGGCATCCAGCTCGGCGTAGGTCCAGCGTCGTCCGGTGGCGATCTCGACGAGTGCCTCACGGTCTCCGTGGCGGGCGACGGTGCGCTCGAAGTTGGTTCCGATCGTCTCCTCGAGCAGCGGGACGTCGATGTCGCCACGAGCCGACGAAGCGGTGATGGATGAGGTCTCGGTCATGCCGCGAGCATGACCGAGACCACGGTGGCAGCCACACCCCCGAAGGAGGGTGAGCGGTGCCGGATCAGGCGAGTGCGGGCTCCGCGTCGAGCTCCACGCGGCTCGTCTCCTTGGCCACCAGCAGGCAGCCGATGCTCAGCACGGCCAGGGCGCTGAGGAAGTACGCGATGCCGTCGGTGCCCCACCTGGCCAGCAGGTCCTCGGCGATGACCAGCGGGACGGCGCCGCCGAGGATGCCCGCGATGTTGTAGCCCAGGCCGGCTCCCGTGTAGCGGTACTTCGCCTGGAACATCTCAGGCAGGAACGCCGCGATCGGACCGTAGTTGAGGCCGAGTACGCACAGCATCAGGCTGTTGCCGAGGGCGAAGCTCGCGAAGCTGCCCGGCTCCATGATGGCGAAGGACAGCGGGCCGGCGACGAGGCCGAAGGCCGCGCCGATGAGCAGGACCACGCGGCGGCCGAGGACGTCGGAGAGCCACGCGGAGGCGATCACCGTCACGCTCATCGCGAAGGCCGCGACGATGACGCCGAGCAGGGCCTGGCTCATGCTCAGGCCGAGGGTGCCGACCGCGTGCGCGACCATGAAGCTGGCGCCGGTGTAGAAGGCGCCGAAGACGACGGCCATGATGCCGCCGCTGAGCAGCACCTGCCGCCACTGGTCACGGATGCAGCCGACGAACGGAAGGGCGCTGCGGGTGCCTGCCGACTGGACCTTCTTGAACGATGGCGTCTCGGCGATCTTCAGCCGGACCCAGAGGCCGACCGCGATGAGGACCGCGCTGGCCAGGAACGGGATCCGCCAGCCCCAGGCCGCGAACGCGGCGGGCTCCATCAGCCGGAAGGTGGTGAGCATGGCTGCCGCGGCGAGGATGAGCCCGAGGCTGGGGCCGAGCTGCGGGAACATGCTGTAGCGCCCGCGCTGGCCGCTGGCGGCGTACTCGGTGGTGAGGAGTGCGGCGCCCGCCCACTCGCCGCCGAGCGCGATGCCCTGCAGTGCGCGCAGCAGAACGAGGATCACCACGGCGCCCTTGCCGATCGACTCCACGCTCGGCAGCAGGCCGATCGCGAAGGTCGAGGTGCCCATGATCATCAAGGTGGTGATCAGCGTGGCCTTGCGGCCGATCCGGTCGCCGTAGTGGCCGAAGAGGATCGCCCCCAATGGTCGGAAGACGAACGCGACGCCGAAGGTCGCGATCGAGGCCAGGGTGCCCTCGGGGCCACCCATGGACGGGAAGAAGACGGCATTGAAGACCAGGGCCGCCGCGAGCCCGTAGATGAGGAAGTCGTAGAACTCGATGGTGGTGCCGGTCAGTGACGCCGTCGCGACGCGGCGCATGGTGCGCCCGTCGACCTCGGCTCGGTTAGCCGCGATTTGGGCCATGATCGTGCCTCCTACTCGGATGGGTGAACCGAGTGTGGGACTGACATCACCTGTCCGATACCCCCGGACGAGTGCCCTCGAAAGAGGGGGTACGCCTCTTGTTGCTTGTGATGGTCGTCACTTACGCTCAACGCCATGAGCACCGCAGCCATCGCCCCAGAGGCGCCGTACGACGGGTCCCGGATCGCCCAGACGCTGGCCTCCTTCCGGACCGCGTCGGGGCTGGATCTCGCCTTCGGTGGCCCGGTGCGCGGTGACGGCACGGCCATCGACATCACCGCGACCTGTGGCGCGAAGGGCGCCTCACTGCGCGGGCTGCGCGTGGTCAACGGGGAGGGCTTGGGCGGCAAGACCCTGCAGACCCGGCAACCCGGGTCCGTCGACCACTACTACACCGCCCGAGGGATCACCCACCTCTACGACACCGCCGTCGCTCAGGAGGAGATCCAGACGGTCGCCGCCCTGCCGATCCTGGTCGACCGGGCCCCGCGGATGCTCATCTACCTCGCCTCCCGGTCGCGGCTCGGTCTCGGCGGTGTCTGGTTCGACTCGCTGCGTCCGCTGATCCGCACCCTCGAGCGCGAGATCCTGATCGACGACGAGGTACGCAACCGGCTCTCGCGGCTGGCGCCCGCCCCGAGCCGGGCTCCGAGCCCGGACGAGGCGGCAGCCAAGCGCGATCTCGCCGAACGCAGGGAGATGGCGGCCGAGCTCACCGATCTGGCCGGCCAAGTGCTCGACCCCGAGGTCCGCAGCCGCCTCGAGGCCATGGTCCTCCGGCTCACCGCCGCGCCGGGGGAGAAGCAGCCGGCTCAGCTCGCTCCGGCCGTACGTCTGGCCGCCCGCGAGCTCGACGTACTCCGTCAGGTCGCGCTCGGGAGCAGCAACCGGCAGGCCGCCGAGGCCCTCGGGATCGTGGAGAGCACGGTGAAGTCCTACCTCAAGAGCGCCACCCGCAAGCTCAACGCCAACAACCGCGTCCACGCCGTCCGCATGGCGCGCGAGGCCGGCCTGATCGACTGATCACGTCGCGTACGCTCTCGGCGTGGCCATCATCGGAGTCATCGCCTGCGCTGCAGGCGGCGTGGAGCAACTCTGCGACGAACTGGTCACCCCGTTGGTGGATGCGGGCCACCAGGTCCCGGTGACCCTGACGCCGACGGCGTTCAGCTGGCTCAGCGCGAACGGCGAGGCAGACCGGATCGAGGCCATCACCGGCTTCCCGGTGCGGGGCCCGAGCCGCCTCCCGTGGGAGCCGCGCACTCATCCCGCGCAGCTCGACGCCATCGTCGTCGCCCCCGCGACCTTCAACAGCACAGCCAAGATCGCCCTGGGCCTGGCCGACAACCAGGCACTCACCGTTGTCACCGAGAGCCTCACGACCGTCCCGGTCGTGCTCTTCCCCCTCATCAACGCCGCCCATGCCGAGCACCCCGCCTGGCCCTCCCACGTGGCAGCCCTACGTGCCGCCGGCGTCGACCTCATCGAGGGTCGCGACGTCTGGCCCCTCTACCCGCCCCGTCAGATGCCTCCGGACCAGGCGTTGCCATGGAAGGCGATCGTTGACGCTGCGCAACAGGCTGCAAATCGCTCCTAGTACACCGCAGTTTGCGTCACCAACCTGAGGGACGAGCATGCGATTGCGTAAGGCTTCGGTCCCGAGTCGTAGCTGCACCTATATGCCGCAGGTCGCGTCTTCACCCGCCCACTACCGCGAATCGGTGAAGACAAGTCTGTCGCACAGGGGCACGATCGAGGAAAGGGGAGTTCCAGCAGAACGAGGGTGATGGAATTGACCAACGACGACATAACCGGGAATGCCGAGACCCAGGCAATTCCCGAGGTGGAGATCGGCGGGTCGACGATCCAGGTCCCCGAGTTGCTCGAGTACTCCCTGCCCCACGAGGTCAATTTCAAGCGGCCGCTCCAGAGTGTGGGACCAGAGTTTCTATTCACAGGCTCGATTCTGATGGCGGCCGATGGCCGTCTGTACTTCATCCCCTCGGGCGAATTCGAGGGCCTTGAATCCATCGCGCACGCCGATCTCGGAGACTGACTTCCGTCCGACGACGGGGCCGTTATAACGGATGCGCCACGTATGACCATCGTGGAGGACACGATCGTGGCTACGAAAGATACGGATTTCGCAACACTTTCTTCGCAGATCGCCGCAGCAATGATCAGCGCGCTCGAAGCTCGACCCCGGAGTCGGTCGGCAGACGAGAACCCGATGACGGTAACGGTCGGTGCAGTGATGTCGACTGGGAACGGCATCCCCACTGTGGTCGATCCATTCGGGACCCAGACACCGACCGGAGATCTCGCCGATCCGTCCCTCATGAGAAGCCGACCGCTTTCACGCGGTGACCTCTCTCGCCTCACCGGCCGGGCGCCGATCACACGCTCCAGCGTTGGCAAACTGAACGACTCGATCAGCGAAGACATCCCCAAGTGCTTGAGTCTGCTGCGAACCTTGACCGCAGATCCCCAGTCATGGAACGAACTCTTCGACCTGGACGACGACCTTCGGGACCTGATTCGTAGACTCGATCCAGCGGTAACTTCGGCGTTCGCCAAGCTCGTGGCCAAGCTGGAGCTGTTCCGCGACGAACTCACATCCATCACGTTCGACGTTATCCCGCCATCAGGGCCGAAGGCGCGAAGCGGCGATGACAAGTGGTACACGCCCGACAAGTTCGAGTTCAAACTCGAGGGCGGCGTGGGTTACGAATCCGGGGAGAAGTCACACTCCACTGCAGAAGTGAAGGCCTCCGGCACGGTCGTCTGGGAGTTCTAGAAGATGTCGCGCCGGCTGACCTGTCCTAGCGCCCGAACTGAGTTCGAAGGCAGCGAAGTCATCGGGATAGTTCTGCCCAGTGAAGACCACGGTCGGCAGATTCAGTTTCTCCCGCATCCTGTCCCGGTGACGGATGAGATGCGGGCGATCCCACAGGCCCTACCTTTCTCGGAGTTCCTGCGGGTGGCCGCCCCATGCGCCGATTCCAAGTGCGCAAACTTCGAAGACGGAGCCTGCACCGTCGCATCCTCGGTGCGCGGGACAGAGCCCATGGTGGCGGACCTGCCTCCCTGCCATGTGCGCGGGACGTGTCGGTGGTTCCGCCAAGAAGGTCGAGAGATCTGTTTCCGTTGCCCGGCCGTAGTCACTGACACACTGATGCAGAGAGATGACTCCATTGACTGAAGGCCTCGCCCTCCATATCGGCCTGAACGAGATCGATCCCAGGTCTTACGACGGCTGGAATGGGCGCCTGGACGCAGGTGAGAACGATGCACTCGCCATGGCTGAGTTGACCGAGTCACTCGGGTACGAGACGACCACGCTCCTGTCGCACCAGGCGACCGCCGAGGCAGTCTTGGAAGCGATCCGTGACGCTGCAGATCGGATACCCGTGAACGGGATCGTTGTGATCACGTACGCCGGACACGGCGGGCAATTTGAAGACCTCGGCGACGATGAGGAGGATCGCCGCGATGAGACGTGGCTCCTCTATGACCGCGAGGTGCTCGACGACGAGATTCGCGACGCCCTGAGCTTCTTCCGTGCGGGAGTCAGGGTCGTCGTCCTGTCCGACAGCTGCCACAGCGGGACGGTCGTGCGCGGCGTCTACGAGCGCGCCTACGAGGACCTCCCCGAGGTTCGGGCTGCCTACCATCGCGTCGCGGCGACCCTGCCGACTCGATCCCGGACCCGAGGGACAGGCGCCAGCGGTCCGCGCTTGCGGGGAGCACCTGTGGAGGTCCAGCGCCGGGTCCTGCGGAAACATCGGGACCAGTATGTCGAGATACGCCGGTCTGTCCCGCGAGACGCGACTCCGAGCGCATCGTTGATCCTTCTGTCTGGCTGCCAGGACAATCAGGAGTCCATGGAGATCGACGGCCATGGCGTCTTCACGGCGGCTCTGCTGGATCACTTCGAGCGCCCGGAGCCCAACCAGACCTACCGGTCGTTACACACGTCGATCAGCAGAGAGATGCCGCCGACACAAAGCCCGGGGCTGCTCACCCTGGGGCCAGCGTGGCAGGCGCTCGTAGAGCAGACTCCGTTCGAGATCCAGCCACCGACGACCTCGCCTTCACCTGATGCAGGAGCGCATGTGCCCTCGCCTCAACCGGAACCAACCTGGCGGTTCGAAGTGGACGTAGCCGAGCAGCTCAGTTCGCCGGAACGACTGGGCCGGCTCACGATCGAGTATCGGCCGTGACGCCTCGCCGAGGGCTTTGATCGGCAGCCAGGTGGTCAGGCACCCGGCGAACCCACTCTCCTAGGACGGAACAGAAGTAGCCCCTGACTCGCGTCTCCGCAGGCCAGGGGCTACTTGCTCTGTGGACGATACTGGGTTTGAACCTATCTCGCGCACCTCGGCGGAGATGCGGACACACCTTAGAAAACATACGATTGACCTGCATGAACGCGAAGCGCTGATGTGGACACGAGTGGACATGGAGAGCCATATCTGGCCGATCTAGTCCCACGTTAGTCCCACGAATCCACGCCTCGCGCCTTGACCGACGGGGTGAGTCTGACTATGGCGAAGAATGACAAGCGAGGCTTCGGCAGCATCGAGAAACTGCCATCCAAGCGCTTTCGCGCCTACTACGCCGACCCTGACGGCCGCACGATGGCGACGAAGTCCGGGCATGTGAAGCCAATGCGACACAACGCGCCGAACACCTTCGATTCGCGCCTGGACGCCGAGGCGTGGCTGCTCGACGAACGGCGGCTCATCTCCGAGGGCCGATGGACTCCGCCCGCCCACCGCAAGGCAGCCCGGGCGCAAGCGCCGTTGACCTTTGGTGAGTACGCTCCCCAGTGGCTCCGGACGAGGAAGGTGAAGGGCCGGCCGCTGGCGCCTACTACCCGTGATGACTACGAAGACCTCCTCCGCCTGCACATCCTGCCGACATTCGCGGATACGCCGCTGCGGGAGATTACCCCTGAGAACGTCGATACGTGGTTTGAGCGCACTGCACCTGGCCGCCCAACAACGCGCGCCCGTGCGTACGGGCTGTTCCGCACCATCCTGAACACGGCAATCGATCGCAACCTGATCCAGGGCGCCAACCCCGCGAAGGTCCGCGGCGGCGGAATGGTGAAGGCCACTCACGACGTGGACCCAGTCGACAACGACGAACTGGCCGTCCTCGCTGCCGCGGTCCCCGAACGGCGGATGTTGATGGTCCAACTCGGGGCCTGGACCGGTCTCCGGTTCGGCGAGCTCACCGAACTCCGTCGCAAGGACATCGACACGCGCACAAAGGTGATCAAGGTCCGCCGAGGCGTCGTCCTGGTTCGGAACGTGCCCGAGGAGCTGCCCAACGACACTCGGCCCTGTGGCTGCCGGCCGGGCTGCATCATCGGCCCGCCGAAGACCGACGCCGGTGTACGCGACGTACCGATCCCGCCGCACCTCCTTCCGGGCGTCCGGCATCACTTGCTGACGCACTCCCGGCCAGGCTCCGAGGGCCTGTTGTTCCCAGGCAAAGACGACAATCACCTCACGCCGTCGTCGTTCTATGGCCGGGCCACGACCTTCCACAAGAAGGGGCCGCGGAAGGGGCAGGTGAAGCGAATCGGGCATGGCTGGTACGAGGCACGGGTCGCCGCGGGGCGGCCGAATCTGCACTTTCACGACCTCCGGCACACTGGACTCACCAGCGCGGCGGTTGCAGGAGCGACACTGGCAGAACTCATGAACCTGGCTGGGCACACGACCCCGCAGGCGGCGTTGCGCTATCAGCACGCCAGCCAGGATCGGATGCAGGAACTGGCATCCAGACTTTCGAAGCTCGCCGGATTCGACGTCGATGCGGCTGCCGAGTCTGACTCATGAACGTGAGCTTGGAATCGGACGCGCGGACGCCTCGAGATCGGACAACCGCACGCGGATGCAGCGAGGACCGAACCGGTAGGCGGGAAGCGTCCCGGCAGCAATGCGCCGCCGCAGGGTCTTGACGGACTGACCGACATGATCGGCGGCGTCAGCAAGGCTGAGATACGGGTTCTCCACAGTTACGGTCGGAATCTGGCCCATGATGCTCCTCAACGGCATGTGTCACTACCTGAGAGGTGCGATGCGGTCACCGCTGAGGTCGGCGCCCGAGGCAACGGCGGCTCCATCCTTGTCTAGCCGCCTCGATGCGCTCGAGGGCCGAGTGGCGCCGAGCGCAGGAGTGTCTGATCCTCTGGCGACTCGCGTGAGACAAAGACGGCTCGTGCTATCGCAGGACGGCATCCCGAGGCCTGACCTGCGTTCAGGTCAGGCCCAGAATCGCGACTTGTTCGCCCGACTTCGTGGAACGCCCGGCAAAACTGGCTCTTCACAATCGAGGGTGTAGTTGGGGTCGGAAGCCGCCAGTCTCGAGTAGTGATCTGGCGATGTAGTTCGTCAGGTTGCGGAACCCGAGGGCGGAGCCGCGGAGGTGTTCAAGGCGGCCGTTGATCGCTTCGGTGGGGCCGTTGGATGTGCCGGGCCGGTCGAAGGAGGCGAGCACGTCGGCGGCGCGCTTGGTCAGGGTGCGGCCGAGCGTGATGATCTCGCTGAACGGGCTGGGGACGCCTCGGCTGATCGACTCGATCAATGCCTCATCAGCTCGCGGCCCCGGGTTCGGTCGGGCTCACGGTAGGCGGCGATCATCCGCTGGTAGATGCCCCAGGTGGCTTCGACCTCGACGTGGGCGTTGGCCGCGAATAGCTCCGTCAGCCGGTGCTGCTGGGTCTCGGTGAGCAGGTCGGCGCCGGGGTGCAGGGTGCGTCGCGCGGCATATAGTGGATCGCCGGTGCGGCCTCGGTGCCCGTGGGTGGCTTGCTGGACCCGGCGCCGGCACTGATCCAGGGCGTCGCCTGCCAGACGGACGACGTGGAAGGGGTCCAGCACCGGCACAGTCTCGGGTAGCTTTTCGGCGGTGGCGGTCTTGAACCCGGTGAACCCGTCCATCGAAACGACCTCGATATTGTCGCGCCAGGACTTGTCACGTTCGGCGAGCCAGGCCTTGAACGCCTGTTTGGAGCGGTCGGCGACCATGTCCAGAAGCCGCGCCAGCCCGGTGCAGTTGCGGATCGGCGTCAGGTCGATGATCACGGTCACGTACTTGTCGCCACGCCGGGTGTGCCGCCAGACGTGCTCGTCCACGCCGATGACGTGCACGTCGTCGAAGCGGTGCGGATCGTCGATCAGGACCCGGCGGCCCTCGGCCAGGACCACGTCGTTGGCGGTGTTCCACGAGACCCCCAGAGCGTCGGCGACGCGGGCGACACTCAGGTGTTGGCACACCAGGGCTTCCAGCGCCCACCACAGGCCACGTCGCGACAGCTTCGCCCGCGGCTCGGCGGCCCGCGACGTGTCCTGGCGCCACACGTGACCGCACCCGGCGCACCGGTATCGGCGGATGCTGACCTCCAAAACCGTGGGCCGCCACCCGAACGGCTCGTGCGCCAACCGCCGGACCACCGTGTCCCTGGCCGCACCCTGGCATCCGCAGCGACGACACCATTTGTCGGGCTCGACAACCCGGCACCGGAGAATCGCCCGATCGGGCTCTAACCGCTGCGCGAGCACTTCGAGCCCGAGATCATCAAGACGAGCGAACGTGGTCAGGTCAGGGCGGGCGAAGGTAGCGTCAGACACGTCGAGGTCTTCCAGATGGACGGCATAGTCACCTCCATCCTCGGGAGACCTCGACCCCTACCCGGCTACCGACGCGCCGACCGGACTACACCCTCAACTGCGACTGCGAAGAGCCCAAAATCGCCCCGGTGCGAGGGTCGGCCAGCGTGTTACGTTCGGGCCATGACCAGACCCGGTGAGATCCTCGGCAGCGTGGTCGCCGCCAGCGAGCGCGAGCAGCTCGAGACGTACCTGGATTACCTGCGTGACGCCGTCGTGCGCAAGGCCCGCGGGGTGTCGGAGGAGGACTCCCGGCGCAGCCCGGTGCCGACCGGCACCAACCTCGGCGGCCTGATCAAACACCTGCGGTGGGTGGAACTGGGCGGGTTCGCCCAGCAGATCGGGCAGATCCCCGCCGCGGAGCTGCCCACGCCGCCGTGGACCGACGCAGACCCGGAGGCCGACCTGCGGCTGGAGCCGAACGAGAAGCTCGACGACGTCATCGCCGCCTACCAGGCGGCGTGCGACCGCTCCCGCGAGATCGCCGCCCAGCACAGCCTCGACTACGCCGTCACCACACCGCGGGGCAGGGAGCTGACGTGGATGTACCTGCACGTGATCGTGGAGACCGCCCGGCACGCGGGCCACGCGGACATCCTGCGCGAGATGATCGACGGCAGCGTCGGCGACTGACGGCTCGCGGCGCGTCCTCGGTCCGTGTTCCGGGTCGTCGGAGGCGGCGTTACAACGGTATCGGCGGAGGCTGACCTCCAACACCGTGGGCCGCCACCCGAACGGCTCGTGCGCCAACCGCCGGACCACCGTGTCCCTGGCCGCACCCTGGCATCCGCAGCGACGACACCATTTGTCGGGCTCGACAACCCGGCACCGGAGAATCGCCCGATCGGGCTCCAACCGCTGCCCGAGCACTTCGAGCCCGAGATCATAGTCACCCCCATCCTCGGGAGACCTCGACCCCTACCCGGCCACCGACGCGCCGACCGGACTACACCCTCAACTGCGAAGAGCCGCAAAACTTCCGACGCTGCACATCAGTGGTAAGCGCGTTGCCAGCGAAAGGATCCCGAGCACACGGTGAAGGACGAGATCGACTTCGACTATTGCGGCGGTTCGACGCGGCCACTCGAACCGGGCAGCAATTGGGCTGTGTGATCGTCCGGTTGACGGCTGAGCGATACCCGCACGCTAAGCGAGTGACAACTGCGGCGCGGGCAAGGCTCGGTCAACCGCGGCAAGGCGGCCGAAAACGGACTTGTTGTCTCGGCATCGACGTCCCGCGACAGATCGACTCTGCTTCGGGCCTTGTTATGGGGTGACGTCCCGTCTATGTGCCAAGAGCAGAGCCGTGTTCCCAACTGCCGGTTCGAGGATTTGATCCCAAGCCATGCGAACCACACCGAGGTGTTCTGGCGCGGTCAGCCCAGCTTGCTCGTCTTGGATGTATCGATGGTCTGAATCGAGGTGGCTGTAGTTGAGTACCACGTCCCCTGCCAGTGCTGAAGGGAGCCGACGTCGATGGATCAGGCCTCCACGGACCTCGTCGCGAACCCAGACCGTCACCTCGTCCTCAGCCAGTTCACATAAGCTCACCCAGGCGGGTATCGCGGAGTAGTAGCCAGCAAGTCGGTCGAGCTCCTTCTTGCTGAAGACTGGCGCCATCCACCTCCCTGAGCCCTTCTGCGTTCGAAGGGGCTTCCCGGTAGCCAGTTCCAGCAGCGTGGCCAACCGGTCGAGGACTGAGACCTGTTTGATGAGTGCTCCATCCAGCAACATGCCGGCGAGCCATCGACTCAGATGTCGGTCGCCGGACAGCGTGCCATGGAGATCGTCAAGAAGCCTGGACGCCTGCGTTAAAGGAACATACGGGGCCACCAATGCCTTGACGTGCTCGGGCATCGCGAAATCCGGTGCGGACGTACCGTCGGGGCCGTTGACCGTGAAGTCCCGTAGCAACATGTAAGCCATGCAGGTGCTGAATTGGATCTCGTCCATCAGTCGCTGTAGCTCCGTGAGGGTATCGGCGAGCCGCGCCCCAGTGGTCGGCGCAAGACTCTCCTCTTCGGGGTCGCCGTCCTGCGGCATGAGCGGCTGGCTCAGGCCCTCCAAGGAGATGCGCGGCCAGTCCGCTTCGAACCTGGCACCATCGGCGGCTGCGATTTCGCTGAGGACCAATCTGGAAATAGCAGCAATCTCGGGCGTTGACTCATGCATAGTCCTGAGTATCGCGGCTACTCGAGATTCGTTATGACCGGCCTTCGGCCAGAATCGGTCGAGGTGCTCGATGGAACCCCCGCGCCGAGCGCGACGCGGGCATGAGTACCCGTTTTCGATCGTGACCCCGACTGCCGTGCCACACAGGATGTCCTGGTCCGCCTGTTCCGACGCCATCGGGTTGGGCAACCGAACCTCGGCCCACCAACCTGATGAGGTCAGGCCATTCCGAGTTTTCCCAGTGCCCCAGCGAGTGCTCCGCGGCGATCGACGGCCTCCGCGACCGCGTCAGCCGGGAGACCGGCTTGGGTGAGCAGCCGAGAACGGACTATCCAGCGCAGCACGAGTTCGGACCAGTGCATTTGCGCATACGCCTTTTCATCCAGAGTCGAGGGGTGAGCTACGCGGCTTCGAAGACTCGTTACTCGCCTGGGGAAGTTCGGGTCGGCCGCAAGAACCTGCTCACCGAGCGGCCCTGCATTCCTGAGGAGTGCTGCCACCTTTGCGGTCAGTCCTGGCTGATTGCCGCTGCGTAGGCGTTGGGTAGCCCAATCCAGGTCAGCCGGTGGAAGATTCCCCGCGTCGAGCGCTGCGACTGCTCGGTCCACTTTTTCCTTGTGAGCGGCCTGCTGTTCCGTCGTCGGTGCTACGAGGGTGTTCGCGAGGTCCTCAGCTGCCTGGAAGGTTGAGGCAAACCAGTTGTCTGCGTACATGAACGACGCGTCGAACGAGCTGCACAACAGTCCGGTCGCGGCCCGGAGGTCGACTCTGCTGCGGAACCACCCGGCAAGCACCTCTTCGAACGAGATCGGCAGCTCCTTGTGCGTCATGAGGGTTTCGGCTCCCCAGCTACGCAGCCACAGCGGGTCGTAATCCAAGTACTCGTTCTCGACCACCTCGCGGAACTTCACCCGGCGTGGCTTGCCTCCGCTCTCAGGGGTAACGGTCAGATTCACGACCTTCACGCTGCGCCCTAGGAGTACGACGAGCAGGTCTTTCAGCGGGCGAATGACCTTCTCATTGACGTGGTCGAGAGACATCGGTTCGTGGTCGACGATCAGCCAGGTGCGCCGTCTGAGATCGACGACCAGGTGCCCTCCTGTGCCAGACACAGTCGATACCAGTTCGACCTTCATGCCATCGAAGTCGCCTGTTTCGAGGACCGTCCGCTCGAGGCTGATTTGACCGTCCAATGGGTCCTTCTTGTCCCACATGATCATGTGCGGTGGGTCGACCCAAGCGGTGAGCAGGTCGAACTCGACACCGGTTCGTACGAAGGTGGGGTCGACCACGTATTCCCCAACGAGGGCGACCGACGCTCTCCACGATTGATACCCGTCTTGGCCAGTGCCCAACGGGTTCAGCAGCGTTACCTGACCTTCGTCGCGGAGGTCACCGAGCAGGAGAGGGAGGCGCATCGACGGTGGCTCTTGTCCGGGACGTTGGTCCGGGAACTCAACATGTTCTAGGGGTGCGTCGAGCCTCAGGACGAATGACGTCCCGGAAACGCTCAAGTCACCGAGGCTGCGGTCTGAGGATTCAGGGACAAAGAAGGCCCCGGTGTGCTCGAACGGCTCCATGTCGCAACGCTAGGCCGTACCCAACCCCGATGCCCCAGGTTTCGGCGGGCATATGACAGCACCAGGTCATATTCGCCGCTGAGATAGCTTCGTCGGGATTGCTGCACGAGCTGGTGACAGTTCGTGCAGCATTCCCCGGCCATCCTGCCTACGGATCTGTCTGGCCGGCTAGACGCGAACCGACGAGGCTGCCGCACAAGCGCCGGCCTCGTCGATGCCTTCGAATAGGCTCTGTTCCCACGAACCGGTCGCCGGCCTGTCACCTGTGTGTTGGTGGGTCGGCGGCTGCAGGTCGGACGTGGCAGTTGAGCATGCCTTTGATGCCCATCTGTTCTGCCTGGCTCTGGACTCTTCAGTGCCGGGCTACGGTTCCGGTGAGTCGCCGGAACCGTGCTCTCCACCCAAAACGCATCAACGCCCACGGCATCGCCGGCGCCTTCGAAGTGTCTGACCTCAGGCAGAACTCGACGTATGGGCTGGCTTGTCTCGGCGGAGCAGGCTGAGGCGGCCGGCGTGGCATCCGACGCCTATGACGACCATGGCAGCCCTTGTTCACGTGGTCGATAATCGACTGCGGCGCCTACCTGGATGCTTACCTCCCAGGCGGCGCTCGCTAGGGACGGAGGGGGGAGCAAGCTGTGTCGTCGCAGGTCACACGCATGCTCCCGCGAAAGTCGAGCGGAACGTCGGCTGCCGATCGCGGGCCTCCGGAGCTGTGCAAGATGGCCCGGCCGGCCCTTCATGTACAGCAAGCGCCGATCGTCCAGGCCGAGACGTTCGGTGGACGTCAACGACCTTGTCCGGGTCCAGGGGCTGCGACGTGTCAGTCCGCCTTTGCTGACGTAGTGACTCCACCCTTCAGGTCACGTAGGCAGCACCGCCCAAGGTTCAGAAACACGGCGGACGGTTAGGAACCGATGGCGGCATTCGTATCGATCAGCGAGGTAGTCGTGTTCTAGATGCAGCCGCTGGCCCCACCATCACTCGCTACACACGGTTGGCAGATCGAGGTAA
The DNA here is from genome assembly GCF_040302125.1 of Nocardioides sp. NPDC127514. Classification (NCBI taxonomy): domain Bacteria; kingdom Bacillati; phylum Actinomycetota; class Actinomycetes; order Propionibacteriales; family Nocardioidaceae; genus Nocardioides; species Nocardioides sp. NPDC127514. The sequence continues at coordinate 21,914 of NZ_JBEORF010000021.1, read as the reverse complement.
ATCGCCACGAGCGGGGTGTGGGGTGCACCTGGTGGACGTGAGCCAGACGCGAAAGACCAAGACCTGCGTGGAGTGCGGGCGGAAGTTTCCGCGCAAGGGCGGCCGAGGGCGCCCGCGACTGTATTGCAGTCCGCAGTGCCGCAACCGCGCGCACACGCGGCGGAGGACACCCAAGCCATCTCGCGCGCCGTCATCCCACACAGATGCCCAGCCGCGGCGGCCCATGACAACAGCCGAGCTGCTCCAGAAGATCCAGGCCAGCATCTCGACACAGGATGCCCAAGAAGTCATCGACTGGATCGTGGACTCACCGGACGCGATGCACGTGTTGCTCCAAGAGTTCATCGTGCGTATCGCGCTGGGTCGGATTCTTGAGGACGTGCAATACCAGAATGCTGTCAATAGCCTGACCACGGCGTACTCGATGGTCGGTCGGATCACGCGCGGCAACTTCACCCTGCCCGCCTACGGTCAAGATTATTGATGTCAGTTCACCCGCGTTGTCATAGCATGCGCGCCGGCGCCGGGGAGGCGACAGAGGAGCGCCATGGTCGAGCGGACTACCGCGTGGCCTTCGAGTACTTCGATGCACGGGTACCTGCGGACTGCAGTCGAGGTACTGTGAACCGTCAAAGCCTCCGAGCGGATCACCGATGCCGAGGCCGTTGAGCTCCATGCGTTCGGCGACCAGATATCCGCCGCACTGGCCACCGGAGACATCGCTGATTACGCTTGCCGCCACGATCAGCTCCGTGCCGCGGTACTAGGCATGGCGTCGCAAGGAGTAGCGACAAAGCTGCTTCAGCACTTGAAGACACTTGACGTGCGCCGCCAACTTCGACTCACCTACTCGCCGGGCTGGCCCCAGGTTTCTCTCGGTCACGACCTTGCGCTGATCGAGGCGGTCGCCAGCCGGGATGCGGCGGCTGCCGAGGTGGCTGCCCGCAACAGACTCGCGAGTGTGTTGAAGGCGCTGCGCGAGCTGACGGCCTGAGTCCCACTCTGCCTGGGGCCAACGCGTCTCGGGCGATAGTGCGTTGGTTAAACGTTGGCGGCTTCCGCGTCCGGTCCAGAGTTCTGGAACAAGGCTCAGGACAGCTTCGCCGCAAGCCCGGGGCTCGGCGTTCGAACGATGAGTCCCCGGCGGAACACCATGGCGACGCTCAACAGGCTGATCAGCGTGAGCACGGTGAGGTAGATGCCGATGGGGTATGAGGCGCCCGTGCGCGCGAACAGGGCGGTGGCCACGGTTGGCGCGAGCCCACCACCGAGGATCGTCCCGATCTGGTAGGCCAGCGACGTACCGCTGTAGCGGACGCGTGGCTCGAAGAGATCGGTGAGGAGTGCGGCGACCGGACCATAGGTGACCGCGACGAAGGTGGCGATGAGGAGCATCGCGACCAGGATCAGCGGGTAGCTTCGGGTGTCGAGGAGCGGGAACAGCGACGCTGTGGATGCTGCGAGACCAACCCCGCCGATCAGCAGCACGCGCTTCTGTCCGACACGATCAGCAAGGCTGGAGGCCCACGGAGTGACGACCATCCACAGCGCGGCGCTGATCAGTGTGAAGGTCAAGATCGTGTTGCGCTCCAAGCCCAGTGGCCCTGTCGTGTACGAGAGAACGTAGAGCGAAAGAACATAGCCCAAGGTGCCGGTCCCGATCATGCAGCCGGCCCCGAGCACGATCTGCGGACGCGCGGTCTTGAGCACCTCGATCAGTGGCGCCGCCTGCGCCTTCCCGTCGCTCTTCGCGGCAACGAACTCGGGGGATTCGGTGACGGCCCTGCGGATGATGAGACCACCGATGACGAGGACGGCACTGAGCAGGAACGGCACTCGCCATCCCCAGGCGACGAACGCCTCGGGGCTCACGCTACGTGAGACGAGGAGGAAGGCCAGGTTGGCGAGAATGACGCCGGCGGGAACACCCATCTGGGGGAAGCTGCCGTACAGGTTCCTGCGGCGCGCCGGAGCGTGCTCTGTTGCCATGAGGACTGCTCCGCTCCACTCTCCGCCGACCCCGAGTCCCTGGACGAAGCGGAGAACGACGAGCAGGATCGGCGCCCACACGCCGATGGTGGCGTACGTGGGGAGCAACCCGACGCAGAAGGTCGCGCCGCCGACCGTGAGGATCGACAGGATCAGCATCGGCTTCCGGCCGATCCGGTCTCCGAAGTGTCCCATCAGGACGCCGCCGAGCGGGCGGGCGAAGAAGCCCACCGAGTACGTCGCGAAGGCGGCCAGTGTGCCGGCGACGGCGGAGTAGTTCGGGAAGAAGAGCGGCCCGAAGACGATCGCGGCGGCCGCCCCGTAGATGAAGTAGTCGTACCACTCGAGTGCAGTGCCCACGAAGCTTGCCCAGGCGGCTCGGCGCGGGGAGCTCTGGTGTCTCGGTTCGGTTCGGGAAGGTGTCGTCGGCATCGTTGCTCCTGGTCTCTCTGCCGCCTCGATGTGGCGGTCATCACGGAACGTAGGCTCCACAGGAGCGCGCCGACTCGTGACGTTGACAGCGAACACCGGCCGACTTCGGCAGGTCTGGACGAGACAGTTGACTCTCGCCGGCTCGGTGTCTCGGATCTCCACCTCGAGCAGTACGTCTTTTGTCGCGGTGACCAGCGTCATACGGGCCTGTTGGCAGCGGGACGGCCGCGCGATGGCGAGGCGGCTCTGCCCAACTAGCGTCGACGTGAACCGACCGGTGGGCGTCTTCGCTGCGCCGAATAGGGAGGACGATATGACACGAACCGGAGCCGACGTGCCCGCAACCTATGTCTTCGATGGCCCGACGAGCCTTCGCGGGCACAACATGAACAAGCTGTTCATGTCTCTGATCGACCGCGACAACCGGCACGACTTCCTCGCCGACGAGGAAGCCTGCTGCGCTCGATTCGCGCTCTCCGAGGCACAGACTACGGCTGTCCTCACGCGGGACTGGCAGGCCATGCTCGATCTAGGCGGGAGCATCTTCTACATCTACAAGCTCGCGATGATCGACGGACTCTCCATGCAGTTCCTCGGTGGGGTGTTCACCGGCATGTCGGAAGCCGAGTTCCTGGCCGCGATGCAGGCGGGAGGGCGTACCGATGTCTGAGGTCATCTGGGGTCTCGGCACGTCGCATGTGCCATCGATCGGGGCCGCGATCGACAGAGGCAAGGCGGACGACCCGAGCTGGGCGCCGCTGTTCGACGGGTATGGTCCTGCGCAGGAATGGCTGGCGGAGAACACCCCCGACGTGGCGATCCTCGTATACAACGACCATGCGAACGGGGTCGACCTCGACATCGTGCCGACCTTTGCCATCGGCACGGCAGAGCGGTACACCGTGGCTGATGAGGGCTTCGGTCGCCGGCCTGTCCCCGACGTGGTGGGTCATCCCGATCTCTCGTTCCACCTGGTGCAGAGCCTGATCGATGACGGGTTCGACCTCACCGTGTTCTCCGAGCTGGAGGTCGACCACGGCTTCACCGTGCCGCTCTCCGTGTGGAAGCCCGATCCTGGTGACGCCTGGCCCTGCCCGGTGATCCCGATCATGGTCAACGTCATTCGTTATCCCCAGCCGACAGCCGCGCGATGTTACGCGTTGGGACAGGCGATCGGTCGGGCGCTTGCCGGCTACAGCGGAGTCAAGACGGTCGGAATCCTCGGTACCGGTGGCATGTCGCACCAGCTCGCCGGCGCCCGAGCCGGCTTCATCAACCCGACGTTCGACCACATGTTCCTCGAGGCGATCGAGAACGATCCCGCCAAGCTCGCCGCCCTCACCCGTGAGGACTACATCCGCGAAGCCGGATCTGAGGGGATCGAGCTGATCATGTGGCTGATCATGCGCGGTGCGCTGAATGCGCGAGTCCGCAAGGTCCACTCGGCCTACCACGTGCCGGCATCCAACACCGCGGCCGGCCTTGCCCTGTTCGACAACAGACCCTAGGGAAACGCGGACGACCTGAAGGACCCGACCGGCACCCGGCCGGACGCGATACGAGGAGTGCTGAGAAGAAGTGAGTGCAGAGATCATCGACGGCCGAGCGGCCGCCCGAACGTTGAAGGAGGCCGTGGCATTCGACGTCGCGCGTCTCAAGGCTGGGGGAACCGGGATCGGACTGGCGACCGTCGTAGTCGGCGAGGAATACAGCTCGGCGGCTTACGTGCGTCGGCTGACGCGGCTCGCTACCGAGCTGGACATCCCGCACCGGCCGTGCGTCTTGCCCGCCGACGCCTCGCAGACCGAGGTCATCGACCTCGTCCGGGAGCTCAACGGCGACCCGGCCATCTCGGGGATCCTGGTGCTGCGCCCGCTGCCGGCGCACGTCGACGAGGCGGCGGTCTTCCGTGCGCTCGACCCGCGTAAGGACATCGAGGCAGTACATCCGGAGAATGCCGGGCTCCTTGCGCTCGGTGTGCCCCGGTTCGTCCCGTCGACCGCCGCATCCGTCTTTCACCTGCTGGACACCTGGCTCGACTCGACCGGGCAGAACCGAGCGGACTTCTACCACCGGTCGCTGATCGTCGTGGTCGGACGATCGAACAACGTGGGCAAGCCGGCGATCTCCCTGGGGTACGAGCGGCAGGCAAGCGTCCAGTCCGTTGATGAGTGGGCAGACAGGAGCACGGGCCTGGGACGACACACCCGCTGGGCAGACGTGCTGATCGTCGCCGCGGGCAAGGCCGGGCTCATCAAGGCGGAGCATGTCAGCGACAACGCCGTCGTCATCGACGTGGGCATCAACGCGCAGACCGGCGAGGACGGTCAGGTCCACATGGTCGGCGACGTCGACTACGCATCCGTTGCTCCTCGAGCACGGGCGATCACGCCGGTCCCCGGCGGCGTCGGTCCGGTCACCGACGTGTGGCTCGTACGCAACACCATCCTGGCTGCGCGCCTGCTCTCCGGAATGACGCCTGACGAGGCTACCGCCTCCCTGACCGATCCGAGCACCTTGACCGCTAGCCCCGCACACATCTCCCTCCAGGAGGCGTCATGACCGTCCCTACCGATGCCCGTCGCGGCGTCCTGCTCCTGTCTTGTCCTGACACGCTGGGAATCGTGAACGCTGTCTCCGAGCTCCTGCTGCAGGAGGAGTGCACCATCGTGCAGAGCCAGCAGTTCGGAGACGCGATGAACGACACGTTCTTCATGCGTGTGGAGTTCAAGCGCATCGATGAGTCGCCTCTCGACTTCGAGCGGCTACACAGCCGGATGCACGCGGTGGGGGAGCGCCTCGCCATGACCTGGCACCTTGCAGACGCGAGCGAGCGGCTGCGCGTCGTCATCATGGTGAGCAAGTTCGCGCACTGCCTCAATGACCTGCTGTTCCGCAACTCCATCGGAGAGCTGAACCTCGATGTCGTCGCCGTGGTCTCCAACCACCCCGACCTGGGCCGGATCGCCGACAGCTTCGGAGTCCCCTTCCGGCACATCCCGGTCACGAAGGAGACCAAGCCGCAGGCCGAGGCGGCGCTACTGGACCTGGTCCGTGAGAACGATGTCGATCTGGTGGTGCTGGCGCGCTACATGCAGATCCTCTCCGACGATCTGTGCAAGCAGCTCGATGGCAAAGCCATCAACATCCATCACTCGATGCTTCCGAGCTTCAAGGGTGCTAAGCCGTACCACCAGGCCCATGCCCGAGGAGTGAAGTTCATCGGGGCGACCGCACACTACGTGACGGCGGACCTGGACGAGGGTCCGATCATCGAGCAGGAGCTGATCCGCGTCGACCACTCGCTCGCGCCCGACGAGCTGGCTGCCCGCGGTCGCGAGGCCGAGAGCCGCGCACTTGCCCGTGCGGTGCGATGGCACAGCGAGAACCGGGTTGCGGTCGCGGGGAACAGGACAGTCGTCTTCCCATGAGCATCGAACGCGGGCCGCTGCCCGAACTGACCGTCGATGGCTTTCTCGAACAGCTCGCCGCCCGGGTGCCCGCCCCGGGCGGCGGTGCCACCGCAGCCTTGCACGCGGCACAGGCCGCGGCTCTCCTCGCGATGGCTGCCCGCTATACGACCGGACCGAGATTTGTGCAGCACACCGAGGTCATCTCCGACACGGTCGATCGCTGTGACGCTGCGCGCGACCAGGCGCTGCGTCTGATGGCGGAGGACGCAGCGGCGTTCACCGCCGTGACGGAGGCCTACGGACTTCCGAAGGACACAGCAGAGGCCAAGGAGCAGCGATCTGACGCCGTGGCACGAGCCCTGACGGCGGCCGCGCGGCCGCCGGCACAGGTCGTCCTGGTAGCGAAGGATGTGATGACGCTGGCCGAGGCGCTGCTCCCGATCGCGAACCCGAACCTGGTGACCGACGTGGCCGCTGCGGCCGAAGCAGCACGCGCCGCCGCAACGACAGCACGGCTCAACGTCGAGATCAACCTTCCGGGAATCCGCGACGAACAGGTTCGAGACGAGCTCCTCGGCATCGTTGAGCTGGTCGACCAGCTCGCGGCCCGCTCGGCCGCTGTCGAGCAGGCAGTACGCGGCTCGATCGCCTGAAACGAGCGAAGGTGCGGGGCGGGCTGAGCCCGCCTCGCACCTTCGTGATTTCTCCTGGACTACTTCTCCTGCGGATGCGTAGCCAGAGCCTCGACGGTGATGTCCATCCACTTCCACATCGGAAGAGACACCAGAGCGTCGTGCAGCGCGGCTGGATCAGCCGCCTCATAAAGGCCGATGGTCGCGTTCCGACCGGGCACTCGCCACAGTCGCTTGAGCACGCCGGCCTCCCTCAGCTCCATCGCCCGTTCCCGCTCACCCTTCTTCAGTTGGTCGCGGACGTCGTCCGGGGTGTCGTTCGGAAGCAGATTCTCAGTGCGGACCAGAAATTCCAATGTGCCGTCCTTTCGGTTCAGGTTGCCTTTGTGAGCGGTCACGCCGCGCTGATCTCGAGCAGCATTGCGGCTAGGTCAGCGGGAGCGGTGACCATGGCTTCGTGGCCGGTGGAGATCTCGTGAGTGGCCCATCCGCGTGCGGCGGCCTTCGCCGCGTGCGGCGTGAACACCCGCATCCAGTCCACACACTCGATGTACGCGGCGGGGACCTCATCGACCTGGCCGGTCAGCTTCAGTGGCTCGGTGTAGGTCAGCCAAGGGTGCGGCGTGAGTCGCGGGCTCAGCCAAGCCAGGTCGTCCTCCTTGGTCACCCCGAGCTTGGCCAGCGACCGCACGGGGACCAGCCAGCCGAAACCTGGCCCCTCCACCGACTCGCGGTAGTGGTGAGCGATGGTGGGAGGAAGCAGGTCGATGGCGGCTTCGCCGTCGTCGCCAACGAACGCGTCGAGGTAGATCCGCTTGTGGAGCCGCTCCGGAACCCGATCCGCCACACCGGTGATGACTTGACCGGCGTAGCTGTGGCCGACGAGTACGACGTCGCTGCAGTCATGGCCCTCGAGCAACGCCACTACGTCCTGGACGTGGGTGGACAGGCCAACCTGAGGCGTGAGGAGGTGGGCACGGTCAGACAGACCGGTCAGGGTGGGGGAGAGCACCTCATGGCCGGCCGCACGGAGCGCCGGGGCCACTCGCTGCCATGCCCACCCGCCGTGCCAGGCACCGTGTACCAGGACGAATGTGGTCATCGGATCGCCTCCGAGTCTCGGTTGATCTGGTCGGCGTCGACGTAGCGCACGCCGAGCCGCTCGAGGAGTGGACGCATCTCGTAGATGTCGAGCCCGAGCTCGCCTTCACGGAACCGCCGCCGCTTGGCTGACTCGTTGGCCTCACGCTGAGCGGCGGCCTCGACAACCTGCTCACCCGCTGCCAGCGGGATGCACAGCACCCCGTCGTCGTCGGCGACGATGATGTCGCCGGGACTGACGAGCTGCCCGGCCACCACGACAGGTACGTTCACCGACCCGGGAACGGCCTTGGCCGTGCCCTGCGCGTGGATCGCCCGTGCCCAGACCGGGAATCCCATCGCCTGGAGGTCGGCGATGTCGCGAACCCCTGCATCGGTGACCAGACCACGAACCCCGCGGTGCAGCAGCTGGGTCGCGAAGAGGTCGCCGAACATACCGTCGGTCGAGCGAGATGTCGTCGCAACGACGAGTACGTCGCCCTCTCGACACTGCTCGATGGAGGCGTGGATCATCAGGTTGTCGCCAGGGTGCGACAGCACCGTGACGGCCCGTCCGGCGATCCGCGCGCCCGGATAGATGGGGCGGAGCTCCGGCTCGAGAAGCCCACGGCGGCCGTGGGCCTCGTGTGCCGTTGCCACCCCACTCTTCTCGAGCGCGGTCACCACATCATCAGAAGGGCCGCGGCTGGTGCGTACGATCACGTGCTCGGTCACTGCAGGACCTCCCCGACGATGGGGAACACCCGCTGGTAGGCCTCGGCCTGCACGATGGACTTCGCGCCGCCGTTACGGACGGCTTGCACGCCACGACGCAGGCCGAGGTCGGTGTAGTACGACAGCAGGTGGGACTGGGCGCCCATGCACTCCATGGCCTTCCGCTTCTTGTCGAAGACCGAGGTGATGTCCAGGAGCAGATTCGGAACGAAGCCGCACTGCTCGGGCTGGTGGGGCTCGAACTGCAGCACCTGAGGTGCCCCGATCGGGCTGGTGGCAGGGTCGTGCCCGGCGGCCTGGGCCACCTGGCGCGCCAGCAGCGTCGCCTCGTGCGCGGCATTGTGGTCCCGGTTGTAGGGATCGGAGGAAACATGGGTGAGTAGCACCTCAGGCTGAACCGCACGCATCGCCTCGACGATGCGGTTGAGCCCGGCGTCGTCCACACGCAGCGGGTAGTCGCCCAGGTCGAGGAATGAGATCGAGGCGCCGAGTGCGGCGGCCGCGGCCTCAGCCTCGGCACGCCGGGCGTCCTTGGCCGCCTCCAGCGTCATCCCTTCCTGCCGCCACAGTCCTTGGGACTCGCCGCGCTCGCCGTAGCTCAGACACACGATCTGCACGTCGTAGCCACGTTCCGCATACAGGGCGAGCGCTCCGCCTGCCCGCCACACGAAGTCGCCGGAATGGGCACTGATCACCAGCACTGACGATTGTCCGTCTGTCGCCATCTTCGTCGAACCTCTCTGGTCGTCTTGTCATCGTTCGCTCGGCCGCAATGGCCCAGTCCTTGTCGACGCTAGGCGGGCGCGATGCGGACGGTAAGTTGCGAATGACCAGTCCTCCACGTCGCTACGTCCTCCCTCGGCTACGTCATCCGTCGCGTCGCGAAATGGGAGCTGCGCGGCGTACGTCATTTGTCGCACGGCGGGTTGCCCGGATGGGCTTGGGATCGAGGTCATCCGGTTGTCCCCGCGCCGCTCGCGCCGCCCTAATGTCGCTGACAGGGCCAAGTAACTGCCGAGATCACAGCGAGGACGCCATGAACTACTCAGTCACCAACATGCGGAAGGCTCCCGAGGGCTATGCCTGGAGCCGGTTCGGTCAGCCGGAGTACACGGACTGGCTCGATGAAAGCATGTCGTGGAAGGAGACCTGCTACATCGGCGACTGGTCGTTCCTGTGGCAACACCGCTTCACGGGCCCGGACGTACTGCCCATGCTGAGCGAGATCACCGTCAACAGCTTCGCCAAGTTCGACATCGGACAGTCGAAGCATGCGATCCACACCAACCGGGACGGGAAGGTGATCCACGAGGGCGTCCTCACCCGGCTGGGGAGCGAGGAGTACGTCATCCACGGCCGCGGTGGATTCTGGGCGGCGCACCACCTTGAGTCGACCGACTATGACGTCAAGGTGGAGCAGGACGACTGGTTCATCCTCCAGGTGTCGGGACCGCAGTCCATCCACGTCCTGGAGAAGGTCGCCGGACGCGGGTTGCGGGACACCGGGTTCATGCGGATCAACACGATCACCGTCGCGGGCCACGAGATCTACGCCCTGCGTCAGGGGATGGCGGGCGAGATCGGCTTCGAGATCCAGGGACCCATTGCCCACAAGGCGGAGGTCTACGAGGCGATCGTCGAAGCCGGCCGCGATTTCGGGATCCGCAAGCTCGGCGGACGTACCGCACCGATCAACCACCTGGAAGCGTGCTTCCCGACGATCGCCACCGACTACCTGCCGGCGATCTTCGAGCCGGAGACCAAGGACTACCTGAAGCTCTTCTCCGAGTCGATGCCGGCCTTCGCGCAGCCCGCTCACATCGCGGGCTCATACGATGGCAAGGAGATCTCCGAGTACTACCGCAGTCCTGTCGAGCTCGGGTGGGGCCGCAACATCAAGTTCGACCACGACTTCCTGGGCCGCGAAGCGCTCGAGGAGGAGAAGGCGAACCCGCGGCGGGTGATTCGCACGTTGATGTGGAACGCCGACGACGTGCTCGACGTCCAGGCGTCGCTGTTTCGCCAGGGCGATAACTACCCCTTCATGGACATGCCGCGCGACCAGCGAGGATTCATGTGGGCGGACCGGGTCACCCGCGACGGCGAGCTCGTCGGGGTGTCGACCTCACGCGGATACAGCTACTTCTTCCGCGAGATGCTTTCTCTGTGCACGCTCGACGTGGCACACAGCGACATCGGGACGGCCCTCACCGTGCATTGGGGCAACCCCGATGGTCCGCAGAAGGAGATCCGGGCGACGGTGGCGCCGGCTCCGTACAAGACCGACCGCAGGCGGTCGGACCTGCACAGCGCCTGACGCAGGGGATACTTGGCGGAGACCGCGACCAACGCAGGAGGTCCGATGACGATCAGTCAGCCATGGGTGGAGGTCCTGGACGCCCTTGGCACCGGCGTGGCCATTCTGCGGCCCGATGGGCGGATCCGATGGATCAACCGCAGCGGTGAGCGGATCCTGCGTAGCGCTCGTCAGGACCTGGTCGACGTCCGAACCCCTTTCGTGCTGCCTCCGGAGGAGGATGTCGACGGAGACACCGAGCGCCACGCAACGTGGGACGTCCGGGTCGGCGAGCCGATCGAGCTCGCCTACTCGGCGAGGCGCCGCGACGATCTCGCGCCCGACTCCAGCCTGCTCATAGAGTTCCGTGACGTCACCGAGGAACGGCACCAGCACCGGCGTGTTGCGGCGCTCGCCCGCACTGCAGCGGGCACCGCCTCGGACAGCTCTCTCGAGGCAGTGTTGAACGCGATGGCCGGTGAGGTTCAGCGGTCACCGGGGGTGGCCGGAACACAGGTCGTCGTCGTGGCGCCGGACGGGGAGGAGCTCCAGCTCATGGGGTCTGCGGGCTTCGCAGAGGTGTCCAGCTTCTTCGACCTGCTGATGGCGTCGAAGCAACGTGGCGCGGACCTCATCACCGAGCGTTGCCTGAACGAACGCCGCCAGTTCGTGCTCCCGAGGCGGCGTGAGCAGATGCTCGCCAACCCTTCCTGGGAACCGCTGCACGAGTACGTCGCCCAGATCCAGTGGGACGACTTCATCAGCACGCCTCTACTGTCTCGGGGCAAGGCTCTCGGTGTGCTCAACGTCTACGTCGCCACCGGGCACCAAGCAACGCCGGCCATGTTGGGCTTCCTGGAATCGATGGCCGAACAGGCTGCTCTCGCGGTGGACTACGCGACCTTGATCGCCAACCAGCGCTTCACCGCTCGCCGCGAGGAACGCGCCCGCCTCGCCCGCGACCTTCATGACTCGGTCGTCCAGCACGTCTTCTCGCTCGGCATGCAGGCGCGGGCACTCTCGGGCATCGGACGAGGACTTCCGCGGCCGCAGGGCGAACGGGTGCTGTCCATCGCCGACGAGATGGCGGATCTGGTCGACAACGTGAAGCGCGACCTGCGCGGCATCGTCTTGGCCATGCAACCTTCCGTCGCTGCCGAGCTCGGGCTCAGTGTCGCCCTCGATCGGCTCGCCCAAGGGATCGGACGGCGTGATGGGGTCGCGGTGGACCTGGTGATCGACCCGAAGGCCGACAGCTCCCTCGATGGCGCCGACCAGGCCGAGGACGTCTATCAGATCGTCGCCGAGGCTCTCCACAACGCTGTCAAGCACGCGCAACCGACCTGTGTCCGAGCGGAGATCATCGTCGACTCAGGCGTGCTCCGCATCGAGGTCGCTGACGACGGCCGAGGCCTGGCGGCCCGCCGCTCCGGCAACGGGGGCTTCGGCCTCACCTCCATGCGTGACCGGGCCCGGCGTTGGAGCGGGACGGTGGAGATCGACACACAAGTAGGTACGGGAACCCAGGTCCGCGCTGTGTTACGGCTGCCTGCGAACCGCCTTGAGCGAAAGGACAGGACATGACCGACCAGGAGACGATCTCGGTGTTCGTTGTCGATGACCACGAGGTGGTCCGACGCGGGATTGCCAGCTTCCTCGAGTTCGCCGACGGCATCACCTTCGTCGGCGAAGCCTCTGATGGGCGCGACGCGCTCGATCGGCTGGCTGTGATGGACGCGCAGCGCGTCCTCCCGGACGTCGTTCTCATGGACCTGCAGATGCCACGGCTCGACGGCGCGGAAACCGTCGCGCTCATCGCCGAGCGCCATCCGACCGTTCGCACGGTGATCCTGACCAGCTTCTCCGAGGTCGAGCGCGTGCAGGCAGCGCTCGCAAACGGCGCGTCCGGATATGTGCTCAAGGACGCCGCGTCCAGCGAGGTCGAGGCGGCGATCCGCGCGACGCAACGCGACGAGGTGTTCATCGACGCCGCCGTCGCAGGCAGCCTCACCAAGCGGTTACGAGGTCCGGGACATGGTGTGGGCGCGCTCAGCCCGCGCGAGCGAGACGTGCTCGTCCTGGTCGGCCGAGGGCTGTCCAACCACGCGATCGCCGAGCGGCTCTCGATCAGCGAACGGACCGCACGTACGCATGTCAGCAAGATCCTGACCAAGCTGGACCTCAGCACTCGTACCCAGGCCGCCTTGGTCGCCGTACGTGAGGGGCTCGTCGAAGCGAACCCCGAGTAGGAACCGAGGCAGATCAGCCTGGCCCCAGGCCCGTAGACCGGCCGCGACCCCGAGCAACGGGGTCGCGGCCGCTTTTGTGACGACATCTCGGTGCCGCGCCCGCTGACAGACACGCACCGTGCAGCGTCGTGACAGAGCAGTGCTGTGACGGACAACACATCCGTCCGCGAGGTGCCTAGCGTTCGGAGGACACGACCACGCATCAGAAGGAGTTGCCATGCCACGTCTGTCCACAAGCTCGGATCGCGCCCTCGACTACGACGCCATCGTCGTCGGAGGGGGCTTCGCAGGGCTGCACATGCTGCGCCGGCTGCGCAGTGCAGGATTCCGAGCCCACCTGTTCGAGGCGGGCGCCGAGGTAGGCGGTACGTGGTACTGGAACCGCTACCCGGGCGCACGATGTGACTTCGAGAGCTTCGACTACAGCTACGGGTTCGATGAGGACCTGCAGCAGGAATGGAGCTGGTCCGAGCGCTATCCATCCCAGCCCGAGATCCTGCGCTACCTGAACCACGTCGCCGATCGCTTCGGACTCCGCGACGACATCACGCTGTCGACTCGCGTGACGTCGGCGACCTATGACTCGGAGACCCACACGTGGACCGTGAACGCTGCTGCCGTCGGCGGAGCCGGTGAGTCCACCGAGGTCACCGCGCGGCTCGTGGTGATGGCAACCGGCGCCCTGTCCGCACCGCGGCTGCCGGATGTGCCGGGCATCGACACCTTCGCCGGCCTGCGACTGCAGACCTCGGCGTGGCCGGCCGGCGGAGTTGATCTCAGCGGCAAGAGAGTCGCCGTCGTCGGCACCGGCTCCTCAGGCGCCCAGGTGATTCCGAAGATAGCCGCCCAGGCAGAAAAGCTGCACGTGCTCCAGCGGACCGCCGGGTTCGTCGTGCCGGCGCACAACCGACCTCTCACCGCTGGCGAGCAGGACGCAGTGAAGTCGACCTACCGCGACTACCGCGACCGGGCACTCGACGCGTTCCTAGGGGTGCACTTCCCCCTCGCAGGCGAGTCGGCAGCCACCGCCGATCCGGCCGAACGCACGGCTGCCTACGAGGCTTGCTGGCAGAAGGGCGGCGCTTCCATCCTCGCCTCCTACCCCGATCTGCTCGCCGATCCAGCCGCCAACGAGACCCTTGCAGAGTTCCTGCGCGGGAAGATCGCCGAGACCGTGCACGACCCGGCGACCGCCAAGCGCCTCACCCCGCAGGGGTTTCCGGTAGGAGCTAAACGGCTCGTGGTCGAGACCGACTACTACCCGACGTTCAACCGTCCGAACGTCGAGCTCGTCGACCTGGGTGAGGAGCCGCTCACCGAGGTCACTCCCTCCGGTGTCCGGGTAGGCGATCGGGAGATCGAACTCGATGCACTGATCTTCGCCACCGGGTTCGACGCGCTGACCGGGCCGCTGCTGTCCATCGACCTCCGGGGCTCCGGGGATCAGCGGCTGGCCGAGGCATGGTCCGTCGGCCCGACCACCTACCTCGGCCTCGCCGTCCCCGGGTTCCCCAACCTGCTGACTGTCGCAGGCCCCGGCAGCCCATCGGTGCTCAGCAATGTCGTTCGCTGCACCGAGGAGAACGTCGAATGGATCGGAGCACTCGCAGAACACCTGCGCGCCCACGACCTGACTGAGGTTCAGGCAACGGCCGAGGCTGCGCGAGCCTGGACCGAGCACGTCACCGAGATCGCCGGGATGACCGTCTTGACCTCGGCCGACTCGTGGTACCTCGGGGCGAACGTGCCGGGGAAGCCGCGGGTGTTCATGCCGTACGCCGGCGGATTCCCCGAATACCGACGCCGCTGCGCCGAGGTTGCGGACGCCGACTATGCGGGTTTCGCCCTGTCCTGACCGTTCCTCCCACAGCTCATAACTCACCACTCATGAAGGAGTGACCCATGGAACTCACTGACAAGCGCGCCATCATCACCGGTGGCGCGGCCGGAATCGGGCGCGCGACTGCAACTCTCATGGCTTCCCGCGGTGCGGCCGTCCTGCTCGTCGATCGCGACGAGGCCGGTCTCAAAGAGACGGCGGAGGCGATCGCCTCCGCCGGTGGGACGGTGCACACGACCAACGCCGACGTCTCCGACGAGCAGGCGGTGCAGGAGTACGTCGGCTACGCCAAGGAGCTGTTCGACGGGCGTATCGACGTCCTGTTCAACAATGCCGGCATCGAGGGTCCCGTCGCGGACCTGGTCGACTACCCGGTTGAGGACTTCGACAAGGTCATCGCGGTCAACCTGCGTGGGGTCTTCCTCGGTCTCAAGCACGTCTTGCCGGTCATGATCGCCCAAGGCAGCGGCTCCGTCATCAACACGGGCTCGGTCGCCAGCGCCCGGGGGCTGGCAGGAGCCATCAGCTACAACGCGGCCAAGGCTGCCGTGCTGGGCATGACCCGCGCCGCCACCGCGGAGCTGGGGTCCGCCGGCGTACGTGTCAACGCCGTGCTTCCAGGCATGATCGAGACTCGAATGCTGCGCAACCTCGTCACCCTCATCGCGGGAGACGTCGAGACCGGACTCGAGGTCGTGGCCCAATCGGCGCCCCTGGGCCGCAACGGGCGACCCGAGGACGTCGCCGAGATGGTGGCATTCCTCGCCTCCGACGCCTCGTCCTATGTCACCGGCGCCGGCTTCCCGGTCGACGGTGGCGGGCTCGCAGTCATGGCCAACGGGCGATGAGCACGGTAGACGCGAGTGGTGCCGCCACCGACTCCAGGTTCGGGTTCGGCGGCCTCCCGGGCCGGATCATCCAGAGCGCGTTCGTCGTTCCTGACCTCCACGCTGCCATCGAGCGATGGGCTGGCGAGCTGCGAACTGGTCCGTGGTTCCTCTTCGACCACTTTCCGGGCGAGGGTGAGGCGAGCTACCGGGGCGGCCCGTCGAGCGCCGATGTTTCTATCGCGATGGCGTTCACGGGCAGCCTGCAGATCGAGCTCATCCAGCCCAACGACAACGCTCCCTCGGTCTACCGGGAGACGATCGAGCGAAGGGGCCACGGTTTCCACCACCACGGGATCGCGAGCGAGGACGTCGAGGCGGACATCGCTTCCTACCGGACCCGCGGATTCCAGATCGCGTACCGAGCAGACGTACCGACCGGGAGACAGGTGGTGTACCTCGACGGTGGAGCGGAGGCCCCCGGCTTCATCGAGCTGATCCCGGCATCGCCAGCAATGGACGAGCTCTTCACCGGATTCTGGAAGGCGAGCATCGGATGGGACGGGACTGATCCCATCCGACCCGTCGGTTGACAGTGACTACGTCATCCGTCGTGAGGTGACACGGCAGGATGACGCTATCCAGCAAGATCAAACGGGAATAGCGTCGCGGGTGACCCTCGTACAGGGAGGTGCAATCTGTGTTCACCATCTCCACCCGCGACGTTCCTGTCCGGGAGCAGCAGGACTTCTGGCGCACCACTATCATCAACAACTTCTTCGCCGTGGACAGCACGATGCCGGCACCGCCGCAAGCCGGATACGACAGCAGGATGACTCGGATCGGGTTCGGCGGGCTGACCGTCGACTCGGTTCATGCGGATCCAGCACGTGTGAGCCGCTCGGCTCGGCTTGCTCGATTGTCGCCGAGTGAGACCATGCAGATCTCCGTGCTGCTCCGCGGCCGTTCGGCCCTCACCCAGGAGGGACGTACGGCAGCCCTCACAGAACCGGGGGACTTCGCCTTCATCGACACCAGCCGGCCTTATGTGTGCGAGTTCTTCACACCCGGAGACCAGATCATGGTCCAGGTGCCGCCGACAGTCCTCACCCCCGGCGTGGGTATCCCGGACGACCTGACCGCGGTCACCGTCCGAGGGCAGGCGGGTCTGTCCGCCGTCGCTTCGTCGGCGCTGCTCGCTCTGGACCGGCTGGGTAGCGACCGGAACGATGCTCTGGCGGGTTCCACGGCGCGCAGCGCCGTTGAACTAGCTGCTAATGCTCTCCTCGAGTGCCTACCCGGGGACCCAACACGGGCTCCGGCGGCCAGGATCCTCGAGCAGGCGCAACGGTTCATCGAAGCTCACCTCCACGACGCGGATCTCCGACCTGCTGACGTGGCTGCGGCAATCCCCGTCTCCGAGCGCTACCTGTACGCAGTGTTCCAGGAGAGTGGCAGCACACCGTCGCGCTGGTTGCGGGAGGCTCGCCTCGATCGTGCGCGCCGATTGCTCGATGGCACCCGGGGTGACGGCGCCCGGTCGATCGAGGCCGTAGGCGCCGCTGTGGGTCTTCCGCGGGCCTCTCACTTCAGCCGCCTGTTCCGCGAGCGGTACGCCATCAGCCCCCGTGGGTATCGCGACGCGCTTCACCCCGTGCAGCCGCGCGAACCTGACGGACCGTTCTCCCCAGTGCGCTGAGGGACGTGGCGGGTTTTCGTCACCTGCTCGCGTCCAGCTGATCTCCCAACACATGCGCCCTACATCGCCCAGACGCGCCAGATGGTGGTGTCCGCCGACGAGCAACGGAACACCACCATTTGGGGGAGAGACTAAGCGCGGAAGGTCACCGTGTGCGGCTCGGTGAAGTCCATGAAGCCGTCGGTTCCCATCTCTCGGCCGATTCCGCTCTGACGGAACCCGCCGAAGGGCGCACGATCGTCGCACGCGCCGGCGTTGGCCTGGTTGACCCACGTGGTTCCGGTTCGCATTCGGCGGGCGATCTCGCCACCGCGCTCCTCGTCGGCAGTCCAGACCGACGAGCAGAGCCCGGACCACTCGTTGTTCAGCTGGTCGACCAGACCATCGAGGTCCTCGAAAGGCAGGATCGGAACGGTCGGGCCGAACTGCTCCCCGGTGACGACCTCCAGAGAGGGCGAGGGATCGAGGACGAGCGAAGGGAGGAGGAAGTGGCCAATACTCTGCGCGGCCTGCTCCGTGAACGTGCCGAACTCACGCACTTCGGCCCCCGACGCTCGAGCCTCGTCCAGCAGGCGGCGTACGTAGTCGCGTTGTGCGGCCGTGTTCAGCGGCCCCATGTTGACGGGTTCGAAGCCGTTGCCGACCGCATAGCCCTCGAGGACCTGGCCCATGGCGTCGGTGAGCTCGGTGAAGCGGCTCCGCGCGACGTAGATGCGCTTGACGCTCATGCACACCTGACCAGAGGTGAGGAAGCACGCTCCCACCAGGTCGGAGACCAACGCGTCGCTGAGATCCGTGTCCTCGAGAACGATGGCGGGGTCGTTGCCGCCGAGCTCCAGCGTCACCTTCGTCAGCGACTGAGCAGCCAGGGCCATGATGCGAGTGCCGGCGGCGGTGCTCCCGGTGAAGACGACGTGCTGGACCCTCGGGTCGGTGATCAACGGCTCGACGTCAGGGTTCGCACCGCTGATCACGTTGATCACGCCCTTGGGAAGCCGTGAGCCGATGATCTCCAGGGCTCGGGTCACGGCGAGCGGCGTCGTGGGCGGCGGCTTCACCACCACGGTGTTGCCCGCGACAAGTGCATAGGGCAGGCTCGCGGCAAGAATCGCCAGGGGCCAGTTGAACGGCACGATGATGCTCACGACCCCGACTGGAAGGCGGTGAACCTCGGTGCGGAACGGGGGCGATGAGAACCGTTCTGGCTCACGGACCTCAGCGGCCAGCTCGCAGGCAGCCCGGAAACGAGACTGGAACACTGCCACGTCGATCGCCGCTTCGGGCTGGATCTTTCCGTTCTCGCGAACCAGGATCTCAGCGAGGTGACCCTCGTGGCCTTCGATCCCGGCCAGCGCGTCGAGCACGAGGGCCGCTCTCTCCTTGGCCGGTGTGCTGGCCCAGCCGGAGAAGGCAGCGTCCGCCGCTGCCACCGCCGCGCGGGACTGATCCTGGGATGCGTCGGAGAAATGACCGACGATCGCATCCGGTGCCGAGGGATCGCGGACGGGTGACCAGTGATCGGTTTCGACACTGGATCCATCGATGAACAGCCCGACACGCGTCTGGGTGTCAGATGAAGTGCTCGTGGTCATGGGAATGCCAACCTTCTCTCGTGCCGATCGCCGAGTCCTGATCGACGTACTTTTCGTTTGAAACGGATCTCGACTCAGACCGCGAACTTCCGCTGGGCACGCTCCACTTGGCCGAGCTTGGCGGCGGCGAGGCGGTGACGTTCGGGCGTGGAGATGCGTGGATCAGGGAGGACCTTCTCCTTGGCGACGAAGGCAGCGAGCAGAACGAGCTCGAACACCTTGGTGACCAGTTTGTTGGTGTGCGGGATCCGGTGGACACGATGGCTCGGTTCGCTGACAAGGGCCATGATGAGGCTCCTGCCTACCCCGCGGAAGCCCTTCGGGAACCAGTTCTGGGCGAACTTGTCGATGAGGAGCATGGCGGCCCGATGGCCCGTGTCGGTCTGCGGCCAGTCCCTTGATTCGAACTCGGCCATGAACTCGAGCATGCCCTCGAAGTTCTCCGGGAACTCCTGGGAGACGGGCCCGACCTCGCTGCGGAACAGCTTGGAGACTTCGTACCAGTACCGGTGTGCTGCGATCTGCTGCTTCTCGGTGAAGCCGCTCATTCCTACACGCAAGCGGAGCCTGTGCATGTCAGCGCCGAGGACGCACATGGTGAAGATGAAGTCACCGACGTCGGAGAAGAGGCCAGGATTCTTCTTCCAGATTCCCTCATGGATCTTGTTGACGATCTCGACCGACTTCTGCATCTCAGGGCTGGAGGGCCCGCGCTCGAACCAGGTCCACAGATGATCGCTCGTGTCCTGCTCCCGCTTGTCCGTGCGGGCGAAGATCTTGTTGGTCGCTTCGAATGCCGCCGGCCCGGTCGGGGGCAACGTGAACTGCGTGAACCCGGTCGTGTAGAGGAAACTCATCATGAAGTCGTTCACCCAGTAGCAGGTCGAGAGCTTCCAGATGGCCTCGTAGTCGACAGTCGGGTCCAACCGCTCGATCTCCGCAGAGATCCACTTGTACCCACGCTGCTTGGTCATGCGCACTTCCCCTAACCTTGGATATCGGATCTGCGGCCTGCAACTCCCCGGACAGGGTGGAACGTCGCGGCGCACCGATCGTCTTTGATGCTTATGAGGAACGGTAGAAGGCTGTGACCTCCGTCATAACGTCCCGTTGACCAGTCTGCAATGAGTCATATGACGCATCGGCACCGATCCGGCGGGCCGAACCGGCGACCAGCGACCGGGGATGCGTCATTCGTCTCGGTCGGCATCGGCACGATGCCACTGCCATCGCCGCTCGTCGGGTGCTTCACTGGAGCGGACGAAGCACCAGGTAACGGGAGTCCGTCAACGGCTTCACATCGACGGCGCCAGTGGCACGCCGAGTCGAATCTCACCGCGCACGGTCGCGACGTACGCGCCACGTTCCTTTGCGCGCGTGAATGCGTCCGCTGACATCACCCATGAGGAGACCGCATGAGAAGCACCACGACCGCTGGTGACCTGGCGGCGCGCCTGCAGGACTCCGGCATGCCTCTGGTCTGCGGTGTCGTCAACGTCACGCCGGACTCGTTCTCGGACGGAGGTCGCTTCTTCGCCCGCTCGGCTGCTGTGGAGCATGCGCTACGGCTGGTCGAGGAAGGCGCCGACGTGATCGACATCGGAGGGGAGTCGACGCGACCCGGTTCCCGGAGACCCAACGAGCACGAAGAGCTCGACCGCGTGCTGCCGGTCGTGGCCGAGGTGGTGGAACGGACCGGTTGTGCTGTGTCGGTTGACACCTCCCGCCCGGCCGTCATGAACGCGGCTGTCGACGCCGGCGCCGTCATGGTCAATGACGTACGCGGACTCCGCGAGCCGGGCGTGCTCGAGGCGGTCGCCTCCCGCGGGGTGACCGTCTGTGTATCCCACATGAGCGGCGAGCCGGGGACGATGCAGCTCGCGCCCGCCTACAACGATGTCGTCGCCGATGTTGCGAACTATCTCGCGGATCGTGCGGCCGTCTGCGTGCGTGCGGGCGTCGAGCTGAGCTCGATCGTCGTGGACCCCGGATTCGGCTTCGGGAAGACACTCCAGCACAACCTTGCGCTGATCTCGGGGCTCCGGCGCCTAGCTGCTCTCGGGTTTCCGGTGATGGCGGGAATCTCGCGCAAGTCGATGCTCGGCGAGATCACCGGCAGGCCTGTCGACGAGCGCCTGCCGGCTTCATTGGCTGCCGGCCTGGTGGCGGCAGAGAACGGCGCTCGGATGATACGGGTCCACGACGTCTCGGCCACGCGTGACGCACTCGCGGTCTGGGAGGCAGTACGCGGGATCTCGGATCGGGCACCGGCCGGGGTCGCGTCGTACTCCCGGATCAGCCACACACGTTGACCTGATTGCCAGGAGATGGAAGGTCAGATGACAAAGGACGACGGGGTTGAGGCTCTGAAGCTCTCCGCGCCGAAGGACTACGCCGCCGGCGTGCCGGCGGTGGTACACGCCCTGGAGTATGCGCTGGCCGAGGCGGGGCCGCGGCGTACGGCGTTGACGTTGTTGAACCTCAACCAGGCCGACGGGATCGACTGTCCGGGTTGTGCGTGGCCGGATCCGGGGCATCGGCATCGCAACGAGTACTGCGAGAACGGTGCGAAGCACATCGCGGACGAGGCGACGACGCGGCGGGTGACCCGCGAGTTCTTCGCCGAGCACCCGGTGGCCGAGCTGGATGGTCGTTCGGATCGGTGGTTGAACCAGCAGGGTCGGTTGACCGAGCCGATGGTGAAGAGACCGGGTGGCACGCACTATGAGCCGATCGGGTGGAACGAGACGTTCGAGCTGATCGCGGGTGAGCTGCGTGGGTTGGCCTCGCCGAATGAGGCGATGTTCTACACCTCGGGCCGGTTGAGCAACGAGGCGGCGTTTCTGCTGCAGCTCTTCGCGCGGTCGTTCGGCACGAACAATCTTCCGGACTGTTCGAACATGTGTCATGAGTCGTCCGGTTCGGGGTTGGGGGAAACCCTGGGGATCGGCAAGGGCAGTGTCTCGCTGGAGGACATCCACGAGTCGGACCTGGTATTCGTGGTGGGCCAGAACCCGGGCACGAACCATCCACGAATGTTGTCGGCGTTGGAGCAGACCAAGCGCAACGGTGGCACGGTGATCGCGGTCAACCCGCTGCCCGAGGCTGGGTTGCGGCGGTTCAAGAACCC
>NZ_JBEORF010000020.1:0-130838 GCF_040302125.1 Nocardioides sp. NPDC127514 | reverse complement strand
TCCTACGCCCTGGGTGGCGCGACCCCGGCGGAGTCGTACCTCTCGATCGAGAAGATCCTCGACGTCGCCAAGCAGTCGGGTGCGGACTCGGTCCATCCCGGCTACGGGTTCCTGGCCGAGAACGCCGACTTCGCCCAGGCCGTGATCGACGCTGGGTTGACCTGGATCGGGCCCTCGCCCGAGGCGATCGACGCGCTGGGTGACAAGGCCAAGGCCAAGCAGATCGCTTTGAAGGCCGGGGCGCCGTTGGCGCCGGGGCTCAAGGACCCGGTCAAGGACGCCTCCGAGATCGTCGCCTTCGCCCAGGAGTACGGCCTGCCGGTCGCGATCAAGGCCGTCTTCGGGGGCGGTGGCCGCGGCCTCAAGGTCGCCCGGACCCTGGAGGAGATCCCCGACCTGTACGAGTCCGCGGTGCGTGAGGCCGTGGGTGCGTTCGGGCGCGGTGAGTGTCTGGTGGAGAAGTTCCTCGACAAGCCCCGCCACGTCGAGACCCAGTGCCTGGCCGACACCCACGGCAACGTGGTCGTGGTCTCCACCCGGGACTGCTCCCTGCAGCGCCGCCACCAGAAACTGGTCGAGGAGGCCCCCGCCCCGTTCCTGACCGAGGAGCAGAACAAGCGGCTGTATGAGTCCTCCAAGGCGATCTTGCGCGAGGCCGGCTACGTCGGCGCCGGGACCTGTGAGTTCCTGGTCGCCGCCGACGGCACCATCTCCTTCCTCGAGGTCAACACCCGCCTCCAGGTCGAACACTGCGTCTCCGAGGAAGTCACCGGCCTCGACCTGGTCCGGGAGATGTTCCGCATCGCCGCCGGCGAGGAGCTCGGCTACGACGACCCCGAGGTCCGCGGCCACTCCATCGAGTACCGCATCAACGCCGAGGACGGCGGCAACAACTTCATGCCGGCGCCGGGGACCCTGACCGAGTGGGCACCCCCCGCCGGACCGGGTGTCCGTCTGGATGGTGGCTATGAGAAGGGCGAGACCATCCCGGGCGCCTTCGACTCCCTCATCGCCAAGCTCATCATCACCGGCACCTCGCGTGAGCAGGCCCTGGAGCGTTCGCGTCGCGCGCTGGACGAGTTCAAGGTCGACGGGATGCCCACCGTGATCCCGTTCCACCAGGCCGTCGTCTCCGACCCGGCCTACACCGCGGAGAACGGCTCTTTCGAGGTCTACACGACCTGGATCGAGACCGACTTCGACAACCAGATCACCCCCTACGCCGGCGGTCTGGGTGAAGCCGAGGAGGCGGGCGAGCGTCAGACCGTGGTGGTCGAGGTCGGCGGCAAACGCCTCAACGTCTCCCTGCCCGCCGGACTCGGCGGCCTCACCACCGGCGGTGCCGGTGCTGCGAAGAAGCCCAAGCGGTCGGCCAAGAAGACCGGCGCGGCCGCCTCCGGCGACTCCGTCACCTCCCCCATGCAGGGCACAATCGTCAAGATCGCCGTCGACGAAGGCCAACAGGTCGCCGAGGGCGACGTCGTCGTGGTCATCGAAGCCATGAAGATGGAACAGCCCCTCAAAGCCCACAAGGCCGGCACCATCACCGGCCTCAACGCCACCGTGGGCGAGACCGTCACCAACGGCGCCGTCATCGCCGAGATCAAGTAGCTCGTCCGGGCTGTTCCTTCGTCAAGGTATGCAGCCGAAGGCGCGCATCCCTCGCGGAGTTCCGCGAGGGATGCGCGCCTTTTCCTGCATACCTTGCTGAAGGGCCGCCGCCCGAGCGAGCTTGGGCGGCGGCCGTTCACCGAGGTAACTCGGTCAGCGGCCGCTTCCTTCGCGGAACTCCACGAAGTCAGTGCACGCTCACCGAGTTACCTCGGTGAGCATCCCGCGCGTCACAACCCGAGCTCGTCGGCCAGCGTGGCCAGATGGAGCTCGAAGAGCGCGGCGGGGTCGCCGAAGGCGTCGGGGCCGAACTGGCCGAAGACCTCGAAGCTGACGCGGCCGAAGAGGCTCGTCCAGACGAGTACGCCGCGGGTGAGGCAGGCATCGGGCAGGTCGAGGCCGAGCTGGTCACGGATGCCCTGGAGTCCCGTGGCGAGGGCGGGTGAGATCTCCCCCGGCTCCTCGGGCACGCTCAGTCGACCGGCGGCCATGGCGCCGGCGGTCAGGCGCAGCATCGCGGTCGGGACACGGGTGCCAGGCACGCTGGTGCGCTCGTCCGGCGCGGCGTAGCCAGGGACGGGCGACCCGAAGAGCAGGGCGTACGTCGCCGGCTCGGCGAGCGCCCAGGTCCTGACCGCGCGGCCGAGCGCCACGAACTGGGCCCGGTAGTCGTCCGAGGGGGCCGCGGCGACGGCGGCGTCGGCAGCGTCGCCCAGCTCGTCGTACCCGGAGACGAGGAGCAGGGTCAGCAGCTCGTCGCGGTTCTTCACGTAGCGGTAGACCGCCGAGGAGACCACTCCGAGATCGCGGGCGACCGCGCGCAGCGAGAGCGCGGCGGCACCGTGGATCGCCAGGTGCTCGCGGCCGATCCGGACGATCTCGTCCATGGTCTGCGCCCGCGCCCGTTCGCGTGGAGTGCCTGTCATGACGTCATCGTGCCCGCCCCCAGAGAGCGATGTCAACAAAAGTGAGCACTGCTCTTGCTTTCTGAGCAACAGCGCGCCACACTCATTCCGAGAGCAGTGCTCTCCTTTCTTGAGCCAACCGGCTCGCCCACCGAATCAACGGAGACAGTCATGAACAGCACCTACCTCGTCATCGGCGCCGGCCCCGTCGGCGCGACCATCGCCCAGCAGCTCGCCGCCCGCGGGGATCGCGTACGCCTCCTCACCCGCTCCGGCAGCGGCCCGGTGCACGCGAGCATCGAGCGGCTGCGCGGCGATGCCACGGATCTCGACACCGTCACCCAGGCGGCCGCGGGCGTGAGCGCCGTCTTCCACTGCATGCACGGCAGCGCGTACGCCGCCGACACCTGGCGCGCCGAGCTCCCGCGGGCCGAGAAGGTCGTGCTCGAGGCCGCCGGACGGGCCGGCGCCGTGGTCGTCTTCCCGGAGAGCCTCTACGCCTACGGCCACGTCACCGGTCCGATGACCGAGCAGACGCCGAGGAACGCCGACTTCGGCAAGCCCGCGGTGCGGGTCGAGCTGCTCGGCGCCCGGAACGCCTCACCGACCCCGACGGTCAGCGTCGCGGCCTCGGACTTCTACGGTCCGCTGGTACGTACCGCCCACGCCGGCGAGCGCATGGTGCCGACGGTCCTCGCCGGCCGCACCATGCGCGTCCTCGGCGACCCGGACGCGCCCCACTCCTGGACGTACGTTCCGGACCTGGGAACCGCGATGATCCGGGCGGCCGACGAGGAGGGCCTGTGGAACTCCTTCCTGCACGCGCCCACCGCACCCGCCATCTCCCAGCGTGCGCTCGTCCAGCTCTATGCCGACGTGGCCGGGGTCGCCGCGCCCCGAGTCGGCCGCATCCCCACCTGGATCATGAAGGCGATCGGCACGGTGCACGCCGGCACCCGGGAGCTGGCCGAGATGGTCTACCAGTTCGACAAGCCGTTCGTGCTGGACTCCTCGGCCAGCGAGGCCCTGCTCGGCCTGGCCCCCACCCCGCTCGAGACCGGGGCCAAGGCGACGGTGGACTGGTGGCGTACGCAGGCCTGAGCGGGACGGGGCTACCGGGCGCTCCAACCGCCGTCGATGGCCCAGGAGGCACCGGAGACCATCGAGGCGTCCGGGCCGGTGAGCCAGCCGACCAGGGAGCCGACCTCCTCCGGCTCGACCAGCCGCTTCACCGCCACGTCCTGCAGGAGCACCTGCTCGACCACCTCGGAGGCCGGGACCCCGTGCACCTCGGCCTGGTCGGCGATCTGCTTCTCCACCAGCGGCGTACGCACGTAGCCCGGGTTGATGCAGACGCTGGTCACGCCGTGCGGGCCGCCCTCGAGGGCGGTCACCTTCGAGAGTCCCTCCAGGCCGTGCTTGGCCGAGACGTAGGCGCTCTTGAAGGGGGAGGCGACCAGGCCGTGCACGGAGGAGATGTTGATTATGCGGCCCCAGCCGTTGGCGTACATGTGCGGCAAGGCGGCCCTGACCAGCAGGAACGGAGCGACGAGCATGATCGAGTGGATCCTGCGGAAGTCGTCGGGGTCGAACTTCTCGATCGGGCTGACCCGCTGGATGCCGGCGTTGTTGACCAGGACGTCGACCTCCAGGGTGAGGTCGTCCAGCTCCTCGGTCGCGGTCAGGTCCACCACCCACGCCTCGCCGCCGATCTCCTCGGCGAGGGCACGGGCGGCGTCGCCGGCCACGTCGGCGACGACGACCTTCGCACCACGGGCGGCGAGCTCGCGGGCCACCGCCGCACCGATCCCCGAGGCGCCGCCGGTGACCAGCGCGCGGCGGCCCCGCAGCGTACGTCCGGAATCGACCGACGCAGACGGGGCCGTCGTCGCTGAGCTCACGCCGGGGTCACCTCGCGCTCAGCACGCTCGGCGTCGGCACGGTCCAGGGCCCGCAGCGAGGTGCCCTTGGTCTCCTTGAGGGTGAGCACGACCAGGCCGGTGATGATGCCGGCCACGGCGAGATAGATCGCGGTGTTGGTCCAGGTGCCGGTGTCCTTGAGCCAGGCGATGGCCAGCAGCGGCGCGAGCGAGCCGGCGAAGATCGAGGTCACCTGGTAGGAGATCGAGATGCCGGAGTAGCGCATCCGGGTCGGGAACATCTCGGCCATGATCGCGGGCTGCGTGGAGTACATCAGCGCGTGGATGGCCAGACCGGCGATCAGCGCCGCCACGATGGCGAGGTTGTCCTTGGTGTCGAGCATCGGGAACGCCCAGAAGCCCCAGGTCGCGCCGAGCACCGCGCCCACCAGGTAGACCGGCTTGCGGCCCACGCCGTCGGCGATCCGGCCGACAGCGAGGATGAAGAAGAAGTGGCAGGCGTGCGCGACCGCGATCAGGCCGAGCAGGGCGCCCTGGTCCATCTTCTGGTCCTCGACCAGGTAGACGATCGAGAAGGACACCACCAGGTAGTACATGATGTTCTCCGCGAATCGCAGGCCCATGCCCTTGAGCACGCCCAGCGGGTAGCGGCGGAGCACCTCGAAGACGCCGTACCCGGTCGAGGCGGACTCGGTCTGCTCCGCCTTCGCCTCCTCGAAGATCGGCGAGTCGGTCACCGAGCGGCGGATGAAGTAGCCGACGACGACCACCACGGCCGAGAGCCAGAACGCGACCCGCCAGCCCCACGCCAGGAAGGCGGCGTCGGAGAGCGCGAGGGTCATCACGGTGAGCACCAGCGTGGCGAGCAGGTTGCCCACCGGCACCGCGGCCTGCGGCCAGGCGGCCCAGGTCGCGCGCCTGTCATCGGGGGCGTGCTCGGCGACCAGCAGGACGGCGCCGCCCCACTCACCGCCGAGGGCGAGCCCCTGCACGAACCGCAGCACCACCAGCGCGATCGGCGCGGCGAGGCCGATCTGGTTGTACGTCGGCAGGCAGCCCATCAGCACGGTGGCGACACCGATCAGCATGATGGTGAGCTGCAGCGTGTACTTGCGGCCGAGACGGTCGCCGATGTGGCCGAAGACGACGCCGCCCAGCGGGCGGGCGACGAACCCGATGGCGTACGTCACGAAGGCGGCGATGATCGCGTCGTAGGCGTTGCCGGTGGCCGGCATGATCACCTTGGCGAAGACCAGCGCCGAGGCGGTGGCGTAGAGGAAGAAGTCGTACCACTCCACGACGGTGCCGGCCATGGAGGCCGCCACGGTCCTGCGGAGCAGGCTCTGCTCGTCGACTGGGTCGTTGGGGGCGGCGGTGGCGCCCGGCTGTGTGGAGGTCATGGTTGGGAGTGTGACAGCGGTCATAATGTGCTTGCAACGCGCATGTTGGCACACGGTGTGAACGAAAATGCACATCATCGGTACTCTGGCCCGATGGCCACCTCCCCATCGACACCGCCGTCCGCCGACCAGCTGCTGGTGCTGCTGGAGGTGGCGCGCAGCGGCCGTTTCACCACTGCCGCCCTCTCGCTGGGCCTGACCCACACGACTGTCAGCCGCAACATCTCCGCTCTCGAGCGTGCCCTCGGCGGCCGGGTCCTGGTGCGCGGGTCCGACGGCTGGGCGCTGACCGCCCTCGGTGAGCGCGCGGCGCGGGCCGCCGAGGGGGTCGCCGAGTCGCTGGCCAGGCTGGCTGCCGACGAGCCGGCCGACCCGGTGGCCGGCGTGGTGCGGATGTCGACGACCGACGGGTTCGCCGCGTACATCGCCTCGCCGGCGGTCGCCGCGCTGCGGCAGGACCACCCCGAGCTCTCGGTCGAGATCGTCACCGTGACCCGGCAGGCGGCGCAGCACCGCTCCGGTGTGGACATCGAGGTGGTGGTCGGCGAGCCGGCGGTGAACCGCGGCCGGGCGATGCACCTGGGCGAGTACGAGCTCGGCCTCTACGCCTCTCCCGGCTATCTGGAGCGTCACGGTGCTCCCGCCACGATCGAGGAGGCCGTACGCCACCGCCTGGTCTACTTCGTCGACTCGATGCTCCAGGTCGACGACCTCGACCTCCCCCGGCGCCTGCTGCCCGGCATCCGCGACGCGGTCACCTCGACGAACGTCTTCGTGCACGTCGAGGCGACCCGGGCCGGGGCCGGTCTGGGCCTGCTGCCCTGCTTCATGGCCGACCGGCACCCCGACCTCGTCCGGATGCTGCACGAGGACATCCACCAGCGGCTGCCCTACTGGGCGGTCGTGCATCCCGAGTCCTGGCGGCGGCCCGCCGTCGCCGCCGTCGTGGGCGGCCTGCGGGAGCAGATGGCGGAACAGCGAGACGCGCTGATCGGCCGGTGACGCCCCGCGGATTCGTTGGTACCGGCCCGGCGCAGGATGCCTGATCCTGGCCCCATGCTCCGCCGTTCCGCCGACCATCAGCGACAATTCACGGGTGCCACACTCGACTCGGGCAGCCGCCGTGCGTCTGGTGGCATTCTTCGTGGCCGGGATGCGGCTGGCCACCCTCGCGCAGATGGCGCCGTCGCTGCTCGCGGCGATGCCCGCGCTGTCCCGTGCCGACCACCCCTGGCTGACCGGGGCCAGCTGGATCCTCGCCACCGTCATGCTCGTCGGCATCGCGGCGATCACCCTGGTCACCCGGCGTCCGCCGGGAGTGCCGTACGCCGTGCTCGACGTCGCCGTGGCCGTGGCGCTGCTGATCGTGGGGCTGTGGACGGTCCCGGTGGAGCTGCGTACGGGCACCTGGGTGGGGTTCCAGCTGGGCTATGCGCTGTGCGTGTCCTGCGGGCTCTCGGCCGTACGTTCGCGGTGGCTGTGGATGTTCCTGCTCGCCTCGCTGGCGGTGGCCGAGGTCGTCTACATCGCGCCGACCGTGAACGGGCCGGCCGATCTCACCCTCGCGGTGAGCACCTGCCTGACCCTGCTGGTGCTCGGGCCGCTGGCCTGGTTCGGCTGTCAGACGATCGTGCGGATCGGGACGGAGGCCGATGGGGCGCGGCGCTATGCCGCCGAGGCCGCCAAGGCCGAGGAGGAGCGTCGTGCCCGGCTCGCCATCCACAACGGCACCGCGATGATGCGGCTGCTCGTGGAGACCGACACCGCCGACGGCAACGGCGCGCTGCGGTCGCAGGCCGAGGTCGAGCTCAACCGGATGCGCGCCTACCTGAGCGGTCAGACCCCGCCGCCGGTGAGCGAGGCGACCAACCTGGCGGCGGTGGTCACCGCCGTCGGAGCGGAGTTCGACGACCTCCCGATCACGGTGGTCGCCGACCTCGCCCAAGACGTCGCGCTCCCGCGCGGTCTCGCCGACGACCTGGCCGCGGCGCTGCGCAGCCTGCTCCTCAACGTACGCCAGCACGCTCGGGCGGGCCGGGTCGTCCTGCACGCCGCCGAGGACGAGGACGGCACCGGCTGGGAGGTCACGCTGCACGACGACGGCATCGGCTTCGACACCTCGGCGACGACGTTCGGGGTCGGTCTGCGCGAGGTGGTCGTCGGGCAGCTCGCCCGCTCGGGCGTCGACGTCCAGATCACCAGCATCCGCGACCTCGGCACCACGGTCACGCTGGCGCAGACGACCACCGCGGAGGTGGCGTGATGTTTGGCGTGACCTCCGGGCCGCGCTTCAGCCACGTGGACGACGCGACGGCGATGCGCGCATCGCTGAGCCTGCTCCTGCCCGATCTCACCTTCGTGTCCAGCCACGGGTCCGTCGAGGACCTGCTAACGGCGATGCCGGAGGCCGACGTGGTGATCCTCGACCTCCACCTCGCCAACACCGGCCAGCCCGACGCCTCACAGGGCACCACGGCCATCCGGCGCATCGTCGAGGCCGGCTACCGGGTCTGCGTCTACTCCCAGGAGGAGCGCCGGTTCGTGCTCGCTGCCTGCCTCGCCGCCGGCGCGACCGGCGTGGTCTCGAAGGCGGCCTCGCTGGCCGAGGCGGAGGCGGCGTTCCGCGCCGTCGCCGCCGATGAGCCGGTGATCCCCCCGGATATCACCGGCCTCATCGAGGTCCTCGTCCGCCGCCGCAGCATCACCGTCCTCACGCCGAGGCAACGCGAGGTCCTCGCCCACCGCGCCCGCGGACTGACGTACGCCGAGATGAGCCGGTCGATGTACCTGTCCGAGTCGACCTTGCGCGGCTACTGGATGGAGCTGGCCCAGCTGGTCTCGCAGTATCTGCGCGAGACCTCGCCCGGCGACATCGAGCACGCCCTCGGGCTGCGCCCGGGGGACCTGCTCGACCTCTGGCCGGGACGAGGGCCTACCAGCTAGCTGCTGATCCCGCTCCACTTCCACGAACCATCGGTGCCGACCCGGGTCGAGGCCGAGAAGGTCGTGCTGTGCCCGATCCCGCTGCTCTGACGGATGCGTACCGCGTTGCCGGTCGTCGGGTTGATCAGGACGATGTCCTTGGCCGCGACCGCGCCGTCGGCGTCATAGCAGTTGTGCACCGACAGGTAGCGCCAGCCGGTGCCGAGGCTGCGGACGACGTACTTCTTCGCCTCCGCCGGACGGTCGGGACGTACGACGATCTGCTCGAGCTTGTTGGTGCTCGGGTTGATCGAGTAGAGGAGGTTGTACATCACCCCGTTGTGGCTCGTCCACACGCCTGCGACGGTCGTGGTGCTCGGCAGGGTGACCGGCAGGTTCGTGACCGTGCCGAGGCGGGTGCCCGCGCTGGAGTAGGAGAGCGCGGTCTGCTGCACGACGCCGGAGGTGGTGACGCTGTAGACCGCGGTCGTCGGGCCGTTCACGACCTTCTTGGGGCTCCAGCCGGTCACCGCGGTGCCGTTGGTGCGGTAGAGCTGCGCGGACTTCGTCTCGGTGAGCACGGACTGCCCGATGGTCCCACCGATGGTCACGGTCCGGCCGGTGCCGTCGGTGCCGGGCACGATGTAGCTGGTCTTCCAGGTGGTGGCGTCACCGGCGCCGCCGATCTCGATCCAGGCCCGCGGCGACCAGCTGACCGTGCCGGCGCTGCGATAGTCGCCGGTCACCGTGCTGTTCTTGATCGAGCGCTTGCGGATGTAGCCGCCCGCCTTGCCGTTGATCGAGCCGGAGCAGTTCACGGTGCCGGCCGCGGCGGCCGGCGAGCTCGCCGCGCCGAGCGCGGTGAGCGATCCGGCCAGCAGGGCTGAGCCCGCGAGGGCGACGAGAGCTGAGCGACGCCGACGAATCATGGTTTTCATTCCGCCGACGGTATCGACGCGAGCCGTCGCGCGGCCCCAACGAATCCGCACACTTCGCGTGGGCCCCGGTGTCCACCAACTGAAAGGAAACGTCCCATAACCTGGGACGACCCGCTTCGGATGGGTAGCGTGACCGCCATGTTCAAGAAGGTGTTGGTTGCCAACCGCGGCGAGATCGCGATCCGAGCTTTCCGTGCGGGCTTCGAGCTCGGGGCGAAAACAGTCGCCGTATTCCCCTACGAGGACCGGGGCTCAGAGCACCGGCTGAAGGCCGACGAGGCCTACCAGATCGGAGAGCTCGGTCACCCGATCCGGGCCTATCTCGATCCAGACGCCATCGTCGAGGTCGCCAAGCAGAGCGGCGCGGACGCGATCTACCCCGGCTACGGGTTCCTCTCCGAGAACCCGGCGCTGGCCGAGGCCTGCGCCCGGGCCGGGATCACGTTCATCGGGCCCTCGGCGGAGGTCCTCACGCTCACCGGCAACAAGGCCACCGCCATCGCGGCGGCCAAGGCTGCCGGCGTACCGACTCTGCAGTCGGTCGAGCCGTCGACCGATGTCGACACGCTCGTCTCCGCCGCGTCCGCTCTGCCCTACCCGCTCTTCGTGAAGGCGGTCGCCGGTGGTGGCGGCCGCGGGATGCGGCGGGTCGACGACCCCGACAAGCTGCGCGAGGCGGTCGAGACCTGCATGCGCGAGGGCGAGGCGGCCTTCGGCGACCCGACCGTCTTCATCGAGCAGGCCGTGGTCGAGCCGCGTCACATCGAGGTGCAGATCCTCGCCGACGGCGAGGGCAACGTCATCCACCTCTTCGAGCGCGACTGCTCGGTGCAGCGCCGCCACCAGAAGGTCGTGGAGATCGCTCCCGCGCCCAATCTCGACCCTGAGCTGCGCGAACGCATCTGCGCGGACGCGGTGCGGTTCGCCAAGGAGATCGGCTACTCCTGCGCCGGCACCGTCGAGTTCCTGCTCGACCCCGCGGGCAACTACGTCTTCATCGAGATGAACCCGCGCATCCAGGTCGAGCACACCGTGACCGAGGAGGTCACCGACGTCGACCTGGTCCGCTCGCAGATGCGGATCGCTTCCGGTGAGACGCTGGCCGACCTGGGGCTGACCCAGGACTCCGTGCAGCTGCGCGGCGCGGCGATGCAGTGCCGGATCACCACCGAGGACCCCGCCAACAACTTCCGCCCCGACACGGGCATGATCACCACCTACCGCTCCCCCGGCGGTGCCGGGATCCGGGTCGACGGCGGCACGACGTACGCCGGGGCCGAGGTCTCGCCCCACTTCGACTCGATGCTCGCCAAGCTCACCTGTCGCGGGCGCACCTTCGAGGACGCCGTCACCCGGGCCCGGCGGGCCGTGGCGGAGTTCCGCATCCGCGGGGTGGCGACGAACATCCCGTTCCTGCAGGCGCTGCTCGACGACCCCGACTTCATCTCGGGCTCGATCACGACCTCGTTCATCGAGACCCACCCGCAGCTGCTGACCGCGCGGGCCTCCGGTGACCGCGGGACCAAGCTGCTCACCTACCTCGCCGACGTGACCGTCAACCAGCCGCACGGCGCCGCCCCGGTCTCGCTCCACCCGGTCGAGAAGCTGCCGAAGCTCGACCTGTCGGTGGCTCCGCCGGCGGGCTCTCGCGACCTGCTTCGCGAGCTCGGGCCGGAGGGCTTCGCCGCCGCACTGCGCTCCCAGGAGCCGGTCGCGGTCACCGACACCACCTTCCGCGACGCCCACCAGTCGCTGCTGGCGACCCGGGTCCGCACCACCGACCTGCTCGGCGTCGCCGGCCACGTCGCCCGGCTGACGCCGCAGCTGTGGTCGATGGAGGCCTGGGGCGGGGCGACGTACGACGTGGCTCTCCGCTTCCTCTCCGAGGACCCGTGGGAGCGGCTGGCGCAGCTGCGTGAGGCGATCCCGAACATCAACCTCCAGATGCTGCTGCGTGGTCGCAACACGGTGGGCTACACGCCCTACCCGACCGAGGTCACCGACGCATTCGTCTCGGAGGCCGCCGAGACCGGCATCGACGTGTTCCGGATCTTCGACGCGCTCAACGACGTGTCCCAGATGCGGCCCGCGATCGACGCGGTGCGGGCGACCGGGACCTCCGTCGCCGAGGTGGCGCTCTGCTACACCGGCGACCTCTCCTCGCCCGACGAGAAGCTCTACACGCTCGACTACTACCTGCGGCTGGCCGAGGAGATCGTCTCGGCCGGGGCGCACGTGCTGGCGATCAAGGACATGGCCGGGCTCCTGCGGGCGCCCGCCGCGCGCACCCTGGTCACCGCGCTCCGCGAGCGGTTCGACCTGCCGGTCCACCTGCACACCCACGACACCGCGGGTGGCCAGCTGGCCACGCTGACCGCCGCGATCGAGGCCGGCGTCGACGCCGTCGACGCCGCGACCGCGTCGATGGCCGGGACCACCTCCCAGCCGCCGCTCTCCTCGCTGGTGGCGGCGACCGACCACACCTCGCGTGCCACCGGCCTGTCGTTGGCGGCGGTCAACTCGCTCGAGCCCTACTGGGAGGCCGTACGCCGCGTCTACGCGCCCTTCGAGTCCGGGCTGCCCGCGCCTACCGGCCGGGTCTACCGCCACGAGATCCCGGGCGGCCAGCTCTCCAACCTGCGCCAGCAGGCGATCGCGCTCGGGCTGGGCGAGAAGTTCGAGCAGATCGAGGACATGTACGCCGCGGCCAACCAGATCCTCGGCCGCGTCCCCAAGGTCACGCCGTCGTCCAAGGTCATCGGCGACCTGGCGCTGTCGCTGGTCGCCGCTGGTGCCGACCCGGCTGCGTTCGAGGCCGACCCGGCTGCGTACGACATCCCGGCCTCGGTCATCGGGTTCCTCAACGGAGAGCTCGGTGACCCGCCGGGCGGCTGGCCCGAGCCGTTCCGCAGCAAGGCGACCGCGGGACGCACCTGGAAGGCGCCGTCGCCGACGCTGTCTGCCGAGGACGCGGCCGGGCTCGCCTCCGACCGTCGTGGGACGCTCAACCGGCTGCTCTTCCCCGGACCGACGAAGGACTTCACCGAAGCCCGCTCGAAGTGGGGCGACGTGTCGGTGATCTCGACGCTCGACTACCTCTACGGCCTGCGCGAGGGCGAGGAGCACATCGTCGAGCTCTCCGAGGGCAAGACGGTCATCTTCGGGCTCACCGCCGTCTCCGAGCCCGACGAGCGCGGCATCCGCACCGTCATGGCCACCATCAACGGCCACCTGCGCCCGATCGGAGTACGTGACCGGTCCGTCGCCGCCGAGGTCGCCGCCGCCGAGAAGGCCGACCCCGCCGTTCCCGGCCAGGTCGCAGCGCCGTTCCAGGGCGTCGTGACCATCTCGGTCGCGGCCGGTGAGTCGGTCAAGGCCGGCGACACCGTCGCCACCATCGAGGCCATGAAGATGGAGGCCGCCATCACCGCCCCCGTCGACGGCACCGTCTCCCGTCTCGCCTTCTCCGGTACCCAGGCGGTCGACGGTGGCGACCTGGTGCTCGTCCTGGGCTGAGCCGAGACGTCAGCCCCGTCGGCCGAAGCGTCGCTACGGCAGGCCGAGATGGCACCTAGGTGCCATCTCGGCCTGCGCGAGTGACGTCTCGGCAGGTCAGACCGCTGCGTACGCCTCGACCCAGTCCTCCGCACGCAGGTCCCGCGGGAGCACCGGTGCCTGAGACCGCCGGCGCCGCTGAGCGATCTGGTTGGCGAGACGAGCCGGGACGCCGTTGCGGCGCAGGATCTCGGCGACCCCGCGGCCTCGGCTGCTGAAGACCTTCGCCACCCACGACTGGAAGTCGCGGACGTCCGTGTCCGGAAGCAGCGGCTCGGGGCGGCGGTCGATGAGCAGCAGCCCGCCGTCGACGTTCGGCCGCGGTCGGAAGGCGGTCGACGGCACCCGGCGGTCGAGGGTGAAGGTGAACCACGGCCACCACTGGGCGGTGAGCTGGGTCGTACCGCCGACGCCCGCGCGCTTGCGGGCGACCTCCCACTGGGTGAGGAGTACGGCATGGCGCCACGTCGTCGAGGCGAGCAGGTGGCGCAGGATCGGTGTGGTCAGGTGGAACGGGACGTTGGAGACGACGACCGCGTCCTGCGGTGGCGCGTGACGCAGGATGTCGCCCTCGGCGATACACACGTGCGGACCGATCCGTCGGCGCAGCTCGGCCGCCCGGCGAGAGTCGATCTCGACCCCCTCCAGCGGACGACCCAGCTCGGCCAGCGCCAGGGTGACGGCGCCGTTGCCGGTGCCCCACTCGACCAGCGGACCCTGCCGCTGCGAGACGAGATGGACGATGCGGTCGAGTACCGACCTGTCGGTGAGAAAGTTCTGGCCGAGCTCGTGCCGGCCAGGGCGTACGTCGGGCATGGATGCTCCTCGAGACAGAAGGAGCCGGGCGGCCTGCGGGTAGCACTCGGAGCCGCCCGGCAGGGTTGCCAGGTGGCGGCGCGAATGCGACGAGTGCTTCGGTGGGATCCGCGCCGTCAGCGGCGGCGGATCCGGACGAACATCGTCATGCAGCAGTTACCCATGGCGCTCACGCTAGCGAAGCCGTGGCGCTGCTCGCACACCGTTTTCGGGTGCCTTCTCGGCCGACGCAAGTGACGTCTCGGCCGACGTCAGTGACTACTCGACGTGGTGGAGGCGGCGGGCGACCTCGGCGGTGGAGCCGGAGATCGAGGGGTAGACGGTGAAGGTGTTGGCGATCTGGTCGACGGTGAGCCCGGTGGAGACGGCGAGCGTGATGGGGTGGATGAGCTCCGAGGCGCGCGGGCCGACGACGACGCCGCCGATGACGACGCCGGTGCCGGGGCGGGAGATGAGCTTGACGAAGCCGTCGGTGATGCCCTGCATCTTGGCTCGCGCGTTGCCCTTGAGGTCGAGGCGCAGGGTGTCGGCGACGACCTCGCCCGAGTCGACCTGAGCCTGCGAGTAGCCGACCGTGGCGATCTCCGGGGAGGTGAACACGTTGGCCGCGACCTCCTTGAGGTCCATCGGGATGACCGCGTCGCCGAGGAAGTGGCGCATCGCGATCCGGCCGGCCATGGCGGCCGTCGAGGCGAGCATGAAGCCGCCGGTGCAGTCGCCGGCTGCGTACACGCCGTAGGCGGAGGTACGCGACACCTTGTCGGTGCGGATGAACCCGCCCTCGTCGAGCTCGATGCCGGCCTCCTCCAGACCCAGGCCCTCGGTGTTGGGGATCGAGCCGAGCGCGAGGATGCAGTGGCTGCCGGTGACCTCGCGGCCGTCGGTCAGCTTGACGGTGACGACGTCGCCGGAGCGGGTCACCGACTCCATCCGCGACTTGCTGAGGATGTTCATCCCCTGCCGCTCGAGTACGTCCTGCAGGACCGTCGCCGCATCCGCGTCCTCACCGGGCAGAACCCGGTCGCGCGAGGAGACCAGGGTGACCTGGGAGCCGAGGTTGAGGTAGGCGTTGGCGAACTCCACACCCGTGACGCCCGAGCCGACGACGATCATGTGCGAGGGCAGGTCGTCGAGGTCGTAGACCTGCTCCCAGGTCAGGATCCGCTCGCCGTCGGGCTGGGCGGTGGGCAGCACCCGCGGCCGGGCGCCGGTGGCGATGAGGACCGCGTCGTTCTCGATCGCCTCCTCGGTTCCGTCCTGGTCCCGGGTCGCGATCACCTGACGCTTGTCGGCGTCGATGCGCCCGGTGCCCTTGACGATCCGGATCCCACGGCGGGTCAGCCGGCTCTCGATGTCGCTCGACTGCGCGAGCGCGAGCGACTTGACGCGCTTGTTGACCAGCTCGAGATCGGCGTAGAGCTCGGTGGCCGGGTCGCCGTGGTGGTCGCGGAAGTTGATGCCCAGGTCGCGGGCGAGCGTCATGTCCGACATCAGCTCGGAGGTGGCGATCAGGGTCTTGCTCGGCACGCAGTCGGTGAGCACCGCGCTGCCACCGAGGCCGTCACGGTCGACGACCGTGACCTCCGCCCCGAGCTGCTGCGCGACCAGCGCCGCCTCGTATCCGCCTGGACCCCCACCAATGATCGTCACCCGCGCCATGGGCCGCATTCTTCCACGCGCCCGGAGCGGCAGAGTCAGCCCATCGTCTTCTGACCGTCGATGGTCTCCCGGATGATGTCGGCGTGACCGGCGTGCTGGGCGGTCTCGGCCAGGATGTGGGTGACGACGCGACGGTTGGACCAGCGGCCGCCCGGCTCGAACCATGGCGCCTCGGGAAGCGCGTGGTCCGCGTCGAGATCGACCGTGCGGATCAGCTCGTCGGTGGCCGCGGCCACGTCCTCGTACGCCTCGAGCACGCCCGCCAGCGTCTCGTGCTCGGCGAGCACGAAGTCGGCGGCGAACTCGGCGTACTTCTCCGGGGTGAGCTCCTGCGCCACCGCGCCACGGACGATGAAGTCGGCCCACCCCCGCTCGCAGGCTGACACGTGCTTGACCAGGCCGCCGAGGCTGAGCGCGGAGGCGGTCGGGGTGAGCCGGGCCTGCTCGTCGGTCAGGTTGCGGACGGCGTAGCGCAGGAAGCCGCGGTGCTTGGCCAGGGTCTCGAGCAGGTCGGTCCGCTCACGGGACAGGGTGGCGGTGGCGCTGGTCTTCACGGCGCTGGCGGCGGTTGCGGTCATGACATGGACTCCTTGGTGGTGTTTCCCTCTGACACCAGCAACGCTATGAGGCGTTCAGGTCAGTTTCTGTCCGCATTGGTCGGGGACGAAAAATATCGTCCGGCCATTACCCTGCTGGGATGACGAGCCCAGCCAGCCCGACCCGAAGCGACGCGGTCCGCAACCGGGACCTCCTGGTCGCCGCCGCCCGCGAGGTGCTCGCCGAGCAGGGTCTGGACGCGCCGATGTCGGCGGTCGCCAAGCGCGCCGGCGTCGGCCAGGGCACCCTCTACCGGCACTTCCCCGACCGGCTCACCTTGGCGACCGCGGTGCTGGAGGAGAACGTACGCGACATCGAGCAGGTCGCCGCCCGCCCCGATGCGACGCTGGCCGACGTGCTCGGCGTGGTCACCTGGCAGATGATCCGCTCGACCGCGTTCGTCGGCATCATCCGGCTCACCGACGAGGAGAGCTCCCGCTTTCTGGCCGACCGGGTACGCACCGCCATCGACGGGCTCCCGAGGCAGACCTACAGCACCGACGACCTCATGCTCGCCGTCGCGATGGTCTCCGGCGGGGTGCACGGACCGACCCCGGAGGCGCGTGAGGCCGCCGCCCGCCGGGCGTGGGACCTGCTCGGCATCGAGATCGGCCCGGTCACGGCGGGCGTGTAGAAGAAACCGCAGACGTGACGAGGCCCGGATCCGCGGATCCGGGCCTCGACGCGAGAGATTGGTCTGATCAGAGGTTGATCATGTGACCAGCGATGCCCTCGATGGCTTCCTTCATCGCCTCCGACAGCGTCGGGTGGGCGAAGACGTTGCGCGCGACCTCGTCGGCGGTCAGGTCCCACTGCTGGGCGAGCGTCAGCGCGGGCAGCAGCTCGGTGACCTCGGGGCCGATCATGTGGGCGCCGAGGATCTCGTTGTGCTCGGCGTCGGCGACGATCTTCACGAAGCCGACGGTCTCGGCCATGCCGCGGGCCTTGCCGTTGGCGGAGAACGGGAAGGACGAGGTCTTGACGTCGTAGCCCTTCTCCTTGGCCTGCGCCTCGGAGTAGCCGAACGAGGCGATCTGCGGCTGGCAGAACGTCGCGCGCGGGATCATGTCGAAGTTGATCTCCATGGTCTCGGCGTCGGCGATGGTCTCGGCGGCGACGACACCCATGGCCTCGGCGGTGTGGGCGAGCATCAGCTTGCCGGTGCAGTCACCGATGGCGTAGATGCCCTCGACGTTGGTGCGGCCACGGGCATCGACAGCGATCGCGCCCCGGTCGGTGAGCTCGACGCCGGTGTTCTCGAGGCCGAAGCCCGCGACCCGCGGCGCGAACCCGAAGGCGGCCAGGAACTTGTCGGCCTCGAGGACCTGCTCGTCGCCACCGGCGGCCGGAGCCACGGTGACCTTCACACCCGAGCCGGTGTCCTCGGCGCCCTTGACGGCGGTCGAGAGCAGCACGTTGACGCCGAGCTTCTTGTACTGGCGCAGCAGCTCCTTGGACACGTCGGCGTCCTCGGTCGGCACCATCCGGTCGAGGAACTCCACGATCGTGACGTCCACGCCGAAGTTCTTCAGCACGTAGGCGAACTCGACGCCGATGGCGCCCGAGCCGCCGATGATGATCGAGCTCGGCAGCTGCTCGGTGAGGATGTGCTCCTCGTAGGTCACGATGTTCTGCCCGTTGGGCACGACACCCGGGACCGAGCGCACGGTCGCGCCGGTGCCGATGATCAGGTTGTCGAAGGTGTAGTCGGTCGAGGCGCCGTCCTTGCCCTTGACGGCGATCGACTTCGGCCCGGTGAGAGTGCCCCAGCCGTCGATCTCGGTGATCTTGTTCTTCTTCATCAGGTAGTGCACGCCCTTGGCGCTGGCGTCCGCGACACCGCGGCTGCGCTTGAAGGTCGCGCTGAAGTCCATGGTCGCGTCACCCGAGATCCCGAAGGTCTTCTTCTCGTGGGTGATGATGTGCGCGATCTCTGCGTTGCGCAGCAGCGCCTTGGACGGGATGCACCCGACGTTGAGGCAGACACCGCCCCAGTACTTGTCTTCGACGACGGCGACGGACTTGCCGAGCTGAGCGGCACGGATGGCGGCGACGTAGCCACCGGGGCCAGCGCCGAGGACGAGAACATCAAAGTGGGTCACGTACCCAAGGGTAGACCGCCAATAACAGATAGATCCCAAGCGGGTGAGGACTGGGCGGTAACCTCGTGACCCGTGACTCTCTATGCGGCCTATGGCGTCAATCTCGACCCGGCGCTGATGAGTGAGCGGTGCCCGCATTCGCCGTTGCGCACGACCGGGTGGCTGGGTGGCTGGCGACTCACCTTCGGGGGCGAGGACAACGTGCTCGGCGACGGACCGACGGCCACGATCGTCCAGGACCCGTTCGAGCAGGTCTTCGTCGCGGTCTACGACGTCGTGGACCAGGACATGGAAGCCCTGGAGAAATGGGAGCTGGCCGACATCGGCCTCTACTTCAAGACCAAGGTGCGGATCTCGGCGCTCGCCGAGGACCTGCTCTGCGAGACCTACGTCCTGGACACGTACGAGGGTGGCATCCCGGACGCCCGACACCTGGGCGCGCTGGCCGACGCCGCCGAGGCGGCCGGGGCACCGGCCGACTACGTGCACGCGCTGCGTACGCGCCCGTGCCGGTCCAACGACTGAGTCGGTCTGGGCGCGGGTCTAAACTCGGCGAGTGACCACGCCTTACGAACTCGCCAAGGAAGCCGCCTCCGCGCTCGCGGAGAAGACCGGCATCGAGAAGCACGACATCGCGTTGGTGCTGGGCTCGGGCTGGCTGCCCGCCGTCGACGCGCTCGGCGAGGACTACACCGAGATCGCCACCACCGACCTGCCCGGCTTCAGCGCCGCCGCGGTCCAGGGGCACAGCGGCAAGATCCGCTCCATCCGGTCGGCGAGCGGTCGCAACCTGCTGGTCTTCCTCAGCCGTACCCACTACTACGAGGGCAAGGGCGTCGACGCGGTCGTGCACCCGGTACGCACCGCCGCGGCCGCGGGCTGCTCGACGATGGTGCTGACCAACGGCTGCGGCGGACTCAACTCGTCCTGGTCCCCCGGCACCCCGGTGCTGATCAAGGACCACATCAACCTCACCGCCACCTCTCCGCTGGTCGGCGCCAACTTCGTCGACCTCACCGACCTCTACTCCTCGCGCCTGCGAGGGCTGGCGAAGCAGGTCGACTCCTCGCTCGACGAGGGTGTGTACGTCCAGTTCCCCGGCCCCCACTACGAGACCCCGGCCGAGGTGAAGATGGCCGGCATCATCGGTGGTGACCTGGTCGGCATGTCGACCACCCTCGAGGCGATCGCGGCTCGCGAGGCGGGCATGGAGATCCTCGGGATCTCGCTGGTCACCAACCTCGCCGCCGGCATCTCCGACCAGCCGCTCGACCATGCCGAGGTTCTCGAGGCTGGGCGCAATGCGGCTGCTCGGATGGGCGGGCTTCTCGGGGATCTGTTGCCGAAGATCTGAGGTCGTCATCCCGGTCCGACGCTTGTCGCGGGTCGTTCTTCGGGGTTGGTCTTGGGCCGCCGACCCGTTCTTTGAGGGTCTTCTCGACCTGGCCCGGGTGTGGCCGCGGCACACGCACCCACGGCGGGTGACCGCTCCGCGACTGGACCAGACAGGGGTCTCCGGGTGGAAGAAAAACTTCTTCCACCCGCCAACCCCACCCCGGACCAGGCCCCCTCTGAGGCGAACGAATTTTCGTTCGCCTCCCCGGATCAGGCCGAACGAAAATTCGTTCGCCTCCCACCCGAGCCACCCGCAGCGACGGAACGACAAACCCAGATCCAAACCCCTACCAACCCAAACCGCTGCACCAAACCCCTGCCGCCGACCCGATAGCCAGCCAAAATTCTCGGCGACGGCCGGTGTCAAGGATCGCCGAAGGCGACCGGCGCAGCCGGCGGCCGAAGGCCGTCCTTTACTCCGGATGGCGGCGAGAACACCCTCCAAGAACGGGTCGGCGGCAAACCCCAGCCACAAAACGGCAGAAGCCCTTCCATCTTCCGCCACCCGATGACCTAGGGTCAGATCCATGGTCCCCACAGATCAATCTGCGCTCGTCGTCCAAGCCCGGGAATGGCTTGCCGATGACCCAGATGCACAGACCCGAGCAGAGCTCGAGAGCCTCCTCACGTCCACCGCCCCGGGCGCCGCGGCCGAGCTGGCCGACAGGTTCTCGGGCATGCTGCAGTTCGGCACCGCCGGACTGCGGGGCGCGCTCGGCGCCGGGCCCAACCGGATGAACCGGGTGGTCGTGATCAAGGCCGCCGCGGGACTGGCGCGCTACCTGCTCGCGACCGGCGCGCAGGGGCCGGTGGTGATCGGCTACGACGCGCGGCACAACTCCGACGTCTTCGCCCAGGACACTGCCGAGGTGATGACCGGAGCAGGCCTCCACGCGCTGGTGATGCCGCGCTCGCTGCCGACGCCGGTGCTGGCGTACGCCGTCAAGGCGCTGGGCGCGAGCGCTGGCGTGATGGTGACGGCCAGCCACAACCCGCCGCAGGACAACGGCTACAAGGTCTACCTCGGTGACGGTTCGCAGATCGTGCCGCCGGCGGATATCGAGATCGCGAAGCGGATCGCGGCGGTCGACAAGGTGAGCTCGGTCCCGCAGGGACCGGCCGGCCAGACGATCAGCGAGGACCTGGTCGACAGCTATCTCGACACGGTGGTCGGGCTCCTCACCGAGGGCGGCCCGCGTGACCTCAAGACGGTCTACACGCCGCTGCACGGCGTCGGCGGCGATCTGGTGAACCTGGCGATGAAGTTCGCCGGCTTCCCCGAGCCGCTCGTCGTCAAGGAGCAGGAGCGGCCCGACCCCGACTTCCCGACCGTCGCCTTCCCCAACCCCGAGGAGCCCGGGGCGATGGACCGGGCGATGGCGCTGGCGAGCAAGAAGGGCGCCGACCTGGTCATCGCCAACGACCCCGACGCCGACCGCTGCGCGGCCGCGATCCCTGTCGGAAAGAAGTGGCGGATGCTGACCGGCGACGAGGTCGGCGCGCTGCTGGCGACCCACCTGATCCGCAAGGGCGTGACCGGGACGTACGCGGCCTCGATCGTCTCCTCCTCGCTGCTCGGCAAGATCGCCGCGGCCGCCGGCCAGGCCTACGCCGAGACGCTGACCGGCTTCAAGTGGATCTCGCGCGCGCCGGGGCTCGCCTTCGGCTACGAGGAGGCGCTGGGCTACTGCGTCGACCCCGAGCACGTACGCGACAAGGACGGCATCTCGGCGCTGCTGCTCCTGTGCGAGCTGGCGGCTTCGTTGAAGGCGGAGGGTCGTGGCCTGACCGACCTGCTCGACGAGCTCGCCGTCGAGCACGGCCTGCACGCCACCACCCAGCTCTCCGTCCGGCTCGAGGACCCGGCCCAGATCGCGGCCGCGATGCAGCGCCTCCGCGACCGGCCGGTGACCGCGTTGGCCGGGGCCACCGTGCAGCAGCTCGACGACCTCACCACCGGAATCGGTGGCCTGCCGCCGACCGACGGGATCCGTTACCAGCTGGCCGGCGGGTCACGGGTGATCGTGCGGCCCAGCGGCACCGAGCCCAAGATCAAGTGCTACCTCGAGGTCGTCGAGCCGGTCGACTCACCGGAGGCTCTGGCACAGGCCCGCACGGACGCCGAGATCGCTCTCGGCGCGCTCAAGGTCGACATCCGCGCCGCCCTCGGCGTCTAGAGAGCTAGATCACGAGCAGGACCACGAAGACGACGGCCACGACCGCGGTGGCGGCGATCAGCGGCCAGTCCCAGCTGCGGCGTACGTCCTCGGCGAGGGCGAACTGCTCGTCGGAGTCGCGCTTGATCCGGCGCCGGTCGCGGGCGTC
The DNA here is from genome assembly GCF_040302125.1 of Nocardioides sp. NPDC127514. Classification (NCBI taxonomy): domain Bacteria; kingdom Bacillati; phylum Actinomycetota; class Actinomycetes; order Propionibacteriales; family Nocardioidaceae; genus Nocardioides; species Nocardioides sp. NPDC127514. The sequence goes on along the minus strand of NZ_JBEORF010000020.1, from coordinate 108,733 downwards.
CTGGGCCAGCGCGTTGAGCCGGTCCTCGATGAAGTCGGCGTGGTTGCTCAGCGGCTTGTGGTCGCGCTTGGCGCCCTTGATCGCCTCCCGCATCGGACGCCCGACGGCACCGCTGACGTAGGTGCGTCCGCCGGCGTAGGCGCCGAGGGTGCGGCCGACCGAGACGCTCTCCAGGGCAGCCATCGGGAAGCGCACCGTCGAGTAGAGGTGGTGGAGCACGAAGTCACCCTCGCTGACCCCGACCTTCGTGCGGACGAACGCGGCGTACGCGACCAGCGCGAAGAGCACCCCACCGGCTGTCGTCTCGGGGTGCCAGCCGGTGACCGCGTCGATCACCACGACCGCGATCGCGGCCCCTGCCGAGAGGAATCCCCACGTGGTGCTGCTGGAGTTGCGGAACCACTCCTCGGGCTGATCGTCATTCACGGCGCAAACCTTAGCCCTCCGGGCGTAGATGCATATGCTGAGCCCGTGCCTACCCCCGCTGACATCGCGAAGCTGATCGACCACACCCTTCTCAAGCCCGAGGCGACCCACGCCGACGTCGAGGCGCTGATCCTGGAAGCCGCCGAGCTCGGCACCTACTCGGTGTGCGTCTCTCCCTCGATGCTCCCGGTCAACGCGCCGGCCGAGCTGAAGATCGCGGTCGTGTGCGGATTTCCGAGTGGCAAGCATCTCTCGTCGATCAAGGCCGCCGAGGCCAGCGCCGCGGTCGACGCCGGTGCGGACGAGGTGGACATGGTCATCGACGTCGGCGCCGCGAAGGAGAAGCGGTACGCCGACGTGGAGGCCGACATCGCCGCCGTACGTGCGGCCGTTCCCGCTCCCACCGTGTTGAAGGTGATCATCGAGTCCGCGGCGCTCGACGACGACGAGATCGTCGGCGTGTGCCAGGCGGCCGTTCGCGCCGGCGCGGACTTCGTGAAGACCTCCACCGGCTTCCACCCCGCCGGCGGCGCCAGCGTCCACGCCGTGAAGCTGATGCGCCAGACCGTCGGCCCCGACCTCGGGGTCAAGGCCTCGGGCGGCGTACGGACCATGGAGCAGGCCGAGCAGATGATCGCCGCAGGGGCGACCAGGCTCGGGGTCTCGGGCTCGCGCGCGCTGCTGGCGGGGTCGGCTCCCGGCGCCGGCTACTGACTTCGGCCCGCCACAGGCGAGAATGCTCCGGTGCGCGCTCAGGTCATCGTCCTCGCCGGCCCCTCGGGCGCCGGCAAGTCCCGCCTCGCCGAGCGGCTCGGTCTGCCGGTCCTGAGGCTGGACGACTTCTACAAGGACGGCTCCGACCCCTCGCTCCCCCGGATCACCGAGGGCCCCAACGCGGGCCTGGTCGACTGGGACCACCCCGACTCCTGGCACCCCGCTGACGCGGTGAAGGCGATCACGGCGCTCTGCGAGACCGGCACTGCCGACGTACCCGTCTACGACATCGCCCACGACGGCCGCACCGGCTGCCAGTCACTGACCCTCGGCGACGAGCCGTTCTTCGTCGCCGAGGGGATCTTCGCCCAGGACATCGTCGCCGAGTGCCGCGACGCGGGGCTGCTGGCCGCCGCCTACTGCGTCACCCAGTCACCGACGGTGACCTTCTGGCGCCGGCTCACCCGCGATCTCCGCGAGCACCGCAAACCACCGTTCGTGCTGGTCAAGCGGGGCCTGGCGCTGATGCGCGCGCAGCCGCAGGTCGTCGCCGACGCGGTCGCGAAGGGCTGCACGGCGGTCTACCCGAAGCACGGCTTCATCGCCATCCAGCGACTCACAGGGCCGCGTACGCGTCCTTGATCTCGTGGATCAGGTCGACCCGCTCGTCGTAGGGCAGGAACGCCGACTTCATCGCGTTGGTCGTCAGCCGCTGGAGCTCGGGCAGCCCCCAGCCGAAGGCCTCCACGATGCCGGCCATCTCCGCCGACATCGAGGTGCGTGACATCAGTCGGTTGTCGGTGTTGATCGTGACCCGGAAACCCAGGTCGTAGAGCAGCCCGATCGGGTGCTCGGCGATCGACTTCGCCGCCCCGGTCTGCACGTTGGAGCGCGGGCAGAGCTCGAGGGGGATCCGCCGGTCGCGGACGTACGCAGCGAGCCGGCCGAGCCGCGGCGCCTCGCCCTCCTCGAGGGTGATGTCGTCGACGATGCGTACGCCGTGACCGAGCCGGTCGCAGCCGCAAGGGTGCACCGCCTCCCAGATCGAGGGCAGCCCGAAGCCCTCGCCGGCGTGGATGGTGAAGCGCATGTTCTCGGCGGCGAGGTGCTCGAACGCCGCCAGGAACCGGCTCGGCGGGAAGCCCTTCTCCGGCCCGGCGATGTCGAACCCGGCGACCCCGCGGTCGCGCCAGGTCACCGCGAGCTCGGCGATCTCGGCGGCGCGAGCGGCCTGCCGCATGGCGGTGAGCAGCTGGCGTACGACGATCTTCCGACCGGTCGCCGCAACGGCCTCCATACCCTCGTCGAACCCGGTCTGGACGGCCGCGACGACCTCGTCCAGCTCGAGACCGTTGGCCAGATGGAGCTCCGGCGCCCAGCGGACCTCGGCGTAGACGACGCCGTCCTCGGCCAGATCCTCGACGCACTCCCGAGCCACCCTGGTCAGCGCGGGCAGCGTCTGCATGACCGCGAGCGTGTGCGCGAAGGTGTCGAGGTAGCGCTCCAGCGACCCCGAGTCCGCGCTGGTCACGAACCACTCCTCCAGCGCGACCGGATCGTCCTGAGTCCCCTCCGGCAGCCGGTGACCCACCTCAGCGGCGAGCTCGACGAGGGTCGAGGGACGTACGCCACCGTCGAGGTGGTCGTGGAGCAGCACCTTCGGCGCGGCCTTGATCTGCATGTCGGACGGTTCCATGGGCCCATCATTCCGTATGCCGCTAGATTCCGGGGGTGCGCACATTCACCACTCTCCAAGAAGTCTCCGACGCCGCAGGCACCGAGATCGGCACCGGCGAATGGCTCGAGGTCGACCAGGACCGCGTCAACGCCTTCGCTGACGCCACCGGCGACCACCAGTGGATCCACGTCGACGAGGAGCGGGCCAAGGAGGGTCCCTTCGGGGGCACCATCGCCCACGGCTACCTGACGCTGTCGCTGATCCCCTACCTCGGCATGAGCGTCTACTCGCTGGAGACCCCCGGCGCGAAGCTCAACTACGGCCTCAACAAGGTCCGGTTCCCGATGCCGGTCCTGGTCGGCTCCCGCATCCGCCCGGTCATCACCTTCGGCGAGGTCACCGAGCTCCCCACCGGCCTCCAGCTCGTCGTGAGGACGACGGTCGAGATCGAGGGCTCCGCCAAGCCCGCATGCGTCGCGGAGTCGGTCGTCCTGCTCCTGGCGGACTGAGCCCCGCTCAGGAGAAGTCGGCCCACAGACGCTGGGTCGTGCCGTCGACGGTCATCTCGCCGCCGTAGGGCACGATCCACTGCGGCCGGGTGTGCCCAAACGGCGGGCCGACGACGACCACCGCGTCGGGGTTGTAGCGGGCGACGGTCTCGATCGCCGCGTCGCGCTGCTCGGCGCGCTTCGCGGCACGCTCCTCGGCGCTGGGCCGTCGCTCGAAGTCGGAGGTCGGCGGGCGGGCGACGACCACCGCGTCGATCGCCTCGAGCAGCCCGCGCTCGCCCAGCGAGCGCGCGATCCAGCCGAACTCCTGCGCCGGGATGAGCTCCTCGGAGGTCTCCAGGAGGAGTACGCCGCCCGCCAGCACCCCGGGGTCGGCCGGGAAGCGTCCGGCGGTCAGCGCCCACTGGAGGATCTCGATGCAGCCTCCCCAGGTGCGGCCGGTGACCTTCCGTTCGGGACCCGTCCAGCTCCAGGGCTCGGTCGCCTCTCGCTCGCCGTACTCGGTCAGCGCGCGCGGGTCGTTCCAGTCGCGCCCGATGTCCTCGGACTCTCCTGGCTCGGTGATCTCGAGGGTCCCGCCCGTGAGCAGCGCGGCCTTGAACGAAGCCTCGTGGATCGGATCGACTCCCGGCCCCGGACCGAGGTGGACCTGGGTCGAGCCACCGTGGAAGGCGGCCACGCCGTTGGTCCACAGCCAGTTGAGCAGGTTGGTGTTGTCGCTGTAGCCGAGGAACGGCTTGGGATCGGCCCGCACCAGCTCGGCGTCGAGATGCGGGATCACGGTGATCTGGTCCTCGCCCCCGATGGTCGCCAGCACCGCCCGGATCTCCGGATCGCCGAACGCGGCATTCAGGTCGGCCGCCCGCTGCTGCGGCGTCGCACCGACCTTCCTCGTCGTCGGATACTCCACCGGCACCAGCCCGGTCACCTCAGTCAGCCGCCTCAGCGCCTGCTCGTGGATCGCCGGTGCCACCCCGGGCGCGGCGAACGAGGGTGACAGCACGGCGACCTTGTCGCCCGCGACGGCCTTGGGTGGCTTGACGATCTCCATAGGTGAAGTCTGGCGGTACGCCGGCCGGTGAAGCGAACGGTTATCGCGCGCTGGTCGAGTCAGCCGATCCGGTCGAGGATCAGCGGGGTCGCCTCGTACGCAGCCCCGTCCTCGATCTCGTAGCCACCCTCCAGCGCGGCCAACGCACGGTCGAAGCGCTCAGGGGTGTCGGTGTGGAGGGTGAACAGCGGCGCACCGGCAGCGACGGAGTCGCCCGGGCGAGCGTGCCAGGTGACCCCGGCCCCGGCCTGGACGGCATCCTCCTTCCGCTCCCGCCCGGCGCCGAGGCGCCAGGCGGCGAGCCCGACGGCCATCGCGTCGAGCCGGGTGAGGACACCGGACGTCGGCGCGGTGACCACGTGGGTCTCGCGGGCGACCGGCAGCGGCGCCGACGGATCGCCGCCCTGCGCCGAGATCATCGCGCGCCAGGCGTCCATGGCCTTGCCGGAGGCGAGTACGTCGGCGGGGTCCGGGCCGGACACACCGGCAGCGGCCAGCATCTCCCGGGCCAGCGCGACGGTGAGCTCGACGACGTCGGCGGGTCCGCCGCCGGCCAGGACCTCGACGGACTCGGTGACCTCGATGGCGTTGCCGGCGGTCAGGCCGAGCGGGGTGGCCATGTCGGTCACGAGCGCGACCGTGTTGACGCCCGCGTCGGTACCGAGATCGACCATGGTGCGCGCCAGCTCCTGCGCGGAGGCGAGCGTCTTCATGAACGCACCGGCACCGACCTTGACATCGAGGACCAGCGCCCCGGTGCCCTCGGCGATCTTCTTGGACATGATCGAGGAGGCGATCAACGGAATCGACTCGACGGTGCCGGTGACGTCGCGCAGCGCGTACAGCTTGCGGTCGGCCGGAGCCAGCCCCTCACCGGCTGCGCAGATCACCGCACCGACCGACCCGAGCTGGGCCAGCATCTCCTCGTTGGAGAGCGACGCGCGCCACCCGGGGATCGACTCGAGCTTGTCGAGCGTGCCACCGGTGTGGCCGAGCCCGCGCCCGGACAGCTGCGGCACCGCCACCCCGCACGCGGCGACCAGCGGCGCCAGCGGCAGCGTGATCTTGTCGCCCACGCCTCCGGTGGAGTGCTTGTCGGCGGTCGGCCTGTCCAGAGAGGAGAACGACATCCGCTCTCCCGAGGCGATCATCGCCGCCGTCCACCTCGCGATCTCCCGCCGCGACATCCCGTTGAGCAGGATCGCCATGTTGAGCGCCGACATCTGCTCCTCGGCCACCACCCCACGGGTGTAGGCCGCGATCATCCAGTCGATCTGGGAGTCGCTCAGCTCGCCACCGTCTCGCTTGGCGAGGATCACCTCGACCGCATCATGTTCCGCCATGCGGACAGCGTAAGGCGCGATCGCCGCAGGTCCGCTACCGGCCGGAGCCAGGCCTACGCGAGATTCTCCGGACCGAAGGCGTCCGGAAGGACCTCGGACATCGGCCTCACTCCCGAGACGGTCATCAGCAGCAGCTCCGGGCCGCCGTTCTCCCAGAGCAGCTGACGGCAGCGGCCGCAGGGCATGATGACCTCGCCGGAGCCGTCGACGCAGACGACGTGGGTGAGGCGGCCGCCGCCGGTCATGTGCAGCGAGGAGACCAGCCCGCACTCGGCACACAGGGTCACGCCGTAGGCGGCGTTCTCCACGTTGCACCCGTGGAGCAGGCGTCCGTCGTCTGCGTATCCGGCCACTCCGACCGGGTAGTTGGAGTAGGGCGCGTACGCATGTTTTGCGGCTTCCACCGCCTGTGCACGCAGGCCTTCCCAGTCAAAGCCCTCTGCGGCGTACGTCTGCTTCTCGGTCATGGTTCGACCTTAAAGCCTGTCCGGACAACCAAGCACAAGGTACGAGGCTTAGGCTTCGTCGAGATCAAAAGTTGGTAACCGTTCGCGTAATCCCTGGCAATGCTCGGTCTTTGGGGAGAACGTTCGGACATGAATGTCCTTTGCGCCGCGCTTCGCGGAGCAACGACCTGGAGGCACCAGTGAAGAACAACATCAAGAAGGCCGCCGCCGGCGGCTTCGCCGCGGTCCTGACCACTGCCGCGCTCGCCGCGTGCGGAGAGGCGCCGGCCGAGCGCGCTGGGGAGGGGAACAGCGACTACCTTCCCTGCATCGTCTCCGACGAGGGCGGGTTCGACGACAAGTCGTTCAACCAGCTCAGCTACGAGGGTGTGAAGGAAGCCGCCGACGAGCTCGGCGCGAAGTTCAAGGACGTCGAGTCCAACAGCCCCAACGACTACACCTCCAACCTGGAGAGCCTGGTCGGGCAGGGCTGCGACACCATCGTGACCGTCGGCTTCGCGCTCTCGGCCGCGACCATCGAGTCCGCCAAGGCCAACCCCGAGACCGAGTACGTCCTGATCGACGACGCGGCCGACGCCGACTTCGACGGCAAGACCGACGCGGAGAACATCAAGCCGATCCTCTACGACACCGCCCAGGCCGCGTTCCTGGCCGGCTACGTCGCCGCCGACTACACCAAGACCGGCGTCGTCGGCACCTACGGCGGCCAGCCGTTCCCGACCGTGACGATCTTCATGGACGGGTTCAAGCAGGGCGTCGAGTACTACGCCAAGACCAAGAACAAGGACGTCAAGGTCGTCGGCTACGAGGGTGGCGAGAAGGGCTCCTTCACCGGTGAGTTCGTCGCCAACGAGAAGGCCACCAACACCGCCCGCCAGATCATCGACCAGAACGCCGACGTGATCCTGCCGGTCGGCGGCCCGATCTACCAGGGTGCGCTCACCGCGATCGACGACTCCGGCAAGGAGGTCGCCCTGATCGGTGTCGACGCCGACTTCTACGAGACCGACCCGAACACCCAGGACGTCGTGCTCACCTCCATCCTGAAGAACATGAAGACCTCCACCACGGATGTCATCCTCGCCGCGGGCGAGGACAAGTTCGACGCGACGCCGTACGTCGGCACGCTCGAGAACGACGGGGTCGGCCTGGCGCCGTTCCACAACTTCGAGTCCAAGGTCTCCGAGACTCTCCCCGACGAGATCGAGGAAGTCACCGCGGGCATCAAGGACGGCTCGATCAAGGTCAACTCCTACCTGGCGAAGTGACCTAGGTGGTGGTCCCGCTCGTCGCGACCACCACGACGAGGGGGCCGGACACACCCGGCCCCCTCACCACGTACTTCCGGAATTTCTCCACCCCTGCAAGGAATGATCCGTGCCATGAGACTCGCGCTTCGCGACATCACCAAGCGCTTCGGCTCCCTGGTCGCCAACGACCACATCTCCCTGACCGTCGAGCCGGGTGAGATCCACTGCCTGCTCGGTGAGAACGGCGCGGGCAAGTCCACGCTGATGAACGTCCTCTACGGCCTCTACCAGGCCGACGAGGGCGAGATCGTCATCGACGACGTGCCGCAGCGCTTCAAGGGTCCCGGCGATGCGATGGCCGCCGGCATCGGCATGGTGCACCAGCACTTCATGCTCATCCCCGTCTTCACCGTCGCCGAGAACGTCATGCTCGGCCACGAGGCCACCGGCTTCGCCGGCAGTCTCGACCTCGACGCCGCCCGCAAGCGCGTCCGGGAGATCTCCGAGCGCTTCGGCTTCCAGGTGGACCCCGACGCGCTCGTCGAGGATCTCCCCGTCGGCGTGCAGCAGCGGGTCGAGATCATCAAGGCTCTCTCGCGTGACGCCGAGGTGCTCGTCTTCGACGAGCCGACCGCTGTGCTGACGCCCCAGGAGACCGACGAGCTGATGGCGATCATGCGCCAGCTCAAGGAGTCGGGCACGGGCATCGTGTTCATCACCCACAAGCTGCGCGAGGTGCGCGAGGTGGCCGACCGGATCACGGTCATCCGCCGCGGCGCCGTGGTCGGCGAGGCCTCCCCGGAGGCCTCCAACGCCGAGCTCGCGGCCCTGATGGTGGGGCGACCGGTCGAGCTCAAGGTGCACAAGGACCCGGCACAGCCGGGCGAGCGCGCGCTCGTCGTCTCCGACCTCACCGTCGCCGACGAGGACGGTCGTGTCCACGTCGACTCGATCAGCTTCCACATCGACGTCGGTGAGATCCTCGCCGTCGCCGGGGTCCAGGGCAACGGCCAGACCGAGCTCACCGAGGCCATGGTCGGCCTGGCTCCGCACGTCGAGGGCTCGATCATGCTCGACGGCCGCGAGATCGTGGGCCGCTCGGTGCGCAAGGCGCTCGAGGCCGGGATCGGGTTCATCCCCGAGGACCGCCAGGTCGACGGCCTCGTCAGCAACTTCACCATCGCCGAGAACCTCATGCTCAACCGCAGCTACGACGAGCCCTTCGTCTCGCGCGGCTCGCTGAACCTGAAGAAGCTCGACACCTTCGCCAAGGAGAAGCTGGCCGAGTACGACGTACGCGCCCCCGGGGTCTCGACCCTGGCCGGGCAGCTGTCGGGCGGCAACCAGCAGAAGGTCGTCGTCGCCCGTGAACTCTCCCGTGACCTGCGACTTCTCGTCGCGGCACAGCCGACGCGCGGCGTCGATGTCGGGTCGATCGAGTTCATCCACCAGCAGATCGTGGCCGCGCGCGACTCCGGTGTCCCGGTGCTCGTGGTCTCCACCGAGCTCGACGAGATCGCCGCTCTCGCCGACCGGATCATGGTCCTCTACCGCGGGCGGGTCGTGGGCATCGTCCCCGCCGACACCTCCCGCGACACCCTCGGCCTGATGATGGCCGGCGAGTCTCCTGAAGGGAGCGAGTCGTGAGTGAGAAGGGGCCGGAGAACCAGCCGGCCGAGCCGACAGAGCCCACCAAGCCGACTGAGTCGACCGAGCCGGTTGAGCCGGTGAAGGCGTCCGCCGACACCGACCGGGTGCCCGAGGCGAGCCGTTGGCACGTGGCGATGCGCGAGATCACCACGGGCAACGCGCTGGTCGCGGTGCTCTCGGTGGTGCTAGCGATGTTCTTCGGGTCGCTGATGATCCTCTTCACCGACGAGGACGTCCGCTACGGGCTCTCCTACTTCTTCGCCCGCCCTTCCGACACGTTCTTCTATGCGTGGGAGGCCATCTCGGGGGCGTACGTCTCGCTGTGGCGGGGCTCGGTCTACAACGATCTGGGCGGCACGTTCGCCCAGCAGATCAAGCCGATCACCGAGACGATGAAGTTCGCCGCGCCGCTGACGCTGGCCGGGCTCGGCATCGGCCTGACCTTCCGCGCCGGGCTCTTCAACATCGGCGGTCGCGGGCAGATGCTGCTCGGTGGCGCCGCGGCCGCGTTCGTGGCGGTCAGGTTCGACCTGCCGATGATCGTGCACCTGCCGCTGGCCATCCTCGTCGGAGCACTGGCTGCCGCCCTGTGGGGCGGGATCGCCGGCCTCCTCAAGGCGCTCACCGGCGCCCACGAGGTGATCGTGACGATCATGCTGAACTACATCGGCTACTACCTGGTCTTCTACGCCCTGACCCGCAAGTCGCTGCTCCAGGCGCCCGGGTCGGGCAACCCGAAGTCGTCGCCGATGCCGGAGTCGGCGATCCTGCCCGACCTGCTCGGGCCGCAGTTCAACCTGCACGCCGGGTTCTTGCTCGCAGTGCTGGCGACGTTCCTGGTCTGGTGGATCCTCAACCGCTCCTCGCTCGGCTACCGGTTCCGTGCGGTCGGCGAGAACCCCTCGGCCGCGAAGGCTGCGGGCATCAACGTCGGGGTCGCCTACCTGAGCGCGTTCCTGATCTCCGGCGCGCTGGTCGGCCTGGCCGGTGTGAACCAGGTGCTCGGCTCGGTGACCGACGGCGCGACCAGCGGTCTCGACGCCGGGATCGGCTTCGACGCGATCACCGTCGCGCTGCTGGGCCGGTCGCGGCCGTTCGGCATCCTGGCCGCCGGGGTCCTGTTCGGCGCGTTCAAGTCCGGCGGCTTCTTCATGCAGGCCTCCGAAGGCATCCCGGTCGACATCGTGCTGGTCATCCAGTCCCTGATCGTGCTCTTCCTCGCCGCGCCACCTCTGGTGAAGGCGATCTTCCGACTCCCCACGAAGGAGGCCTGAGGACCGTGTCCACTGTCGATCTTCCGGTCAACTCCGACGAACCAGTCGTCGCCGAGCGCATCCCGGGCCTGTGGAAGACGCCCATCGTCATGGCCGTGTTCACCGTGCTGGTGGCGCTGCTCGTCATCGTGGCGCCGCGCACCGGTGACTCCACCTTCCGGTGGAGCCGCGACGGTGACTGGTTCGCCATCCCCGACATCACGCTGCCTGCCAACGGCGTCGTGTGGACGGCCGTGGTGCTGTGCCTGCTGTGCACGGCGTACGCCGCCTGGAACGCTCGCGCCGGCCGCAAGACTCCCCTGGTGCTGGTCGCGGCGTTCGCCGTGATCGCCGTGTCCGGGTTCCTGGCCTGGGCGGTCGCGGGCAAGACGCTGCCCGTGGTCGGCCTGCTCGCCGGCGCGCTGGCGCTGGCGGTGCCGCTGGTGTTCGGTGCGCTCGGCGGCGTACTCGGTGAGCGGGCGGGCGTCGTCAACATCGCCATCGACGGCCAGCTGCTCTTCGGCGCATTCGGCGCCGCGATCGTCGCCTCCCTCACCGGCAGTCCGTGGGCCGGCCTGGTGTCGGCGATGGTCGCGGGGATGCTGGTCGCGCTGCTCCTGGGCCTGTTCGCGATCACCTACTGGGTCGAGCAGGTCATCGTCGGTGTCGTCCTCAACGTGCTCGTGATCGGCTTCACCAGCTTCATGTTCTCCCAGGTCCTCTCGGAGAACGCGGGGGCACTGAACAACCCGCCGCACTTCCCGCGCCTGGAGATCCCGCTGCTGTCCGGCATCCCGGTGGTCGGCCCGATCTTCTTCCGCCAGACGGTGCTGGTCTACATCATGTACGCCGCCGTCTTCCTCGTCGCCTGGGCCCTCTACCGGTCCAAGTGGGGCCTGCGCGTGCGCGCGGTCGGCGAGCACCCGAAGGCGGCCGACACCGTCGGCATCAACGTGATCGCGACCCGCTACCGCACCATCGTGCTGGCCGGCGCGATCGCGGGCATCGGAGGGGCGACGTACACGCTCGTCTCGGTGCCGTCCTTCGGACGCGAGATGACCGGCGGCGCGGGCTACATCGCGCTGGCGGCGGTGATCTTCGGCAAGTGGGATCCGATCAAGGCGACGCTGGCGGCGCTGCTCTTCGGCTTCGCCTCCAACGTCGAGTCCGTGCTCTCGGTGATCGGCTCTCCGGTGCCGTCGCAGTTCATGCTGATGCTGCCGTACGTCGTGACGATCTTCGCCGTCGCCGGTCTCGTCGGACACTCGCGCGCCCCCGCCGCCGACGGCATCCCGTACCGAAAGGGGTAGCCCCGAGCTAGACCAGCGCGCGGTGGGCGGCGGCGGCCAGAACCTTGGCGCCGACGCCCACCGCGCGTTCGTCGATGCGCAGATCGCCCTGGTGGAGGTCGTAGGTGGGGCCGCCGGGGGTGCGTACGCCGAGCCGGAACATCGAGCCGGCGACCTGCTCCTGGTACCAGCCGAAGTCCTCGCCACCGAGGCTCTGCGCGGAGACGACGGCACCCCGCTCCCCCAGAACCTCGCGGACGCTCTCGACGAGGATCTGGTGGGACTCCTCGTCGTTGCTCACCGGAGGGACACCGCGGGTGTAGTCGACGGCGGCGGTCACGCCGTAGGGGGCGATGATCTCGGCGACGACCTCGCGCACGACGTGCTCGACCTCGCTCCAGGCGTCGCTGTCGAGGATCCGCACGGTGCCTCCGACGGAACCGTGGGCGGGGATCACGTTGTGGATCTGGCCGGCGGTGACCTTGCCCCAGACCACGCTCACGCCGGCCCGGGGGTCCATGCGCCGGCTCAGGATCACCGGCAGCTCGGTGGTCACCTTGGCGAGCGCGAAGACCAGGTCGCCGGTCAGGTGCGGACGCGAGGTGTGACCGCCGGTGCCGCTGAGGTGTACGTCGATCAGGTCGGCCGCGCTGGTCAGCGCGCCGGAGCGGATCCCGACGCGCCCGACGTCCACGGTCGGGTCGCAGTGCAGCGCGAAGATCCGCTCCACGTCGTCGAGCGCGCCCAGGCTCATCAGGTGCAGCGCCCCGCCCGGCATGACCTCCTCGGCGGGCTGGAACAGCAGGCGTACGCCACCGGGCAGCGGTGACTCGCGATGCAGGTCGGCCAGCGCGAGGCCGGCGCCGAGCAGGGCCGTGGTGTGGACGTCGTGGCCGCAGGCGTGCGCGACCCCGGGAACGGTGCTCGTCCAGATGTCGGTGGTGACGTCGTCGACGGGCAGGGCGTCCATGTCGCCGCGCAGCGCGACGATCCTCGACTCCTTGCCCCCACCGCCCAGGTCGGCGATCAGACCGGTCGCGGACGGCCGGTCGACCTGCCAGCCCGCCTTCTCCAGTCGTTCGGCGACCAGCTCGGTGGTGCGATGCTCTTGCCAGGAGAGCTCCGGGTGCGCGTGGATGTCCCGGCGCAGGTCGATCAGCTCGGCGTCGTAGGCATCGACTCGCTCGGCGAGGAAGGCAGCAGGCTCCAGCATGGTCCTGTCAGACTAATCCTTGTCGTAGGCGGCGAGGATCCTGTCCGCGGCGACGGTCGCCGGCAGCTCGCCCGAAAGCACCTCGGCACGCACCTCGTCGCGGATCGCCTTGACGCCCGCGGAGTGCTTGAGCCGCTGGTCGAGCTCGTCGCGGACGAGCGCCCAGGTGAAGTCGAGCTGCTGCTCGGCGCGTTTGGTGCGCAGCCCGTCCTCGCCGAGGTGGGCGCGGTGGGCCATCACCTGCTCCCAGACCGAGTCGACCCCGTCGTCGTGGAGCGCCGAGGCGGTGACCACCGGTGGCGCCCACTCCTCGCGGGAGCGCACCAGTCGGAGCGCGCCGGCGAGCTCGCGGGCCGCCGCGCGTGCCTCCTGGGCGCGGTGGGGGTCGTCGGGGTCGGCCTTGTTGACCGCGATCACGTCGGAGATCTCCAGGATGCCCTTCTTGATCCCCTGCAGCTGGTCACCGGTGCGCGCGATGGTGAGGAACAGGAACGTGTCCACCATCCCCGCCACGGTCACCTCGGACTGCCCGACGCCGACGGTCTCGACCAGCACCACGTCGTAGCCGGCCGCCTCGAGCACCGCCATCGCCTGCACGGTCGCCCGCGCGACCCCGCCGAGCGTCCCGGCCGATGGGGAGGGCCGGATGAACGCGTTGGGGTCCACGGAGAGCCGCTGCATGCGGGTCTTGTCGCCCAGGACGGAGCCTCCGGTGCGTACCGAGGACGGGTCGACGGCCAGCACTCCCACCTTGAGGCCGTTGGCGGTCAGCCGGCTGCCGAGCGCCTCGATGAAGGTCGACTTGCCGACCCCGGGAACGCCGGAGATCCCGACGCGCACCGCGTCGCCGGCCGGAAGCTTGGTGAGCAGCTCGCGCGCGATGTCGCGGTGCTGGGGCTTGGTCGACTCCACCAAGGTGATCGCCCGTGACACCGCCGCCCGCTTGCCGTCGCTGATGCCGTCGAGAAGGTCTTGTACGTCGGGCCCTGGCATGGCCAGCACCTTAGCCAATCGCGAACCCGGTCAGCGAGCGCGCCGCAGGACGTCGCGCACGACGCCCGGCAGCTGACCCGAACGTACGTCGTCCAGCGGCACCCACGAGACACCCATCTGCGCCGCGTACCAGGCCGCCGCGGCGGCGATGATCGCCAGGCCGACGACGGCGACGACCCAGCGCTGTGACGGCGAGGACGCGGCGCGGGCGACCGGTCCGACGGTGTCACGGACCCGTTGCGAGGCGAGCCAGGCCGCGGACATGAAGACCATCGCGGCGACGTAGAGCACCGCGGTCAGCGGCAGCCCGAACGCCAGGCAGCCGACCGCGACGGCGGCCGCGATCACGCCCGTCAGCGCGGTCAACGCCACCGTGCCGGGGACGGCGCGCACCAGGTCCCACGGTGAGCGCACGAGCGCCCAGAGGCCGTCGTACCACTTCCGGCCGCGCGCCTCGCGACGCTTCGAGAGATGGTCGGCAGCCAGCGAGACCGCCCGCAGCAGCCAGACTCCGAGGCCGAGCAGGGTGGCGCCCAGGAACGGGTACGCAGCCACGACCCCGGCGAGGATCGCGGCGAGCGCGACCAGGATCAGGAAGTGCATCGGCCCCGGCCAACGCTTGAGGTTGACGTGCTTGCTGGGTGGGCTCCAGCCGGGCTCGGGCGACGGAGCCGGTGGCGGAGCCTGCGGGTCGAACCGGCGCACCACGACCGGCTCGGCCGGCGCGTCGGCCACGGTCACCGCCGTCGGCGGCACCTCCTCCACCTCCGTCACGGCATCGCCGGCGGCGTCCGGGTCCACCAGCGTCGGCTTCAGCCCGGCGTCCACCGGTGCGGCGGCCAGCGGCATCGTCACCGGCAGCACCTTGGTGACCGCTTCGGCCCCCGACCACGGCACCTCCGGCTCCATCAGCCACTCCCGCAGCTCCTCCAGGCCCGGCCGGTCCGCGGGATCCGTCGCCAGCGCCGCCGTCAGGACGTCCCGCATCGACCCCTCGATGCCGTCGAGGTCGTGCTGGCCGCGGCGTACGCGATCCAGGACGGCCATCGACGGACCGGTCCCGAACGGCGGCCGGCCCAGCAGCGCATAGGCCGTGGTGGCGGCCCAGGAGTGCACGTCGCTGGCCGGCGAGGAGGGTGTCCCCTCCAGGGTCTCCGGCGCCAGGTATCCCGGGGTGCCGACCAGCCATCCGGTGAGGGTGATCTTGGGGTCGTCGGCGACCCGGGCGAGCCCGAAGTCGATGAGCACCGGCGTACGCCCCTCCATCACCACGTTGGACGGCTTCACGTCACGGTGCAGCACGCCGGCGTCGTGGCAGGCGGCGACGCCGCCGGCCAGGCAGCGCGCCAGCCAGAACCGGTCCTCGCCGACGACGGGTCCGTCGTCCTTGATCCGGTCGTGCAGCGTCGGCCCCGGCACGTAGCGGGTCGCGACGTAGGGAAGGTCCGCGTAGGGGTCGGCGTCGACGATCTCGGCGATCCACGGGCTGCGCACCTGCCGCAGCGACCGCACCTCGCGCTCCAGACGGGCGCGGGTCTCCTCGTCCCCCACGACATGGGTACGCAGCACCTTCAGCGCCACCCGCTCGCCGGTCTCCTCGTGGCGGGCCAGGTGGACGACACCCATGCCGCCCTCACCGAGCTTGCTGAGGATCTCGTAGGCGCCGACCCTCATCAGCCCGTCCCCGGATGCCCGCCCGGGGCGTAGGTCCGTCACAGCTCTGAGGCTAGACGAGCCCGACGCCCCCGGCGAGGACATACTCGGAGCTACCGCTGGTCAGTGGTCGAGCTGCTCCCGCAGACGACCGAGCAGGTCGATGGCGGAGTCGGCGATGACGGTGCCGGGCAGGAAGACCGCGGCGGCGCCCATCTGCTCGAGCGTGGCCACGTCGTCGGGCGGGATGACCCCGCCGATGACGATCATGATGTCCGGGCGCCCCTGCTCCTCCAGCGCCGCCTTCAGCGCGGGGAGCAGCGCGAGGTGACCGGCAGCCAGCGACGAGACCCCGACGATGTGTACGTCGGCGTCGACCGCCTGCTGCGCGACCTCCTCGGGGGTGGAGAACAGCGGGCCTACGTCGACGTCGAAGCCGAGGTCGGCGAAGGCCGAGACCACGACCTTCTGGCCACGGTCGTGGCCGTCCTGGCCCATCTTCGCGACCAGGATCCGCGGGCGGCGACCCTCGGCCTCCTCGAACTCCTTGGTCGCCTCCAGCACCTTGGTGACCTTCGAGTCACCCGACGTCGTCGCCTCGTCCCGATACACACCGGAGATGGTACGGATGACGGCCTGGTGCCGTCCCCAGGCCTTCTCCATCGCGTCGGAGATCTCCCCGACGGTCGCCTTCGCCCGGGCCGCGTCGACGGCCAGCTTGAGCAGGTTGCCGTCCAGGTTGCCGGTGCCGCTGGGCTTGCTCGTCGAGCCGGCCGCGTTGGTGATGGCCTCCAGGGCCCGGCGTACGTCCTCGTCGTCGCGCTCCGCGCGCAGCCGCTCGAGCTTGGCGAGCTGCTGCTTGTAGACCTGGTCGTTGTCGACCTTGAGCACGTCGAGCGGGTCCTCGGAGGGGAGCCGGAAGGTGTTGACGCCGATCAGCTTCTGGGCACCGGAGTCGAGGCGCGCCTGGGTGCGGGCGGCCGCCTCCTCGATGCGCATCTTCGGGATGCCCTGCTCGATCGCCTTGGCCATACCGCCGGCCGCCTCGGCCTCCTGGATGTGTGCCCAGGCGCGCTCGGCGAGGTCGTGCGTCAGACGCTCGACGTAGTAGGAGCCGCCCCACGGGTCGATGATCTCGGTCGTGCCGGACTCCTGCTGCAGCAGCAGCTGGGTGTTGCGGGCGATGCGGGCCGAGAAGTCGGTCGGCAGCGCGATCGCCTCGTCCAGCGCGTTCGTGTGCAGCGACTGGGTGTGGCCCTGGGTCGCGGCCATCGCCTCGATCGCGGTGCGGCCGACGTTGTTGAAGACGTCCTGGGCGGTCAGCGACCAGCCGGAGGTCTGCGAGTGGGTCCGCAGCGAGAGCGACTTGGGGTTGGACGGGTCGAACTGCGAGACCAGACGCGACCACAGCGCGCGGGCCGCGCGCATCTTGGCCACCTCCATGAAGAAGTTCATCCCGATCGCCCAGAAGAAGCTGAGCCGCGGCGCGAACGCGTCGACATCGAGGCCCGCGGCCAGACCGGTCCGCAGGTATTCGACGCCGTCGGCCAGCGTGTAGGCGAGCTCGAGATCGGCCGTCGCCCCGGCCTCCTGCATGTGGTAGCCGGAGATCGAGATCGAGTTGAACCGGGGCATCTTCGCGGCCGTGTAGGAGAAGATGTCGCCGATGATCCGCATCGACGCCGCCGGCGGGTAGATGTAGGTGTTGCGGACCATGAACTCCTTGAGGATGTCGTTCTGGATGGTCCCGGCCAGCTTCTCGGGCGGGACACCCTGCTCCTCAGCGGCCACGATGTAGAGCGCCAGCACCGGCAGCACCGCGCCGTTCATGGTCATCGAGACCGACATCTGGTCCAGCGGGATGCCGTCGAACAGCGTCCTGGTGTCGTAGATGGAGTCGATCGCGACGCCCGCCATGCCGACGTCACCGCGCACCCGCGGGTGGTCGGAGTCGTAGCCACGGTGGGTGGCCAGGTCGAAGGCGACGGAGAGGCCCTTCTGACCGGCCGCCAGGTTGCGGCGGTAGAACGCGTTGGACTCCTCCGCGGTCGAGAACCCGGCGTACTGCCGGATCGTCCACGGCTGGGTCGTGTACATCGTCGGGTAGGGCCCGCGCAGGAACGGGCTCAGCCCCGGGAAGGTGTCGAGCGCGTCGAGACCCTCGAGATCCGCAGGCCCGTACGCCGGCTGGATCTCGATGCCCTCAGGGCTCAGCCAGCCCTCACCCGAGGGAGCGTCGGCGGGGTACGGCGGGGTCTCGCCCTTCAGCGGAAGGCCCTTGAAGGAGCTGGGGATGGTCATGCGAGCTTCTCCCTCGTAGCGGTCAGGAAGGCGAGCGCGTCGACGCCCATCGAGGCGGCGTCGTCCACCTCGGCGTCGACGGCGTCGGGCTTCCCGGCGATGATCACGTGTGTGGCACCGGCCTCGCGGAGGGCCGCGATCGCGGCTGCGCCCCACTCGGCGTACGTCTTGTCCGAACCGGCCAGGCAGACGACGGGCGGCGCGCCGGCAGCGCGGTACTTCCCGGCGATGTCCTCGGCGTCGCTGGTCGCGCCCGCGACCTCGACGCCGATGCCACCGGCGGCGAGGAGGTTGGTGGCGAACGTCGCCCGGGCGGTGTGCTGGGCGACGGTGCCGAGGGTGGCGAGGAAGACCTTGGTGGTCGCGGGAGCGTCGCGCAGGGCCTCGAAGGAGGCGCCGTAGCGCACGACGCGCTCGTTGAGCGGGTCGACCGGCCGCTCCGGGAGCGTCTCGGCGAGGTTGGGGAACTCGGTGAGCCCGGTGATCGGGCGCCTGCGCCGAGCGATCGCCTTCTCCCGCTCGGCGGAGACCGCGGCGATCCGGTCGCGGAAGGGCGAGAAGTCGCGTCCCTGCTCCCACTCCTCCTCGATGTGGATGAACGCCTCCCAGCCGGCCGCGGCCATGTCGGCGGTCAGCTGCTCGACGGCGAAGGAGCCACCGGCGGGGTCGGCGACGGCCGCGACGTGGGACTCGTCGATCAACAGGTGGGACACGTTGCGGGCGATCCGTCGCCCGAACCCGTCCGGCACGCCGTTGGCGGAGTCGAACGGCAGCACGGTCACCGCGTCCGCGCCGCCGACACCGGCGGCGAAGGCCGCGACGGTGCCGCGCAGCATGTTCACGTAGGGGTCGTACTTCGACAGCATCGGACGCGAGCTCACCGCGTGGATGCGCATCTCCACGCCCTCGGCCCCGGAGAGCTCGAGGACGCGCGCCCACAGCTGACGGGCGGCCCGCAGCTTGGCGATCGTCGGGAACTGCTCGTCGGTGGCCGCGAACCGGAACTCGATGAGGCTCGCCGCCACGGCGGGCGAGAACCCGGCCTCGGTCAGCGCACGCAGGTAGGCGACGCCGACCGCGATCGACCAGCCGAGCTCCTGCACGTCGGACGCGCCGAGATCGTGCGCAGCCGTGGCGTCGACGACGATCGCGCGCACCCCGATCCCCTGGGCGAGACGGGCGAGGTCGACCAGCTCGGCGAACGCCTCGTCGGGCGCCAGCGGCAGGTCGCGCAGCAGCGCGCCCATCGGGTCGGCACCCAGGTTGGTCGCGGCGTGCAGGCCGGTGCCGCGCTCGGCGATCAGCGCGAGCAGGTTCTGGGCGACCTTGACCGCACCGATCGGCGCGTCGAGCACGATCGGCGCCAGGTCGAGGAGCACCTTGTCGAGGAGCACGGCGAGGTCGGTGGTCTCGTCGGCGGCCACCCACAGCGAGGAGACCCCGCCGTCCAGGTCGACCAGCGCGGCCTCGTTGGCCGCCTTGGCGTCCAGGCCGGAGAGACCGGAGACGAGCGAGCGGATGTCCCAGGCGCCGGCGCGCGAAGGACGGGCCGCGTCGGCGAGGGTCCCTCCCGGCAGGCCGAGCGGGGCGATCCGGAGTCCGTCGAGGGAGGTGCGGGTCAGCTTGTCCCAGACGAGCGAGTCGGCGTCGTCGGCGGTCAGCCGACCGCTCTTACGGAGGACGGCAGCAGTCGCCGCCTCCCACTCTGCCTGGGAATGGGCATCCGCCGGCTGGGCAAGGCGCAACGAGTCGTCGCGAGCGGCGTCGTTCATGGATCGAACCTTAGGCCGATGAAGTGGCGGTGACCACAAAGTGTGAGGTTTACAACCGCTAACTGAGACACGCCGTTAGGTTGAGCGCCGTGAAGGTACGCACTCCCGGCGGACAGGTCTATCGGATCACCCGACGTTGGGTCCCCTGGCAGCGGAAGTCGCGCCGCCTGAGTCTCGACGCATTGGAGATCCCTCTCGGCGCCCCTTCCGGCGACGACCCGATCAGCGCGATCCTCATGGTGCTCTGGCTCGTCATCGCGCTGCCGATCCTCGTCGTGGTCGTCGCGGTCATGCTGCTCACCGGCATCGAGCTCCTCCTCCTGCTCGCGATCCTCCCCTTCGCCGTCGGCGCCCGGGTCGTCTTCGGCCGCCACTGGACCGTCGAGGTGCGCCGCGCCTTCACCCCCATCCACGAGGAGCGCGCCGGCAGCTGGACCGCCAGCGGCGTACGCATCACCGAGCTGGCGCGGGAGATCGAGTCGGGCCGCGTCCCCGCGGACACCCTGGCCAAGCATTCGGCCAAGCAGTCCTAGTCGCGCCACAGGCGCAGCAGCGGTAGGCCGGTGTAGACGAGCACCCACACCGGCCAGAAGAACCCCCTGCCGACGAGGTGCCAGACCAGGACGGCGATCGCGCCGCAGATCAGGAAGACCAGCAGATCGCGTACGAGCCGAGGGCCCGCCTCACCAGGCGGAGCGGGCTCCTCGCCCAGGTCGTCGACGACCGCGGCGAGCTCGGCGGACCGGACGGCACCCCACACCGCCTCGGCACGCGACTCCAGTTCACGCGCGTCGATCCTCCCCGCGGCGTACGCCTCGACGAGCCGCGCCCGCGCGGCCTCGCGCTCCAGGTCACCGACCCTCGTCACAGCGCCCCCAGATCGAGTGCCCGGCCGGCTGTGTACAGGTCCTTCGGGCAGGTCGAGGCGGCGCACTCGTCGTAGCGAGAAGCCAGCCTGGCGAGCGCCGTCACGGTCTCCGCGAGGGCCGGGGCCGCGGCGAGATTGTGCTGCTCATAGGGGTCCGAGGAGCGGTCGTAGACCTCGACCTGGCCGGTGTGCAGGCGGGCGTAGGTCCAGGGGCCGACCCGGACGCCGGACCACAGCTGCCTGCTCCCGTCGGTCACCCGCCAGCCGCTGATCGGGATCGCGCGGACCTGCTCGGGCGCGCTCAGCCACGGCATGATGTCGATCCCGTCCGGCGCCCGAGGTGGCTGCGCCCCGGCCGCGGCCAGCAGGGTCGCGGCGAGATCGGGGTTGGTGACCGGGGTCCGTACCGTCCGGCCACGCGGCACCCCCGGGCCACTCATCAGCACCGGGATCCGCAGCGACTCGTCGTAGTGCCACAGCTTGCCGTTGAGGTTGTGGTAGCCGTTCGAGAAGCCGTTGTCGGACGTGAACACGACCAGCGTCCGCTTCAGCTCACCGCTCTTCTTCAGCCCGCCCAGAAGCGAGGCGATGTTGCGATCCAGGCTGCGGATCGCCTCGAGGCGGCGCTGATAGGCGATCCGGAGGGCGTCCTTCTTCCGCGGGTTGACCTTCCCGCGCCCGGGCGAGCCCTTCGCGTAGCCGGAGGTGTCCTCGGGAAAGAGGTTCGGCCGCGCCGGGATCTGGACGTTGTCGTAGAACCCGCGGTCCTGGGCGTCGGGCACGGTCACCGACAGCGCGGCGTCGGTACCCGGGTAGATCTTCTTCGGATCGTCCGGCCCCGAGGGCCCGCCGTGGTGCGGCGCCACGTAGTTGACCCAGGTGAACCAGGGCTTCCCGCTCGCGCGCTCGGCCGCGATCCCGGCCTTCGCATGCTCGGTGATGACCGTCGAGGAGTAGCCGTTGGACTTGATGATCTCGCCGTTGACGTTGAACTTCGGCGAGCGGAAGTTGTACGTCGACGGGTCGACGGTCGCGCGCCACTGGTCCCAGCCGGGCGGCACGTCGCCGCGGGTCGCACCCTCCCCGTAGCCGTTGAGGTACTTCCCGGCCAGGATCGTCGAGTAGCCCGCGTCCTGCAGCGACGTCGCGACCGTCGAGGAGTCGTCGAAGGCCTGATACCCGCCGTACGGCCCCTCGATCGTGCGAGCGCCGTGGTTGTGGGCGTACTGCCCGGTCAGCAGCGAGGCCCGCGCCGGCACGCAGATCGGCGTCGGCGCGATCCCGTCGGAGAAGGAGACGCCGGTCCGCTCGACCAGCTTCCGCACTCGCGGCAGGTAGTCCATGTCCAGGGCGGAGAGGTCGTCGACCGTGACCATCAGCAGGTTCGGCCTCTCCGCGGGCCGCTCCAGAGCAGGCGTACGCGTCGGGCCGGCCGCCACGGCGGCCGGCTCGTGCACTAGGCCGGTCACCGCGAGGGCGCTCATCGCCGCCGTCGCCACAGCAGCGCGCTTGCGACGCGTGAACAGGTTGACGACCGGCATGACCACACACTCCTAGAGTAATAAGAGTTACTTACTCTAGTTTAATCGAGGCGGGTAGTCCGGTAGCGAACTGCCTATTACTGGCCGGTAAATGGGCAGTTCGCTACCGGACTACCCGATTCGCAGCCTCAGAGACCGTCGAGGTCGAGCGGGCGGTCGGCGGCGTACATCTTCTTGGGACAACTGTCGCCGGCGCAGTCGCGGTACTTGTCGGTCAGGTCGGCCAGCTGCGAGACCGTCGTGGCGTGAGCCGGGTCGTCGGCGAGGTTCTTCATCTCGTACGGATCGTTGGTGCGGTCGTAGAGCTCGACCTCACCGGTCGTCAGCTCGACGTAGGTCCACCGCCCCACGCGCACCCCGGACCAGAGCCGCGAGGTGCCATCGGAGGTCGGCCACGCCTCGATCGGTACGACACGAGTCTGCTCGGGCGCACGCAGCCACGGCAGGATGTCGATGCCGTCGGGCTCGTGCGGATCGCCGGCCCCGGCCGCCGCGAGCAGCGTCGTGGCGATGTCCGGGTTGGTCAGCGTGGTCCCGACCTCGCGCCCCTTCGGTACGCCGGGACCGCTCATCAGCACAGGGATCCGCAGCGACTCCTCGTAGTACCAGAGCTTGCCGTTGAAGTTGTGGTAGCCGCTCGAGAAGCCGTTGTCGGAGGTGAAGACGACCAGGGTGCGCGCCAGGTCGCCGCTCTTCCTCAGCCCACCGAGGAGGGAGGCGATGTTGCGGTCCAGGCTGCGCGCCGACTCGATCCGCCGCTGATAGGAGAGCCGGTAGGCGTCCTTCTCGATCTGCGAGGGGTTCTTCCGCGACGGCGACCCCTTCGGGAACTTCTTGCGCGCCTCCGGGAACAGGTTGGGCTGCTGCGGGATCGGCTCGTCGGCGTACTTGTCCCGATCCTGCTTGTCCGGCACCGGTACGCCGATCGCACCCTTGGTGCCCGGGAAACGCTGCTTGGGGTCACCCTTCTCCGTCGGCCCGCCGATGTGCGGGGCCACGTAGTTGACCCACTGGAACCACGGCTTCTCCGCTGCCCCGGCCTTCTTCTTGCCATCCTTCTGCACAGCCGTCAGTGCTGCTCTCGCCTGCTGGGTGATGACGGTGGTCGAGTAGCCCTTGGGCTTCACCAGACGCCCGTTGACGTTGAACTTCGCGCCCAGGTAGTTGTACGTCGAGGGGTCGACGGTCGCGCGCCACTCGTCCCAGCCCGGAGGCAGGTCGCGCTCGGTCCCCGCGTCGCCGTACTCGTTGAGGTACTTCCCGGTGAACACCGTCGAGTAGCCCGCCTCCTGCAACGAGGTGGCCAGGGTCGCGGAGTCGTCGAAGGAGGGATAGCCACCCTCGGGACCGTGGATGGTGTGGGCACCGTGGTTGTGGGCGTACTGCCCCGACAGCAGCGAGGC
The DNA here is from genome assembly GCF_040302125.1 of Nocardioides sp. NPDC127514. Classification (NCBI taxonomy): domain Bacteria; kingdom Bacillati; phylum Actinomycetota; class Actinomycetes; order Propionibacteriales; family Nocardioidaceae; genus Nocardioides; species Nocardioides sp. NPDC127514. The sequence continues at coordinate 85,359 of NZ_JBEORF010000020.1, read as the reverse complement.
GCGGGCCGGCACGCAGATCGGCGTCGGCGCGACCGCGTCGGTGAAGGTGACGCCGCTGTCCCCCACGAGCTTCTTCACGCTCGGCAGGTAGTCCATGTCGAGGGCGGAGAGGTCATCGACCGTGATCATCAGCAGGTTGGGCTTCTCGACCGGCATCTCGAAGGCCGGCGTCGAGGTCGAGGGCTGCTCGGAGACGCGCTCGCCCGACGGCTGCTGGGTCGGCGCCTGACCACAGCCCGACATCCCTACGAACCCAGCAACCGCGAGTGCTGCTGCCGAAAGCGTCCAGACCCGTCTGGATACCGCCACTGATTGTCCTCATCACGCTGGTCGTCTACTGGTCGTGCCGATGGTTCATCCCAGGTCAACGCACACGTCGCGCTCTCGCCATCCCCGGCCAGGACGCTGGTCCCATGAAGATGGCGCTGGTCACCGAGAGCTTCTTTCCTACCATCGATGGTGTCACAACCACGGTGAAGGCCATCGCCGACCGCATGATCGAGTCGGGCCACGAGGTGCGGTTCATCGCGCCCGGCCCCGGCCTCTCGGTCTACCGCAACAGCCGGGTCGTCCGCGTCTCGCCGATCGCCAAGACCGGCCGTCAGGTACGCAACGCCCTGGAGTCGTTCGAGCCGGACGTCGTGGTCACCTTCGACCCGGGCCGCCTGGGCCGCAAGGCTCTGTCGTCGCCGACGGCGGCCGCCGCGACCACGCTGGTCGTCCAGCAGTCCCCGCTCTCGCCCAAGGCGGCGCTCGCCTGGAGCACCTCGATCGCCGCGTACGCCGATGAGATCTTTGTCACAAGCGAGTACCTGCGCCGCACGCTCGCGGCGATCGACGTCGCCGCCGAGGTGTGGGAGCCGGGGGTCGACACGGCCGCCTTCTCGCCCAGTCTGCGCGACGACTGGCTCCACCGCCGGTGGTCCAAGGCGAAGTCCCGACCCACACCGCTGGTCGTGGTCGGCTACGCGGGCAACCTCGCCAAGAGCCATGGCGTACGCCGCCTCGCCGAGCTCACCGTGGTGCCGGGGATCCGCCTCGTCATCATCGGCGACGGACCCCAGCGCGGATGGCTCAAGCAGAGGGTCCCGCAGGCGAAGCTGACCGGTCCGCTGGGCACCGGCGACCTGGCCATCGCACTGGCGTCGCTCGACGTTCTCGTCCACCCCGGCGAGGAGGAGGGATGCGGCCACATCCTGCGTGAGGCCGCGGCCAGCGCCCTCCCGGTGGTCGCCCCGCGCGCCGGCGCGGCGGCCGAGATCGTCCAGCACATGGAGACCGGATTGCTCTACAACCCGGCCCGCGCCCGCGAGCTCGCCGACGCGGTCGCCTCGGTGGTCTCCGACCCCCGGCGGCGCCTGCTCGGCGACCGCGGCCGGGAGCTGGTCGCGACGCGTCCGTGGACCGATGCCGTCGACGAGCTGCTGGCCCGCCTGGTGGCACTGAGCGAGGTCCGGTCCTCACAATCTCACGCCATCGCCACGGAGAATGCACACCCTGCTGTTAGGCTTGCCTAACCCATTCCCAAGATACTCGTCAGTAACCCCACCCGCCCACGCAGCGACGAAAATGTCACATACTCCCTGCGTACAAGTTCGGGTATGAGGGTAGTAGCGTGCGTGCCGTGGCAACCACGACTCTGATCAAAGGCGCGCGGTCGACGCGCTCGACGATCGCCCTGAAGCTCCTTATGGCGGCCAGCGGCATCGTCTTCATCCTCTTTGTGCTGGCGCACATGTACGGCAACCTCAAAGCCTTCAGCGGCGAGATGGCCTACAACGAGTACGCCGAGCACCTGCGTACGTTCGGGGAGCCGATGCTGCCGTACGGCGGGCTCCTCTGGATCCTGCGGGTAGTGCTCCTGGGCTCACTGATCGCGCACGTCGCTTCGGCGGTGGCGCTCTCCATCCGTGCCCACGCGCAGCGCCCGGTGAAGTACGCGGTGAAGAAGAACAAGGCTTCGTCGCTCTCCTCGCGCACCATGCGCTGGGGCGGCGTGGCCCTGCTCCTCTTCGTCGTCTGGCACCTGCTCCAGTTCACCATCGTGAAGATCAACGTGGGCACTGGCGGGCAGGCCCCTGAGGTCACCGAGAACCCCTACCGGCTGCTGATCGCCGCGTTCCAGCCGGAGCAGTGGTGGATGGTCATCATCTACCTGCTCGCGATGCTCGCGCTCGCGTTCCACCTGCACCACGGCACCTTCAGCGCCATCCAGACGCTCGGGTTCACCAACACCGCTGAGTCGCGTGCCAGGGCCCGCGTCGCCGGCTGGGTCGTCGCGATCGTGGTCGCCGGCGGCTTCTCGCTGGTCCCCCTGTTCACCGTCTTCGGCGTCATCTCGTAAGGACATCTGACACATGGCTGCTGGAACCCACTACCTGTCCGGCCTCACCCCGACCAACGAGGCACCGGTCCAGAAATCCGACGACGCCGCGGGCTACTACGTGCTCGGCGACAAGCTGGTCGACCCGAAGGCTCCGACCGGCCCGATCGCGGGGCGCTGGACGACCCGCAAGTTCGAGAACCGCCTGGTCAACCCGGCCAACCGCCGCAAGCTGTCGGTCATCATCGTCGGCACCGGCCTGGCCGGCGGCGCCGCTGCCGCCACGCTCGGCGAGGCCGGCTACAACGTGAAGTCGTTCTGCTACCAGGACTCCCCGCGTCGCGCCCACTCGATCGCCGCCCAGGGCGGCATCAACGCCGCCAAGAACTACAAGGGCGACGGCGACTCGGCCTACCGGCTCTTCTACGACACGGTCAAGGGCGGCGACTACCGCGCCCGCGAGTCCAACGTCTACCGCCTCGCCGAGGAGTCGGTGAACATCATCGACCAGTGCGTGGCCCAGGGCGTGCCCTTCGCCCGCGAGTACGGCGGTCTGCTCGACAACCGCTCCTTCGGTGGCGTGCAGGTGTCGCGTACGTTCTACGCCCGCGGCCAGACGGGGCAGCAGCTCCTCATCGGCGCCTACCAGGCCATGGAGCGCCAGGTCGCCGCCGGCACCGTGGAGCAGTTTACGCGTCACGAGATGCTCGAGCTGATCGTCGCCGACGGCAAGGCCCGCGGCATCATCGCCCGCGACATGGTCACCGGCGAGATCGAGACCCACCTGGCCGACGTGGTCGTGCTCGCGACCGGCGGCTACGGCAACGTCTTCTACCTCTCGACCAACGCGATGGGGTCCAACGTCACCGCCACGTGGCGTGCGCACCGCAAGGGCGCCTACATGGCCAACCCCTGCTACACGCAGATCCACCCGACCTGCATCCCGGTGACCGGCGCCCACCAGTCGAAGCTGACCCTGATGTCGGAGTCGCTGCGTAACGACGGTCGCATCTGGGTGCCCAAGAACGCCGAGGACTGCGCCAAGGACCCGCGCGAGATCCCCGAGGAGGACCGCGACTACTTCCTGGAGCGGATCTACCCCGCCTTCGGAAACCTGGTCCCCCGCGACATCGCCTCGCGCGCCGCGAAGTACATGTGCGACGAGGGCCGCGGCGTCGGTCCGGAGGTCGACGAGACCCAGCCCGACGGCACGGTGAAGAAGTTCCGCCGCGGTGTCTACCTCGACCTGGGTGCCGCGATCGAGCGCCTCGGCAAGGCCGCGATCGAGGAGAAGTACGACAACCTCCTCGACATGTACGAGCGGATCACGGGTGAGAACCCCTACGAGCTGCCGATGCGCATCTACCCCGCCGTCCACTACGTCATGGGCGGCCTCTGGGTCGACTACGAGCTCTCGACCAACATCGAGGGTCTCTACTGCACCGGTGAGGCCAACTTCTCCGACCACGGCGCGAACCGCCTCGGTGCCTCGGCGCTGATGCAGGGTCTGGCCGACGGCTACTTCGTGCTCCCGAACACCATCCGCGAGTACCTCGCCGACGGTCCGTTCGACCCGATCTCCGAGGACCACCCGGCGGTCGTCGAGGCGAAGCAGTCGGTCCAGGAGCGGATCGACAAGTTCATGTCGATCAACGGCACCCGCTCGGTCGAGTCGATCCACAAGGAGCTCGGCCTGATCATGTGGGAGTACTGCGGCATGGAGCGGACCGAGGAGGGCCTCAAGAAGGCCATCGGGCTGATCCGCGAGCTCAAGAAGGAGTTCTGGACCAACGTCAAGGTCCTCGGCTCGGCCGACTCCCTCAACCAGGACCTCGAGAAGGCCGGCCGTGTCGCCGACTTCATCGAGCTCGGTGAGCTCATGTGCATCGACGCGCTCAACCGGCGCGAGTCCTGCGGCGGCCACTTCCGCGCCGAGTCGCAGACCGAGGACGGCGAGGCGCTGCGTCACGACGACGAGTTCGCCTACGTCGCGGCCTGGGAGTTCGGTGGCGAGGACGGCGCCCCGATCCTCCACAAGGAGGACCTGATCTACACCGCCATCGAGATGAAGCAGAGGTCGTACAAGTGAAGCTCACCCTCAAGATCTGGCGGCAGGCCAACGCGTCCGAGAAGGGTGCGCTCAAGACGTACGAGCTGGACGGGGTGTCCTCGGACATGTCGTTCCTCGAGATGCTCGACCTGCTCAACGAGCAGCTCCTGCACAACGACGAGGAGCCGATCGCGTTCGACTCCGACTGTCGCGAGGGCATCTGCGGCATGTGTTCGCTGATGATCAACGGCGAGGCGCACGGCCCGGAGGTCACCACGACCTGCCAGCTGCACATGCGCTCCTTCAACGACGGTGACACCATCACCATCGAGCCGTGGCGCGCCGCGTCGTTCCCGATCGTCAAGGACCTGATCGTCGACCGCTCCGCGTTCGACCGGATCATCCAGAACGGCGGCTACATCTCGGCCAACACCGGCTCGGCCCCCGAGGCCAACTCGGTGCCGGCCCCGCGCGACAAGGCCATGCGGGCGTTCAACACGGCCACCTGCATCGGCTGCGGCGCCTGCGTCGCCGCATGCCCCAACGGCTCCGCCTCGCTGTTCCTCGGCGCGAAGATCACCCACCTCGGTGAGCTGCCGCAGGGCCAGCCGGAGCGCTACTCCCGCGTGCAGTCCATGGTCGGCCAGCACGACGCCGAGGGCTTCGGTGGCTGCACCAACATCGGTGAGTGCGCCTCCGCCTGCCCCAAGGAGATCCCGCTCGACGTGATCTCCCAGCTCAACAAGGACCTGCGCAAGTCGCTGATCCTCGGCTGACCATCTGGTCACCACGCGACAGAAGGGCCGCTCTCCCTCGGAGGGCGGCCCTTCTTCCATGCCGAGACGTCAGGTACGTCGGCCGAGACGTCACGGTCGTGCCTACTCGGCCGACGTAGGTGACGCCTCGGCCGGTGGTCAGGCGACAGTGAGCTTGACCTCGACGTTGCCGCGGGTGGCGTTGGAGTACGGGCAGACCTGGTGGGCCTGCTCGGCGAGCTGCTGGGCGGTCGTGGCGTCGGCGCCGGGGATGGTCACCTCGAGCTGCACGGCGAGGCCGAAGCCGCCCTGGCCGTTCTCACCGATGCTCACGTCGGCGACGACCTCGGAGTCGGTCATGTCGACCTTGGCCTTGCCGGCCACCAGCTTGAGCGCAGAGTGGAAGCAGGCCGCGTAGCCGGCGGCGAAGAGCTGCTCGGGGTTGGTGGCACCACCGGCGCCACCCATTTCCTTGGGAACGCGAACGTCGGCGTCGATGAGACCGTCGGAGGACTGGACGTGGCCGTTGCGGGCGTCGCCGGTGCTGACTGCGGTGGCTGTGTAGATCGGTGTCATGTGCACAACTATATTGCGCACAACTTAATAGCGCAAGGGGGTAGACTGATGGATGTGTCCGGCCGTACCTACCCTCAGCTCTCGCTCGACCTTCAGCTCTGCTTCCCGCTGTACGCAGCGACCAGAGCCGTGACGAAGCGCTATGTGACCCTGCTCAAGGGGACCGGGCTGACCTATCCGCAGTATCTGGTGATGCTGGTGCTCTGGGAGAGCGAGGAGCCGCTATCGGTGACCTCCCTCGGCCAGCGCCTGCGGCTCGACTCGGGCACCCTGACGCCGTTGCTCAAGCGGCTCGAGACCGCTGGGCTGGTGCGGCGCGACCGCGACCCCGGCGACGAGCGCCGGGTGCTGGTCAGCCTGACCGAGGCCGGCCAGGCCCTGGAGGAGCAGGTCTCCGGCGTGCCGCAGGAGCTCGGCGCATCGATGGGGATCACCCGTGACGAGGCGCTCGCGCTGCGCGACCAGCTCACCGAGCTGGTCGACCACCTCGACACGGCCGAGTCCTCCTGAGGACTATCCCCTGGTCAGCAGCCGCTGTACGCCGAGCTTGATCAGCAGGCCGCCGAGGAGCACGTCGACGACCACGAGCACCGCGTGGGCGATGTAGTAGGGCTTCGGACGGGTCTGCTCCGGGTCCTTGGCGGTCTTGACGAGGTTGCGGCCGAAGTTGGTCCAGATCACGATCGTCCAGACCCCGATGACCAGGAGGAGCGCGCCGTCAGTCTTCTCGAGCTTCATGAGTACGACTCTCTCATCCGCCGCACCCGCGCTGGCGTTCGGGCCGCTCCCGGATGGTCCGGGGAGTTTCCGTCCATTACTCGCCGGTAGACCGACCGGAACTCCCCGGACTATCGGCGTCCGGCTCGGCAGGAGTCGCGCCGACGTGGGCGTAGGAGGCGGCGTACAGGATCACCATCGAGGTGTAGTGGATCCAGACGACCAGGATGAGGGCGATGCCGAAGGCCTGGAAGGCCGGCTGCCCCTGGGTGGCCTTGAGCAGCAGGGTCGAGGCCTGCTTGAGGATCTCGAAGCCGATGGCGCCGAGCACGGCGCCGGCCCACAGGGGACGCTTGGGGGTGTCGCTCTGGGGAGCCAGGTGGAACATCGCGAAGAAGAGCACCGTGTTGGCCGCGAGGCCCAGCACCAGGGTGAGGAGGACGATCAGCCAGCCGAAGCCTTCGTCGAGGCCGATCCAGTCCAAGACGTTGACCGAGAAGGTGCGTACGAGGCCGGTGAAGGCCACCGCGACCAGCAGGATCAGGCCGAGCCCGATGAGTGCGACCAGGTCGCGGGCCTTGGCCGCCAGGAAGCCCGGCTGCTCCTCGTCGGGCACCAGGAAGACCGCCTCGAGCGCCTTGCGAAGTCCGTCGATGAAGCCGAGGCCGGCGTAGAGCAGACCGATGAGACCGATGATCCCGACCGCGCCGGCCGCACTCTCGATGTCGGAGATCTTCAGCTGCCCGGCACCGTCGCCGACCAGCCCGGGCAGGACCTGGTCGATCGCCTCGACGAGGTCGCTCTCGGCTCCGGAGTAGACCTTGGCGATCTGGCCGACGGCGAAGAACGCCAGCGCGAGGATCGGGAACGTCGACAGGAAGCCGAAGTAGGTGATCGCGCCGGCCTGCTGGGCGGCCCCGACGTCGCCGTAGTGCTCCTGCGTGCGAATCACCCGGTCCAGCGCCGGGAAGCGCGCACGCAACTCGGCGATCTTTGCCTTGACCTTTTCCTTCATCCCGAGGTCCCCATCCGTCGTTCATGGGCGGACCCGAGCCCGCCTCAACCGGTCAGTGCTGCTCTCAGCGCGAACTCCCGCGTCGGGCGCCAGCCATCCGTGTCGTCGTGGACATAGAGGTGGAACTCTTCGACCGACCACTCGCACTCGAAGTCGGCCAGCTCGCCGAAAGCCTTGTCGAGGCTAGCGTCGGGAAGGTCGTGAGCGATCGTGACATGCGGGTGATAGGGAAACGTGAGCTTCTGGTCGAGCGGTCCCTGCCGGACCGCGTTGGCCAGCTGCTCACAGCCCGAGATGCCCTGCACCACTGCCACGAACACCACCGGCGAGACCGGCCGGAAGGTGCCGGTGCCGCGCAGGTGAACGCTGAAGGGGGCGACCCGCGAAGCCGCCGACTCGAGATGGCTCTCGACGTCGGGCAGCAGGTCGTCGTGGATCTCCGTCGGGGGCACAAGAGTGATGTGCGTCGGGATCATGGTCGCCGTCGCGTCCCCGAGAGACGTCCGGTAGTCCTGGAGCTGACTTGCCCATGGCTCCGGGATCGCGATGGCAACACCGATGGTGCGCATGCGCCGACCTTACTAGCCGAGCGGCGACGCGGGGGGCACAAAGCCGACCCGCTCGTAGACGTCGGCCAGAGTCTTGCGGGCGACCACGCCTGCCTTCTCCGCACCCTGCTGCAAGATGCCGTCGAGGTACGCCCGGTCCTCGAGAACCTCGAAGGTCTTCTCCCGGAATGGGGTGACGTAGTCGACGACGACCTCGGCGAGATCCTTCTTCAGATCGCCGTAGCCCTTGCCGGCGTACTTGCCGACCAGGGTGTCGATCTCGGAGCCGGTCAGCGCGGAGTAGATCCGGAGCAGGTTGGAGACGCCCGGCTTGGCTTCCTCGTCGAAGCGGATCTCCATCTCCGAGTCGGTGACCGCGGAGCGGATCTTCTTCGCCGAGACCTTCGGATCGTCGAGCATGTCGATCAACCCGGTCGGCGACGAGGCCGACTTGGACATCTTGATCGTCGGGTCCTGGAGGTCGTAGATCTTCGCGACCTCCTTGAGGATGTAGGGCTCGGGCAGCCGGAACGTCTTCTTGTAGCGGCTGTTGAACCGCTGCGCGAGGTCGCGGGTCAGCTCGAGGTGCTGGCGCTGGTCCTCGCCGACCGGGACGTACGCCGGGCGGTACAGCAGGATGTCGGCGGCCATCAGCATCGGGTAGGAGAAGAGGCCGACCGAGGCCGCGCCCTCACCACCCTTGGCGGACTTGTCCTTGAACTGGGTCATCCGCCGGGCCTCACCGAACGAGGTGATGCACTGCATCACCCAGCCGAGCTGAGCGTGCTCTGGCAGGTGGGACTGGACGAAGATCGCGGACCGCTCCGGGTCGACTCCGGCGGCCAGCAGCTGGGCGGCGGCCCGCCGCGTACGCTCGCGGAGCACCTTCGGGTCCTGCTCGACCGTGATCGCGTGCAGGTCGGCGATGAAGAAGAACGGCTCGTGCTCCTCCTGCAGGTTCACCCACTGCCGGACCGCGCCGAGATAGTTGCCGAGGTGGTAGGAGTCCGCCGTCGGCTGGATGCCGGAGAGGACCCTGGGCCTAGTCGTAGGAGCAGTGCTGCCGGTCATGTGCGCATTCTGTCAGCCACCCGCCGAAAGGCTCGAAATGGTGGGAGGAAGAGGATCGATCACCGATCCGTACGAGCTGTGGACCCTGCCCGCGGCACCGACCTGCGTGCCGGCCATGGGCCTCGGCGCCCCCCGTGATCAACGTCGAGGACCGTGGTCGCCCGCGGTCTTTCTTGAAGGCCGCGGGCAGGATCCGCATGACCCCTCAACGACCGATTCCCGACTGAGTTATCGAACAGGTGCATCCAATTTCTTACGAGTTTGTGGACCTCCTGAGGGGCTCTACTCAGCGCAGATTCGATGGCCCGTCAAATGCCCTTTTCCGGCCCGACACATGCCCCTGTTAACCTGTTTGGTCGACCCGCGGATCCTCCAAGGGGTCCGCAGCCTCGGGCCAGCTGCCGAATCGGCCTCGAGGCCAGGCGACCCTCGAGGAGACTTGTGAACGACACGTCCGCTGCCAACGCACGCATGCTGCTTGCGACCGATCTGGACGGAACCTTCCTAGCCGGCGACCCCGAGGCGAAGGTCAAGCTGTACCAGACGCTGAGCCGCCGCGAGGACGTACTTCTGTCCTTCGTCACCGGTCGTGGGCTGGAGTCGGTGCTGCCGCTGCTCGCCGACCCGACCATCCCGACGCCCGACTTCATCATCTGCGACGTCGGCGCCACCATCGTGACCGGACACGACCTGCTCGCCGTCGAGCCCATCCAACAGGAGATCGCCGCCAAGTGGCCGGGCGAGCTCACCGTGCTCGAGAAGATCGGCGACCGCCCCGGACTGGTCCGGCAGAACGTGCCCCAGGACCGCCGGGTCTCCTACTTCTGCGACCCCGAGGCCGTCACCGACGACCTCGCCCCGCTGGTCGCGCAGATCGGCTGCGACCTGCTCTACTCCGCCAGCCACTATCTCGACGTGCTGCCCGCCGGGATCAACAAGGGCCACACGGTGACGAAGCTCGTCGAGCACCTCGGCATCCCCAAGGACCGCGTGCTGGTCGCCGGTGACACCCTCAACGACCTGTCGATGTACGACATCGGGTTCCCGGGCGTCTGCGTCGGCGAGGCCGAGGACCTGCTGCTGGACGCGACCCGCGACAAGGAGCGTACGTTCCACGCCACCTCCCCCGGCACCGGCGGGATCCTGCAGGCGATCAGGCACTTCAACCTGCTCGACGACGAGCACATCTACGACCCGGAGAACGACGCCGACGACCCCGGGAAGTCCGACCTCGTCATGGTCTACCACCGGCTCCCCTACGACGAGGTGATCGAGGACGGCGAGGTCAAGCGCCGCCGGCCGAAGTCGCCCAACGGCATCATCCCGACGCTGCTCTCCTTCTTCACCGAGCGCACCGGATCCTGGGTCGCCTGGTCCATCGACGACCCCAAGCGCGGCAAGTTCGCCACCCACACGGTCGTCGACCCCAAGCTCTACCCGGGCCTGGTGGCCTCCCGGCTGCCGCTGTCGAAGAAGGACGTCGACGTCTTCTACAAACGTTTCTCCAAGGAAGCGTTCTGGCCGCTGCTGCACACCTTCTGGGAACGCGCGAAGTTCAAGGAGGACGATTGGAAGGTCTATTGCCGGGTCAACCGGGCCTTCGCCGAGCAGGCGGCGGCCGAGGCGGCGTACGGCGGCATCGTCTGGATCCACGACTACAACCTGTGGATGGTGCCGGCCTACCTGCGGGAGATGCGGCCGGACGTGAAGATCGCGTTCCTGCACCACACCCACTTCCCCGGCGCTGACGTCTTCAACGTGGTGCCGTGGCGCCGCGAGATCATCGGCTCGCTGCTGCAGTGCGACTACATCTCGTTCCACATCCCCCGCCAGGTCGAGAACTTCGTCGACGTGGCCCGCGGCGTGGCGCCGGTCGAGGTGATCGAGACCGAGGACTCGGCGCCTCGGTTCCGGACGTACGGCTTCGCACTCGGTCTGGACACCATGCCCTCGGTGATCGACGTCGGTGGACGTCGGGTGCACCTGGGCGCCAACCCGGTCAGCGTCGACACGAAGCGGATCGAACAGACCCTGGCCACCCCGGCGGTGCAGAGCTCGATCGCTCGGGTGAAGGAGGAGTTCGAGGGTCAGCGGATCGCGCTGGCCGTATCCCGCCTCGACTACACCAAGGGCGTGCTGCAGCAGCTCGAGGCCTTCGAGCGGGCGCTGCTGGAGGACCCGTCGTTGATGGGCGAGCTGTCGCTGGTGCTGGTCTGCGTGCCCGCGGCCGGCGAGATGACCGTCTACAAGACGCTGCAGAACCAGATCGAGCAGGCCGTCGGGCGGATCAACGGCCGGTTCTCGCGGATGGGCTGGATGCCGGTCCACTTCTACTTCCGGCCGATCCCGTTCGAGGAGCTGCTGGCCTACTACGCCAACGCCGACGTCATGTGGATCACCCCGCTGCGCGACGGCCTCAACCTGGTCGCGAAGGAGTACGCCGCGGTCCACGGTCTCCTCGGCACGAGCGGCACGCTGGTGCTCTCCGAGTTCGCCGGGGCAGCCGCCGAGCTTCGCGGCGCGGTGCTGACCAACCCCCACGACGTCTCCGACATGGTCCGGGTCTTCCTGCAAGCCGTCGACATGGACGAGGCCGAGGCCAAGGACCGGATGCGCGGGCTGTGGGACACCATCCGCCACCACGACTCCAAGGCCTGGGCCGACGGGTTCCTGGCGGCGGTCGAGGCGGCCACCGCCACGGACGGCAACGAAGAGGCCTTCTAGGCCTTACGCCGGTGGATGCTGGTGCTCCACAGCAGCACCAGCATCCCGGCGGCGGCCAGCCCGGCGCCGACCAACGGCGCCTCGCGGACACTCCAGACGTCGAGGGCCAGGCCGCCGGCGAAGGCGCCGAGGGCGTTGGCGATGTTGAGGCTCGCGTGGTTCATCGCGGCGCCGAGGGTCACCGCGTCATCGGCGACGTCCATCAGGCGTACCTGCAGGTTGATCACCAGCACCGAGGCGATAGCGGTGGTCAGGAAGGCGACCGGAGCGAGCCACCACCCGGCCGGGGCGACCAGCCAGAAGAGCGTCAGCACCGCCACCATGCCCAGGCTGCTCGCGAGCAGTGAGCCCATCACCGACCACCGGGCCAGCTCTCCCGCGACCCAGGTGCCGACGACCATCCCGGTGCCGAACGCGAAGACGAACCACGGCACCGCCCCCTCAGCCAGGCCGGCGGTGTCGGTGACGATCGGGGAGATGTAGGAGTACGCCGCGAACATCCCGCCGAACCCGACCGCACCCGCGAGCATCGTCAGCCAGACCTGCTTGTTGGTGAAGAAGCGGCCGGCCTCGCTGCGGCCGGTCGCATTCGGGTCACCCGGGAAGTGGGGCACCGAGAGCTGCACCAGGACCACGGTCAGCAGCGCGAGGCCGGCTGCGGCTGCGTACGGTGCCCGCCAGCCGGCGGTCTGACCGAGCCAGGTCGCGAACGGGACGCCGATCACGTTGGCGACCGAGAGGCCGAGCATCACCAGGGCGACCGCTCGTCCGCGGTGCTTGGGCGCGGCCATCGACGTCGCGACGATGCTCGCGACACCGAAGTAGGCGCCGTGCGGGAGCCCGTCGAGGAACCTCGCGACCAGCAGCATCTTGTAGTCCACGGCGACGGCGCTGAGCAGGTTGAACAGTGCGTACGCCGCCATCAGCGACAGCAGCAGCCCCTTGCGCGGAAGATGGGCGACGAAGAACGAGAGGATCGGTACGCCGACCACCACTCCGACCGCATAGGCGCTGATCAGGTGGCCGGCCGTGGATGTTCCGACGCCGACGCCCTCGGCGATCTCGGGCAGCACGCCCATGGTGACGAACTCGGTCGTACCGATCGCGAACCCACCCGTCGCGAGGGCGAGCATGGCGATCACGAACCGGACGGTGGTGACCGGTCTCGCGGCGGTCTCGGGGCTGGCGATGTCAGTCACTACTGCCTAACCTTCGGCGATTTGCGGGCTATTCCGTGAATCGGTGTGACGCGTGTCCCGGCGGCGGGCCGGCTTCGTCAACCCAGGTTGACACGATGCTGATGTCAACCTATATTGACAGCATGACGGATGCGAAGGACCTTGCCGAGTCGGCCGCGAGCGCCGACCCGAGCACCGGGTTGCGAGCCGCGCTCGCACTGCGTCGCCTCGCCGACTCGCTGGAGCGGCTGCAGGTGGCGAACGCCCGCCGACAGGGATGGGCCTGGCAGGAGATCGCCGACGCGCTGGAGGTCAGCCGACAGGCGGTCCACAAGAAGTACGCGAAGGAGATGTGATGTTCGAGAGGTTCACCAAGCCGGCCCGCGATGCGGTGACCGCTGCCCAGACGTACGCCACCGAGCTCGGTCACGAGCGCATCGGCGACGACCACCTGCTGCTGGCGATCGGCTCCAGCGCCGGCTCGTCCGCCGCCCGGGCGCTCGCCGAGGCCGGTGTCGATGCCGCTGCACTGCGGGCGGAGGTCGAGCGGGCCCACGGGCGCCTCGGCGACGACGACGCCGACGCGCTGTCCGCGCTCGGGATCGACCTGGACGCGGTGCGCTCCAAGGTGGAGGAGGTGTTCGGTGCCGGCGCCCTGGACAGCGGGAAGCCACGCCGCCGCCTCGGCGGGCACATCCCCTTCACCAAGAACGCGAAGAAGGTCCTCGAGCTCTCGCTGCGCGAGGCGATCCGGCTCAAGGACCGCTCGATCGGCACCGAGCACATCCTGCTCGCCATCCTGCGAGCGGAGGGGGAAGGACATGCTGCCCTACAGGCCCTCGGCGTGGATGCTGCTGCGCTGCGCCAGACGCTCGAGCACGGCGAGGCCGCCTGACGCCTCACCCCCGCCTCCCGAGGAGGCGGGGGTCAGCCGGCCAGGTGGGACCACGCCGGAGCGAGCTCGGTCCACGGACCTACCGCGGCGATCTCGCCGTCGACCATGACGACGACCCGGTCGGCCTGAGCGAGAGCGGCTCGCTTCGAGGTGGCGCCGATGACCGTCGTGTGCCGGTCACGCAGCGCCCGCCAGAGCTCGATCTCGGTGGCCGCGTCGAGCGCGCTGGAGACGTCGTCGGCCAGGAGCAGCTCGGTGTCGGCGGCCAGCGCTCGCGCCAGGGCGAGGCGCTGGACCTGTCCCCCGGAGAGGCGTACGCCACGGTGACCGACGATCGCGTCCGCGCCGCCCGCCTCCTTGACATCGAGCTCGAGGCGCGCGTCGGCGACCGGACTGTCGAACGGCCGGTCGTGTCCCAGGCGGATGTTGTCGGCGAAGGTGCCGGAGAGCACCCGCGGCACCTGGGCGACGTACGCCACCTGCCCCGGCCTCAGGAAGGACTGCGGGTCCTGGACCAGCTCGTCGTTCCACCGGATCGTGCCGGTGTGCTCGATCAGGCCGGCCAGCGACGCCAGCAGGGATGACTTGCCGGAGCCGACCTGCCCCACGAGCAGGACCAGCTCGCCACGCTCGATGGTGAGCGAGACGTCGGAGACGCCGATCGTGCCGTCGTCGTGGACCGCCGACAGGGCCGAGAGCTCGAGGGACTCGAGCGGCACCTGCTCGACCGGGCCCGGATCCGGCGCGTCACCGGTGACCAGGTCGACGCCCGGCGGCAGATCCATCAGGTCGCGACCGCCGGCGAACCGGCTGGTCTCCTTCTGCCACGCGCGGGTGCCGGGCGCCTCGGTGACGACCATGCCGGCCACCCGGCCGAACCAGTCGAAGCCCGAGACCGCGTTGGCGACCAGCAGCGCGGTCGCCAGACCCCAGCCGCCGCCGAAGTAGATCCCCCAGGCAGCCACGACGCCGCACTGCACCATGAGCGCGGGAACCCCGTCGAGGAACGCCTGCACCCGGTGCTCCTTCACCGCTGCCTCGACCCTCCCTGCGTCGACGTGCTGCAGGTGGGCGTGGACCTGCGGGGTGGCCGCGGCCAGCTTCACGGTGCGTACGGACTCGAGCGCGGAGACCACCGCACGGCCGAACCGCGCGCGAGCGGCGGAGGAGGCCGCTGCCGAGCGGCCGGCGATCGGCCGGCCGACCGCGGAGGCCAGCGCCGAGGCGATCATGACGACCAGGAGCACGGCGCCCGCGAGCGCGGTGCCGGCGAGCAGAGCGGTGATCGTCGCGATCACGAGACCGTTGACGAAGTCGACCCAGCGGTCGGCGTAGCGGGCGTACCGGTCCGCGTCCATCGAGCGGGCGACGACCTCGCCCGGCGGCGTACGCGTCAGGCGGTGCTGGCGGGTCTGGCCGTAGAGCACGGCCATCCGGGCACGCAGCATGACCTCGATCCACCAGCGCGGGTAGCGGTAGAAGGCGTCGGCGAGCATCAGCGGCGCGGCCAGCAGGCTGACCACGAGCAGCACCGACATCACCGTCGGCCTGCCACCGTCCTGCAGCGACTCGACGATCCGGCCCCACAGGAGCCCGGTGAAGGCACCCTGCGCACCGGTCATCGAGGCGAACAGGAAGAGCAGCGCACCCGCGACGCCCCACTCGGGGCGCAGGAACAGGACGTGCAGCATCCCCCGGGCGAGCGACGGCCCGGTGCCGACCTCGGGGACGTCCGGCGGAGCGCCCGAGCGGCGCTTGCCGCCCACGTTGCCCTCCGCGACGTGGTCGAGGGTGGAGTGGTCGACAGGCTTCGCCGCGGGCGAGGGCGAGTCGTGGTGATCGGTGCGGCTGGCCTCGAGCAGGTCATGGAACGGCCCCGGCGTGGTCGCCAGCGAGGCCCGCAGGCCGTGCTGGATCACCCGGCCGTGGTCGAGCACGGCCACGTGCGGCGCCCGCTCGATGGTGGAGAGCCGGTGGGCGATCAGGATGCCGGTCCGCCCGGTCAGCAGCCGGTCGGCAGCAGCGACCACCCGGCGCTCGGTGAGCGGGTCCATCCGGGCCGTCGCCTCGTCGAGGACGACCACCCGTACGTCACGCACCAGCAGCCGGGCGAAGGCGACCAGCTGCTCCTCCCCCGCCGACAGCGAGGTGCCGCCGGGGCCGAGCAGGGTGTCGAGCCCGTCGGGCAGGCCGGCGACCCACTCCGAGAGGCCGAGCCGGGCCACCGCCCGCTCGATGTCCTCGCGGGGGCGCGCGTCGTCGAAGAGCGAGATGTTCTCCGCGAGCGTGCCGGCCAGGATCTCGGTGCGCTGTGTCACCACACCCACGGAGGCGCGCAGCTGCTGCAGGTCGAGGTCGCGTACGTCCACGCCACCCAGGAACACCGAGCCGCGAGGCGGCTCGACGGCCCGGGAGAGCAGCGAGGCGAGCGTCGACTTGCCGGAGCCGGTGCGGCCGACCAGGGCGATGGTGTCACCGGCCGGCACCGTGAGCGAGATGCCCTGGAGAGCGAAGGTGCCCTCGGCGTAGGAGAAGGTCAGGTCGCGCAGGTCGACCTCGAGCGCTCCCCCGCCGGGGACGGGCTCGCCACCTTCGGGCTCCGGCTCCGAGCCCATCATCTGGCGCAGCCGGATGACCGCGCCCAGGCCCGCCTGGATGTCGGGCAGGTGGTTGGCGAGCATCGCGATCTGGCCCACGAACGTGCTCGTGACCAGGAACAGCGTCACCAGCGCGCTGATCCCGAGGCGGTCGTTCGCGGCGAGCGCCACTCCGGCGAGACCGATGCCGGCCAGCAGGGAGTGCAGGAGCACGCCGGCCCGGCGGCCGACCTTCGCCTCGACCGTGACGACTGCTCGGAACTTCTCGTGGACGATCGCCGACAGCCTGGCCACCCGGGCGACCACGTGGTCCTGGCCCAGGCTCGTACGCAGGTCGTCACGCCCCGCGATGCCCTCCTCGAGCACGGCGGCGTGGTCGGTCCAGGAGGCCTCCTCGATGACCTTGAGCTCGGAGATCTTGCCCAGCAGCCGGCGGATGACGAACCACGTCACCGCGGCGAGCAGCGGGAACAGGATCGCCGCCGGCAACCAGGTGAAGCTGGCCACGATCCACATCGGCAGCGCCGCGAAGACGGAGCGGAAGAGCATCCACAGCTGCCAGCGCAGCAGGTTGCCGACCTCGTGGGAGTCATCGTCGACCCGGTCGAGGATCTCGCCGACGGCCTGCTCGCTCAACTCGGAGAGCGGCTGTCGCATGGCCGCTTGGAGCACGTCCTCGCGCAGCTTGCCCTCGACCCGGTCCGAGACCCCGACCCAGGCGATCTTCGCCGTCGAGTCGATCAGCGAGGCGCCGATCACGCAGAGCGCCAGCCAGCCGACCAGGCTCGCGGTCGGGTTCTCCGCCAGCCGTCCGGCCACGACGGTGCCGATCGACTGGGCCACCATGGCCACCGCCAGCGCGATCAGAGCGGCGAGCGTCACCGCCCCCTTCAGGCGTCGCCAGTCGACCTGCCGGCTCGGGTCGGCAGGGTCGGCGGGGACTCCGAGAGCCTTGCCTGAGGTGGGCACGGGCGGAGTCGAGAGCGTCGCAGTCATCAGAAGATCACGGTATGCGCGACCACCGACACCCGCCTAAAGGTTTTCCGCCCTCAACCGGCGACAAACACCACGCTGACCTGCATCTATAGGAATCAGAAGAAAGATCTGGAGAGCAAGGTCACGTACGCCGGGAAGGTGTCCCGAAACGGCACGACGGCCCGGCACGGGAGTCCGTGCCGGGCCGTCGTGAGGTGAACTAGAGAGAGTCGATCGCCTCGTTGAGCGTCGCGGAGGGACGCATCACGGCGGTGACCTTCTCGGGGTCGGGCAGGTAGTAGCCACCGATGTCGGCGGGCTTGCCCTGGACCGCGAGGAGCTCCTCGACGATCTTGGCCTCGTTGGCCGCGAGGGTCTCGGCGAGGCCCTTGAACGCGGCGGCGAGCTCGGTGTCCTCGGTCTGCGCGGCGAGCTCCTGGGCCCAGTAGAGACCCAGGTAGAAGTGCGAGCCGCGGTTGTCGGTGGTGCCGAGCTTGCGACCCGGGGAGCGGTCGTTCTCGAGGAAGGTCGCGGTCGCGCGGTCGAGCGCACCGGCGAGCACCTTCGCGGCCGGGGCGGACGCCTGCTCGGCGTACTTCTCGAACGCGGGCACCAGCGCGAAGAACTCACCCAGCGAGTCCCAGCGGAGGTAGTCCTGCTCGACCAGCTGCTGCACGTGCTTCGGCGCCGAGCCGCCCGCACCGGTCTCGAACAGACCGCCACCGGCGATCAGCGGGACGATGGAGAGCATCTTCGCCGACGTACCGACCTCGAGGATCGGGAACAGGTCGGTGTTGTAGTCACGCAGCACGTTGCCGGTGACCGAGATGGTGTCCTCACCGTTGCGCAGGCGCTCGAGGGAGTACGCCGTGGCGAGCTCGGGCGAGAGGATCTTGATCTCGAGACCCTCCGTGTCGTGCTCCGTCAGGTAGGTCGTGACCTTCTTGATCAGCTCGGCGTCGTGGGCGCGCGACTCGTCGAGCCAGAAGATGGCCGGGGTCTTCGAGTCACGGGCACGCGAAACGGCGAGCTTGACCCAGTCGCGTACCGGGATGTCCTTGGTCTGGCAGGCGCGCCAGATGTCGCCGGCCTCGACGTCGTGCTCGATGAGCACGTCGCCGGCCTTGTTGAGGATCCGCACGGTGCCGGCGGCCTCGATCTGGAAGGTCTTGTCGTGGGAGCCGTACTCCTCGGCCTTCTGCGCCATCAGACCGACGTTGGGGACGGTGCCGATCGTGGCCGGGTCGAGCGGGCCGTTCTTCTTCACGTCGTCGATGACGGTCTGGTAGACGCCGGCGTAGGAGGAGTCCGGGATCACCGCGAGGGTGTCGTCCTCGCCGCCGTCGGCACCCCAGAGCTTGCCGCCGTTGCGGACCAGAGCCGGGATCGAGGCGTCGATGATGACGTCCGAGGGGACGTGCAGGTTGGTGATGCCCTTGTCGGAGTTGACGTAGGACAGGCGCGGGCCCGCCTCGATGGCGGCCTTGAAGGCGGCCTCGATCTCGGCGCCCTTCTCCAGGCCGGAGAGCCCGGACAGGATCGCGCCCAGGCCGTCGTTGGCGGAGAGGCCGGCGGCCTCGAGGTCCGCGCCGTACTTCTCGAAGACGTCGGTGAAGTAGGCCTTCACGACGTGGCCGAAGATGATCGGGTCGGAGACCTTCATCATCGTGGCCTTCAGGTGCAGCGAGAAGAGCACGTCGTCGGCCTTGGCCTTGGCGAGCGCGTTCTCGAGGAAGGCGTGCAGGTTGGCCACGGACATGTACGTCGCGTCGACGATCTCGCCCTCGAGCACCGGCAGCTCGGCGAGCAGCGTCACCGTCTCGCCGTCGGCCTTCTCGAGCACGATGGAGAGCGTGTCGTCGGCCGGGAGCGTCACGGACTTCTCGTTGGACTTGAAGTCGTGGGAGCCCATCGTGGCGACGGTCGTCTTGGAGTCGTCGGAGAACGGCTTGTTGGTGTGCGGGTGAGCCTTGGCATACGCCTTGACCGAGCCCGGCGCGCGGCGGTCGGAGTTGCCCTCACGCAGGACCGGGTTCACCGCGGAGCCCTTGACCTTGTCGTACTTGGCCCGGATCTCCTCCTCCTCGGGCGTGCTGGGCGCCTCGGGGTAGTCGGGGATCTGGTAGCCCTGAGTCTGCAGCTCCTTGATGGCGGCCTTCAGCTGC
Source organism: Nocardioides sp. NPDC127514 (assembly GCF_040302125.1). Taxonomy (NCBI): domain Bacteria; kingdom Bacillati; phylum Actinomycetota; class Actinomycetes; order Propionibacteriales; family Nocardioidaceae; genus Nocardioides; species Nocardioides sp. NPDC127514. Next base: position 65,770 of record NZ_JBEORF010000020.1, on the reverse strand, counting down.
GGGATGGAGGCGGAGATGTTGGGCAGCTTGACGATGTTGGCTTCCGGCGTCTTCGCCAGGTCACCGAGCTCGCCGAGCGCGTCGTCGGCCAGGCCGAACTGGGCCAGGATGCGCGAGGCCACGGAGATGTCACGCGTCTCGACCTCGACCCCCGCCTTGGCCGCGTAGGCCGAGACGATCGGAAGGAAGGAGTACGTCGCCAGCAGCGGCGCCTCGTCGGTGTGGGTGTAGATGATTCGTGCGGCCATTGCTGTGGCTACTCCTGACAAGTTGCGATCTGCGTAGATCCGGACCCGGGACGATAGAAAGTGTCTTGACATCAAGATAACAGAAAGGGTGATGAGACACCGCCCCGCCCCACCTAAGCACCACGATGTGCCGTCGCAAAAGAGTTACTGTGTGTCAACACCTCATGTTGTTCAGGTGACTGCTGATACCTGAGTGCTTCTCGGGTGTCGATGGGTCTGACCGACGTCAACAGACATTGAAGGGTTAAGGGGACATGACTGAGGAATCACTGTCGGCGGCTGAGCCGACCTTCATCCAGAAACTCGTAGCCGAGGTCATCGGGACATTCGTCCTCGTGTTCATCGGGTGCGGCTCGGTCGTAGCCGTCGTCGCCGGCGCCACCCACGCCGGTCAGGCGACCTGGGGGCTCGAGGTCGCGGCCGTCGGCCTGGCGTTCGGTATCGCCGTCGTGATCGGCGCCTACACCTTCGGCCGCATCTCCGGCGGCCACTTCAACCCGGCGGTGACGCTCGGCGTGGCCACTGCCGGCCGGATCAGCTGGAAGGACGCCGGTGCCTACATCGGCGCACAGTTCGTCGGCGCCACCCTCGGCGCGATCGTGCTGTTCCTCATCGCGCTCTCCTCGGACTACAACTCGTGGAACGACGGCGGCCTCGGCGCCAACCGCTTCGGCGACGGAGCCGGCACCGGCCTCATCGGCGCGATCCTGGTCGAGCTGGTCCTCACCTTCATCTTCGTCTTCATCATCCTCGGTGTCACCGACGTTCGGGCCGGGACCAACGCCACCGCTGCGCCGCTCGCCATCGGCCTGGCGCTGGCCGCGATCCACTTCGTCGGCATCCCCCTGACCGGCACCTCGGTCAACCCCGCCCGTTCGTTCGGCCCCGCTCTCTTCTCGGGCACCGACGCACTGGCCAACCTCCCCGTCTTCCTGATCGTCCCGGCTCTCGGCGGCGCCGTCGCCGGTTTCGTCTACCCTCTGCTCCTCGGCAAGGACGGCTCCGAGATCGTCGGTGCCGGCCTCGCCTTCGGCGGCGACAACCTGAAGCCGGCTCAGAGCGTCCCGGCCTGGGACTCCCAGGCTGTCGCCCCGGCGGCACCCGCCGCTCCGGCGGCACCCGCGGCTGCGTCTCCGGCGGCACCCGCCGCGCCCGCCGCCGAACCGACACCTCCGGCTCCGGACACCGGCGACCGCACGGTCGTCTCCGGTGGCGGCCAGCCGGCCTGGCAGCAGCCGACCCCGGCCGCCGAGGGCGACCTCCCGGTCTACGAGCAGGACGGCTGGCGCTGGGACTACGCCAAGCAGGAATGGGTCCCGATCGAGCAGTAGTCTCGAGAAGCACGAAGGCCGCCCCTCGGGGCGGCCTTCGTGCTGTCTGTACGTCTTCTATTCGCCCGGAACGGTCACCGCGAGGATCCACAGCGCGCCCGCGGTCAGCGCCAGCAGGGCCACGTCGAACCAGCGGTTGCGCACCGCGAGCATCCCGGCATCCTTCGTACGCAGCACCGCACGCCCCAGCGACGCGGCCCCCACCCCGGCGGCGAGGACGATGATCCCCACCCGCCAGTGGCCGAAGCCGACCAGCCCGAGACCGACGATCGCCGCGGTCAGCACACCGAGGTAAACGAACCCGCCGATGGTCGAGGGGAAGCCGCGTACGTCCTGGAGGTCCGTCTTCTCGTGCTCAGGCGCCACCACCACCGGTGCGGGAGCCCCCGGTGTGGGGGTGAGCGGCGGGTGAACGGACACGATTTTCAGAGCCTTTCGAGAGCCTTCTCGGCGCTGAGGACGATATTGGAGAGCAGCATCGCGCGTGTCATCGGACCCACCCCACCCGGGTTCGGCGACACCCAGCCAGCCACGTCCCATACGTCCTCGGCCAAGTCTCCTGCGATCTTACCGTCGACCCGGGAGACACCGACGTCCAACAGGGCCGCGCCGGGCTTGACCATGTCCTTGGTGATGATCCCGGGCACGCCCGCGGCAGCCACCACGATGTCGGCGTTGCGGGTGTGGGCGGCCAGATCGCGGGTGCCGGTGTGGCACAGGGTGACCGTCGCGTTCTCGCTGCGGCGGGTGAGCAGCAGGCCCAGCGGACGCCCGACGGTCAGCCCACGGCCGACCACGACGACCTCGGCGCCGTTGATCTCGACCCCGTGACGGCGCAGCAGCTCGATGCAGCCCACCGGGGTGCACGGCAGCGGCCCGTCCTCACCGAGGACCAGCTTGCCGAGGTTGTAGGGGTGCAGCCCGTCGACGTCCTTCTCCGGAGCGACCCGGGAGAGCAGCGCGAACTCGTCCAGACCGGTCGGCTGCTGGATGAGGTAGCCGGTGACGGCAGGATCCGCGTTGAGCTCGTCGATGACCTTCTCGACCTCCGCCTGGGTCGCGGTGGCGGGCAGGTCGACACGGGTCGAGGCGACACCGATCTCGGCGGCGTCCTTGTGCTTGGCGTTGACGTACCAGTGCGAGCCCGGGTCGTCACCGACCAGCACGGTCCCGATGCCCGGGGTGATCCCCTGGGCCTTCAACTTCTCGACCCGCTCTGCGAGCTCGGCCTTGATCGCCTTCAGCGTCGCGGTGCCGTCCAGCTTCTGTGCTGTCACGATGTCAATCCTGTCACTCGGTCTTCAAAGAATTTCGTACGCTGCGGGGTGGCGCGCCGTCGGGGTTGCTTCGCGCTGGCTTCCGCGCCGGTTTGTCCGGCAGTCCGGCTTGCTCCGGGCTTCGCCGACGCGGCGCAAAGGTCCCTCCTCCGCTTCGCTCCTCCGGGACATTTGCGCCGAGTCGGCGCTTGTGCACACGGCGCCCACGCCTTCGGCGCGGGCTTGTGTGCATCAGTGTGCGAAGTGCCTGGTGCCGGTGAAGTACATCGTCACTCCGGCCGCCTCGCATGCCTTGATGGTGAGCTCGTCGCGGATGGAGCCGCCGGGCTGGACGATGGCCTTGACGCCGGCGTCGATCAGGATCTGCGGGCCGTCCTCGAAGGGGAAGAAGGCGTCGGAGGCGGCGACGGCGCCCCGGGCCCGCTCGGAGCCCTCGGCCAGGGTGTTGGCGCGCTCGACCGCGAGCCGGCAGGAGTCGACGCGGTTGACCTGGCCCATGCCGATGCCGACCGAGGCACCGTCGGAGGCCAGCAGGATCGCGTTGGACTTGGCCGAGCGGCAGGCCTTCCAGGCGAAGGCCAGGTCGGCGAGGGTGGCCTCGTCGGCGGCCTCGCCCGTGGCCAACGTCCACGCAGCCGGGTCGTCACCCTCGGCGTCGACGTGGTCGACCTGCTGCATCAGCAGGCCACCGGAGATCGGGCGGGTCTCGACCGCGGAGCGCTCGTCGGCGGCGGCGACCAGGATCCGGATGTTCTTCTTGCCCTGCAGGATCTCGACGGCACCGTCCTCGTAGCCCGGAGCCACGATGACCTCGGTGAACACCTCGGCGACCTGCTCGGCCATCTCGACCGAGACCGGCCGGTTCGAGGCGATCACGCCACCGAATGCGGAGACCGGGTCGCAGGCGTGCGCCCGGCGGTGCGCCTCGGCGATGTCGGCGCCGACGGCCAGGCCGCACGGGTTGGCGTGCTTGATGATCGCGACCGCCGGCTCGGCGAAGCCGTTGGCGGCCCGACGCGCGGCGTCGGTGTCGACGTAGTTGTTGTAGGACATCTCCTTGCCGTGCAGCTGCTCGGCACGGGCGAGCCCGGCGGGTCCGAACCCGTTGAGGTAGAGCGCCGCCTTCTGGTGCGGGTTCTCGCCGTAGCGCAGGACGTTGGCCTTCTCGTACGTCCCGCCGACCCACGCCGGGAAACCGGTGCCCTCGGAGGTGTCGGTGAGCACGGAGCCCATCCAGGAGGCGACGGCCACGTCGTACGTCGCGGTGTGGACGAACGCGGCCGCGGCGAGGGCCTTGCGCTGGTCGTAGGTGAACCCTCCGGCCTGCACCGCGGCGAGGGTGTCGGCGTACTGCTCCGGGGAGGTCACGATCGCGACCGAGGGGTGGTTCTTGGCGGCGGCGCGGACCATCGAGGGGCCACCGATGTCGATCTGCTCGACGACCTCGTCCGGGCCGGCGCCGGAGGCGACGGTCTGCACGAACGGGTAGAGGTTGGAGACGACCAGGTCGAAGGGCTCGACCTCGAGTTCCTTGAGCTGCTCGACGTGGGACTCGAGGCGGCGGTCGGCGAGGATGCCGGCGTGCACGCGCGGGTGCAGCGTCTTCACGCGGCCGTCGAGGCACTCGGGGAAGCCGGTCAGGTCCTCGACCTTGGTCACCGGCAGGCCCAGCTTCTCGATCAGTGCCGCCGAGCCGCCGGTCGAGACGAGCTCGACACCGGCGTCATGGAGCCCGCGGACCAGGTCCTCGAGACCGGTCTTGTCGTAGACGGACACCAGGGCCCTCTTCAGTGCAATTTTTCCGGGGCGGATCTGGTCCTGCACAGCCATACTCCTCATCGGTCGATGAATTCGATGAGGGGCACCCAGGCGGTCGATGCCGTCTCTTTACACTCCCCGGTGGTCCCCCACCTGCGCCAGTCGTGTGCTCGTCAGTCTAACCGTTCAGGCGCGCCCGAACCGAACCCGCCGACCGTCCACCGTGTAGCCCTCACGGGCGATCCGGCCAACGCTCTCGACGAGCATCGACCGCTCGACGACCTTGATCCGCTCGTGGAGCGTCTCCTCGGTGTCGTCGTCCTCCACCGGCACCGTCACCTGCGCCATGATCATCCCGGTGTCGACCCCGGCGTCGACGATGAAGAGCGTCGCACCGGTGACCTTCACGCCGTACTCCAGCGCGTCCCGCGCCCCGTGCATCCCCGGGAAGGACGGCAGCAGTGCCGGGTGCGTGTTGAGCGTCTTCCCCCCGAACCTTTCGAGGAAGGCAGCTCCCACCAGCTTCATGAAACCCGCGGAGACGACAAGATCGGGCTCGTACGCAGCCACCGACTCGGCCAGGGCCGCATCCCACTCCTCACGCGAGCCGAAGTCCTTGACCCGGTGCACGAACGTCGGGATCCCGGCGTCGGTCGCCCGGGTCAGCCCCTGGATCCCGTCGCGGTCGGCCCCGACCGCGACGACCTCTGCCCCGAACTCCGGGGAGGCACAGGCGTCCAGCAGGGCCTGGAGGTTGGTGCCCGAGCCGGACACGAGGACGACGATCCGCAGTCGAAGCGGAGCTCGAGACGATCGGTTGAGCGACATGCTGCGAACTCTAGGCGGCCGGCTCGGTCGGGAGGGAACGCCGGTGCCACCAGGTCATGGTGAGCCCGGCGAGCAGACCGGCGAGACCGAAGAAGGCGATGGCGTTGACGAGCACCTGCCCGGCGTACGGCCCGACGTCGAGCATCCGGCCGGGGCCGACCGCGCCGCCGGCGATGCCGGAGGCGATGGCGACGAGGAGGCCTGCGACGACGCCGGCGCTGACGCCACGGAGGGCGCCCTCCGACCAGCGCAGGGTCGGCCGGACCCGGCTGACCCGGCAGACGGCCCAGAAGGCGGTGAGCGGGCCGAGCGCCATCACGGCGGCGACCCAGGCGGGCGGGGCGCCGTTGTCGGGCAGCGCGGCGAGCATCGGGAACATCGGCAGCGGCCCGAGGGTCACCGCCGTCGGGGTCACCGTGGTGCCGACGCCGACGGTGAAACCCGGCCCGAGGGCGTACGCACTGGAGAAGAGCACGGCGTTGGGCAGCACCAGGACAGCGAGCAGGGAGTAGAGGATGATCCCGCCGAGGTCGAGGTGGAGCTGGGAGACGACGTTGATCGAGGTGGTGAAGTCGGCGAAGAGGGCCGCGAAGAAGACCAGCGTGCTGACCGCGAGCCACCAGACCAGGATCGACCTGACCATCACCAGTACGTCCACGGCGGCGCGGGGCAGCAGGGTGATCCACAGCGCCGCGCGGCCGGAGCCGACCGCGATCGCGGGCAATGCCACGAGCACGCAGAGCCCGACCGACCACGAGAAGACGCCGACGATGCTCGGCGCGGTGGCCGGGGTGCCGGCGATGATCGCGGTGGCCAGCGCGGTGCCGGTATAGCCGAGCGTGAAGAGGCCGGCGACGACCGGGACGGTCAGGTCGCGCTCGCCGTCGGCGAGGGCGTTGACGTCCGGGCCGTGCAGCGAGACCGAGTCGCCGACCCGGACCGCGACCTGCCACATCGCCCAGGCGAGGACCAGGGTCAGGCCGAGCGGGACGACGGTGATCGCGACCCCGGAGACGAGGACGCCCGAACCGTGCCCGAGCAGCCACCCGAGCGCGGCGACACGCACGGCGTCCGACGGCTCGCCGTGGGCGCCCATGTCGCTGATGAACCAACCCAGGATGCCGATCGCCAGGCACACCACCAGCGTCGCGCCGGCCGTGCCGATGCCGCCCAGCAGAGCGACCGCGACCAACGGGCGGCGGTGGCGGAGATCGTGGCGATCATCCGCGGCTCGCCCGCGGTCAGGGGTGCGTGGAGGCAGCAGGGACGACATCGCCACTCATCCTCGCAACCCGCGTCGTCTCGATCTCGGCGACGCGCCGCCTGAGACGTTCACCGGGTTGGTCACAGCGGTTGATACCCGCCTGTGCATCTGCGGCTATTGCCGTTCATTCGACCGAATCACCTACAGTTGACCGCTGACATGGGCATGACCACGGCAGACCACGAGACCTTCGAGGCGTTCTATCAGGACGTCCGTGGACGCCTCCTTCTCCAAACCTGGTCGCTGACCGGGGATCTGGAGGCCGCCAAGGCCGCCGTGCGCGGCGCGCTGGTCGTCACCTGGCACCACTGGCGCAAGGTGAAGCCGATGGACGACTTCGAGCGCGAGGACTGGGTCCGCCCGATCGCCTGGTCCAAGGCGATCCGCAACCACTCGGTGCCGCTGCTCCACCGCGACCAGACGATCGCGCCGGAGGCCCGCCACACCCTCTCCGCGCTGCGCGGCCTGCCGCTCCACGACCGCAAGGTCTTCCTGCTCGGCCACCTCACCAGCGTCGACCTGGCGCAGCTGGCGCGCGAGGTCGGCACCCCGATCAGCCGCACCGAGACCGACCTGCAGGCCGCCAACGCCGCCATCTGCGTCGAGCTCGGGATCGTCCCGGAGCAGCTGCAGTCCATCTTCGACCCGCTCGTCGACGTGCTCACCGAGCAGCCCTGGCCTAAGACCTCGACGATCACCACCGCCGGCGCCGTACGCCGCCGGGTGCACACCGCGATCGGCGCGGCCGCTGCGATCGCCGCCCTGGTCGGCACCGGCTTCTTCGTCACCCAGGGCGCCGAGACCGAGCCGCGGCTCAACACTCTCTCGATGCAGTCGGCGGCCGAGGAGTTCGAGGTCGAGCCGAGCCAGATCCCCGGCAAGAAGCTGACCGCCAAGGACCTGATGACCGAGGAGGAGGTCGCGAAGATCTACGGCGGCTCCTGGGCCGTCGACATCTCCTCCGACAACCTCGAGGGCACCGGCCTCACCATCCCCTGCCAGGCCGACACCTCGGCCGACAAGCGGCCGATGGCGAGCCTGGCACGCACCTTCATCGCCAAGGCGAAGGCGACCACCGCCGGCACCACGATCGAGTCCTCGGTCGACGCGAAGGCGGCGGCTGCGGCGTACAAGAAGATGCAGGGGTGGTACGCAGCGTGCGCCGAGCCCCGCTACCAGTTGATGTTCACCGAGTCGGTCGACGGCATCGGCGACCAGGCGACCCTCTTCACCTACCGTGACTGGGAGAACAACCGCGCGGTCACCTACGGCGTCGCGCGCACCGGCAACCACACCGCCGCGGTCACCGTGAAGACCGAGGGCAAGTCCAGCACGACCGCGGCCAAGACCTCGACCATGCTCGGCACCGCCGTCCACAACCTCTGCTCGATGCCGGGCGCGGGTGCGTGCGTGGAGACCAAACGACCGCGGGCGACGGTGGTCCCGATCCCCACGGGCAAGGCGCCTGGGCTGATCAACGAGACCGATCTGCCTCCGGTCAGCACCATCGGTGACCCGTGGGAGGGCACCGAGGCGAAGCCGGCCAAGACCAACCCCGCCCAGACCCGCTGCGACGAGACCCAGTTCAACGCCAAGGGCATGACCGGCGCCCAGACGCGCTCCTTCGTGATTCCCGAGACGAAGAAGAAGCTCGCCCAGACCTTCGGACTCACCGAGACGGTCGGCAAGTTCGGCTCCGCCAAGGAGGCGCAGGCCTTCAACGTCGCGATCAAGGGCCGGCTGGACAAGTGCAGCGACAAGCAGCTCGGCAGCCACGTCACTCAGCTCGCGACCGAATCCATCAAGGACGGCGCGATCACGGTGTGGTACATCCGGGTCGAGCTCGAGAACACCTCGATCTACTACCGGATGGCCGCGATCCGACGCGGCGCCAACGTCGCCCAGATGAGCTTCAACCCCGACGGCGACGCCGACATCAGCAACTCCGAGTTCGTCAGCCTCGCCAAGCGCGCCGCCTACCGGCTCGACTATCTCTGAGCCCAGAAATCTGAGCCCAGTTCGCTCCGGATGCAACCGGACCCGCCTCCCAGGCATCTGACCCAATGAGACTGGCGTCGTAGCGCCAGATCGGGGACGGCCAGTCTGGGAGGCGAGCGATGGACGAGGACGAGTTCGACGCGTTCTACAACGTGTCCTACCGCCGCGTGTGCGCTCAGGTGTACGCCATGATCGGCGACTCCGACGAGGCCGCCGAATGCGTCCAGGAGGCCTTCGCCCGCGCCTGGGCCCACCGACGGAAGCTGTCCTCGGTCGACTACCCCGAAGCCTGGGTCCGCACCACCGCCTACCGCCTCGCGGTGGGCCGCTGGCGCCGGAAGAAGTACGCCGGCCGCGTCACCGACCGAGCCGTCGGGGTCCGCACGGAGATGCCGGCGGTCGACGAGACCCATGTCGCCCTCGTCGCCGCGCTCAAGAAGCTCCCCGAGGCACAGCGCCAGGCCATCGTCCTGCACCACATCGCCGATCTGCCGGTCCATCAGGTGGCCGCAGAGGTCGGCGCCCCCACCGGCACCATCAAAGCCCGCCTGGCCCGAGGACGAGCCACCCTGGCCGAGCTGCTCGCCGACGAACAACCCGGCGCCGTCTGGAAGGAGGCCTGAGATGAGTGACCCGATCTCGCGTCTGGACCAGTTCCGCGCCGACACCCCTGGAGCACCGATGAAGTCCGCAGCCGAGGTACGCCAACGGGGTGACCAGATCCGCCGCCGCCGGCGCACCCTCGTCGCCGCCGGCGCGGTCGCCGTGGCCGCGGTCGTCGCCGGACCGATCATCTTCCTCTCCGCCGGGTTCGGCGAACGCGCCATCGAACCGCAGCCCGCACCGGCGCCGACGCCGAGTCAGACCCCGAGCACGGTGGCGCCGAGCCCGTCAGGCTCGGCCGCCGCGTCGGACCTCACCCGCGCCAACCTGCCGACGGAGGACGACCTCGTCGCCGAAGATCCCTATCCGCAGTGGGTCCTGGAGCAGACCTTCGACGGCGAGGGCCGGGGCGACCACAACGAGTGCCTGCCGGCATTGGCCGACGCTGGCGCGTTGGCGACCTTCCGCCGCGACTTCATCCCCGAGGCCGGACAGGAGTACGCAGACTCGGCCGGGACGCTGAAGGCGGTCGTCGCCGAGTTCGGCTCGGCCGACGAGGCCGAGAAGGCGCGCGCGGAGCTCTCCGACGCCGCGAGCTCCTGCACTGCCGTCGACGGCGCGGAGGTGGCCGGCTCGCTCCCGGTCGAGGGCGGCGTCGTCACCCGTGGTGACATCGTCGTGGTGACGTACCTGCCCGAGGGGACCGACACGAACGCCCGCCGGGAGGTCGCGACCGCTGTCGTCACCGTCAAGGACCGGCTGGTGGTGATCACGCGGCGGCGCGGCGTACAGGACTACGTCTCGCCGACCGCCCTGCAGACCTCCGCGGTCAACGCCGCCTACCGACTGGTCGGTTCGTCGCCGCCACCCGCGTCGACGTCGAGCTCAGCGACCTCGAGCTCGTCCTCATCCTCATCCGCGTCCGCACCGGCGGCGGTCCTCAGCGACGCGCATCTCGTCGTGGCCGGGTCACTGCCCGGGCTGCCGATGGAGGGTGAGTCGTCTGCGGTCTGGCAGCAGGTCGCGCCGCAGCCGACCCCGACGCTGTACTGCCAGGGCGCCTGGCTCTCGTCGCTGAAGGCCGCCGAGTCGGTCAGCCGGGAGTTCCGCCTCGAGAACGGCGGCAGCCAGATCGGCAAGGTCAACGTGACGGTGCTGGAGTTCGCCGAGAAGGAGGGCGCCGACGCCGCCTTCGAGACGGTCCACGGCTGGCTCGACGCCTGTCCGGCGTCGATGTCCGACGCGAAGCTCTTCACCGCCAGGCCGGTCGAGGCCATCGAGATCGGCACCACCCCCGAGATCGACCGAGCCGCGCAGACGCTCGCCGAGTACGCCGCCGACTGCGGTGGCGAGGGCTGCGATTCGACCTGGTACGACCACCAGACCGTCGCCCAGCTCGGGACCCGGCTGGTGCTGGTCACCCACGCCGAGGCCGGTGGCCCCTGCCCGCCGACCCGAGCCTGCCCGCCGGAGGAGGCCTCCGACTACACCGAATGGGACAACCGGGTCGCCCAGACGGTCGAGGCCACGGTGGCCCGCGCCTTCCAGGACCTGCCCTGATGAGGACGCAGTGCAATTGACCTTTACGCTCGCACAGGCCACCGCAGACACTGGCGCACGGGCAACAGTCAGGGAAAGCCAGCCGGGGAGGCGAACGATGGACGAGGACGAGTTCGACGCGCTGTACAACGCGTCGTACCGCCGCTTGTGTGCTCAGCTGTATGCCATGATCGGCGACTTCGACGAGGCTGCGGAGTGCGTCCAGGAGGCGTTCGCCCGTGCCTGGGCGCATCGTCGGAAGATGTCCTCGGTCGACTACCCCGAAGCCTGGGTCCGCACCACCGCCTACCGTCTCGCGGTCGGCCGCTGGCGCCGGAAGAAGTACGCCGGGAGGGCCGCCGACAGGGCCGTCGGAGCCCGCACGGAGATGCCGGCGGTCGACGAGTCCCACGTGGCTCTCGTCGCGGCCCTCAAGAAGCTCCCCGAGGCGCAGCGCCAGGCCATCGTCCTGCACCACATCGCCGATCTGCCGGTCCATCAGGTGGCCGCCGAGGTCGGTGCGCCCACCGGGACCATCAAAGCCCGCCTGGCTCGAGGACGAGCCGCGCTCGCGGAGCTGCTCGCCGAGGACAATCCCGGCGCCGTCTGGAAGGAGGCCTGAGATGAGTGATCCGATCTCGCGTCTGGATCAGTTCCGCGCCGATGCCCCCGGGGCCCCGATGAGCTCGGCAGCCGAGGCACGGAGGCGGGGCGATCAGATCCGGCGCCGCCGTCGTGCCGTCGTGACCGCGAGCGCGGCAGCCGTGGCCGCCGTCGTCGCCGGGCCGATCATCTTCCTCTCCACCGGACTCGGCGACAAGGGCATCGACCCCGCCCCGGCACCGAGCGACAGCGCGGCCGCACCCAGCGCGTCCGCCTCTGCGTCGGCGTCCGATCTCAGCCGAGCCAACCTGCCGATCGCGGACGACCTCGTCGCCGACGACCCCTATCCGGCCTGGGTCCAGGAGCAGACCTACGACGGCGAGGGCACCGACGCCTACAACGACTGCCTGACCGAGTCGCTGGGCGACGCGGGTGCCCAGGCGACGTTCCGCCGCGACTTCGTCGCGAAGCCCGGGGAGGAGATGGCTGACGCCGCCGGCACGCTGAAGGCCGTCGTCGCCGAGTTCGACTCGGCCGCCGAGGCCGACAAGGTGAGCGTCGACCTCTCCGACGCCGCGATCTCCTGCTCCGGTGTGGACGGGGCGGAGCTGGCCGGCACGCTGCCGGTCGAGGGCGGCGTCGTCTCGAGCGGCAGCATCGACGTGGTGACGTACCAGCCCGACGACCCCGAGATGAACGCGGTCTGGGAGACCGCGACGGCCGTCGTCTCCGCCGAGGACCGGGTGCTGGTGATGACCCGGAAGCGGGGCGTGCAGGATTACGTCTCACCGACCACCCTGCAGACCTCCGCCGTCAACGCCGCCTACCGGATGGTCGGCGCCACGCCCCCGAGCGGGCCGTCCGAGAAGCCGACGGAGACCGAATCGCCGGCTGCGGACGGCCTCAGCGCCGCCAACCTGGTCGACGGCAGCACCCTCCCCGCTCTCGACCGCTTCGAGAGCCCGCTCGGCTGGAACCAGTACACGCCCACCCCCGACGTACCGACCCTCGCCTGCCAGAAGGAGTGGCTCTCCTCGCTCGGCGCCTCGGCGAAGGTTGCCTCCGACTACCGCTGGGACACCGACAGCGCCATGGTCGGGCAGGTGCACGTCGCGGTGCTGGAGTTCGCCGACGCGAACGCCGCCGGCGCTGCGTACAACGAGGTCATGGAGTGGATGGAGGTCTGCCCGGCCAACAAGCTCGGGGTCGACCCGGACGTCACCGCGCTGCCCATGGACGTCAGCGCCGACCTCGATGCCGGGCCGAAGCGCGCGGCACGCTCACAGGCGACCTACCCGGGTCTGGACGGCGGCGACAGCATCTGGTTCGAGACCGAGCTGGTCGCGGAGTACGAGACCCGGCTCGTCCTGGTCGGCTACGCCGAGCTCGCCGGCCCCTGCCCGCCGAGCACCGGCGACGAGGACGACCCGTGCTACCAGCCCGACCAGCCCGACTCGTGGCCCGGCCGGATCCTCGCGATCGAGAAGGCGGCGGTCACGGCCGGGATCAGCGACCTCCGCTGACGGACACCACTCAAACACGATATGGTTGATTGTCTTTCATGACTTAGCGCGTGGAGACTCCTGTCACAACGCGCTCACCCGAGGAAGACACGTACCGGTCATGGCGTTTGGGCCCATCAGAGCCCCGACCCGCATCAACCTTGGAGTAGCCCTCTCGTGTCCACCGCCCCCACTGCACCCGCCAGGCGGCGGTTGCGCCTCCCGTCCTTCTCGGTCCAGATCATCCTGGGCCTCGTCCTCGGCGTCGCCCTCGGCGCGGTCGCGCGAGCGATCGGCCCCGGGGCGGGCGACGAGGCCAACTGGCTGACGACGACGCTGGCCACGATCGGCGACTCGTTCGTCTCACTGCTCAAGGCCGTCGTCGTACCGCTGATCTTCACCGCCATCATCGCCTCGATCGCCAACCTGCGTACGGTCAGCAACGCGGCTCGGCTCGCGGGCCAGACGCTGCTGTGGTTCGCCATCACCGCGGCGATCTCGGTCGCCATCGGCATCGGTCTGGGGCTGCTCTTCCGGCCCGGCAGCAACACCGCGGTCAGCACCTCCGACGCGGCCGAGGCCGGCGCATCCGCCTCGTGGCTCGACTTCCTCCAGGGCCTGATTCCCGGCAACTTCCTCGGCCTCCAGGCATCGACCAGCGTCGAGCAGGTCGGCGGGAGCCCGCTCGCGGAGACCGCGCTGAGCTTCAACGTCCTCCAGGTCCTGGTGGTCGCCCTCGCGATCGGCATCGCGGCACTCAAGACCGGCGAGAAGGCCGAGCCGTTCCTCGCCCTCAACCGCTCCTTCCTCGCCATCGTGCAGAAGGTGCTGTGGTGGATCATCCGGCTGGCACCGATCGGCACCCTCGGCCTGATCGGCAACGCGGTCGCGTCCTACGGCTGGGACTCGCTGAGCTCCCTGGCCTGGTTCGCGGTGGCCGTCTACGTCGGCCTGGCACTGGTCCTGTTCGTCGTCTACCCGGTGCTGCTGCGGGTCAACGGCCTCAACCCGCTGGCGTACTTCCGCGGTGCCTGGCCGGCGATCCAGCTCGCCTTCGTCTCGCGCTCCTCGGTGGGCACCATGCCCGTGACCGAGCAGGTGACGGTCAAGAACCTCGGCGTCCCGCAGGAGTACGCCTCGTTCGCCGTCCCGCTGGGCTCGACCACCAAGATGGACGGCTGCGCGTCGATCTACCCGGCCATCTCGGCGATCTTCGTCGCCCAGATCTTCGGGATCGACCTGGGCATCACCGACTACCTGCTGATCGCCTTCGTCTCGGTCGTCGGCTCGGCCGCCACCGCGGGCCTCACCGGCGCCGTCGTGATGCTGACGCTCACGCTCTCGACCCTCGGCCTGCCGCTGGCCGGCGTCGGCCTGCTGCTCGCGATCGACCCGATCCTCGACATGGGACGTACCGCCGTCAACGTCGCCGGGCAGGCGCTCGTGCCGACCATCGTGGCCAAGCGCGAGGGCATCCTCGACGTCGACCGCTACCGCTCCGCCTCCGCGGCCGGGCTCCTGGCCGACGACGAGCCCGTCAAGGAGACGGTCGCCGCCTGACGTCTCCCGGACGTACGCGATCGAGCGCCCCGGCAGCCGGCTGGCTGCCGGGGCGCCTCTGTCTCACCCGGGATAGGGCGCGTCGCCACGCGCGGCCCGCAGGGCCTCGGCCCACCAGGTGAGCTGGGCGAGCATGCCCTTGGCGTAGACGGCCGAGTCCGGGTCGTTGGGGCGACCGTTCTCGTCGAGGCGCTCCCAGTAGCGCGGGAAGGCGAGGCGCGCCTGGAGCGGGTGGGCGTGCAGCTCGGTGAGCACGTTCTCCAGGTGGAGGGCGGCGTGGCGACCGCCGCTGTCGCCACCGTAGGAGACCAGCGCGACCGGCTTGGCCTGCCACTGGGTGAAGTGCCAGTCCAGGGCCGACTTCAGCGAGGCCGGATAGCTGTGGTTGTACTCCGGAGTGACGATGACGAAGCCCTCGGCCGCGGCGAGTGCGTCGGTCAGGTCCGCCTGGCCCTCCGGTCGCGGGTAGTCGTCGCCGGCCGCCTTCGGCGACTCGGCGGGCAGGGACAACGGGATCTCATGGTCGGCCAGGTCGATCAGCTCGACGTCGAGACCGCCGTACGCCTCGGCCTGCTCGGCCATCCAGGAGCCGAAGATCGGGCCGCCGCGGCCTTCCCGGACGCTGGCGGTGATGACTGCGATACGTAGTGGTTGGGTCATGCCGTCCAGGCTCACGCGGATCGGCGAGCGGCGGGAGACCGAGCCAAGGCTGGCCCCAGCAGGGCCACCATGACCGCCCGTCCGGCCCGTAGGCTTGACGGCATGCCAGCCAACGCGGGAGCCCTCGGCTCGTTCATCCGGGACCGCCGCGACCAGACCACCCCGGAGAGCGTCGGCCTCCCGGAAGGCGTACGTCGCCGGGCCCCCGGTCTGCGGCGCTCCGAGCTGGCCACGCTGGCCGGGATCAGCGTCGAGTACCTGGTCCGGATCGAGCAGGGCCGCGACCGTCACCCCTCACCGCAGGTCCTGCGGGCGATCGGTGACGCGCTCCGCTTCGACGCCGCCGCCCACGAGCACCTGCGCACCCTCGCGATGGCCTCCAGCGGCCAGTGCCTCGGACCGTTCTCCTCCGGTCGTGACGTACGCCCCGGCGCACGCGCCCTGGTGGAGCAGTTCGAGCCGGGTGTCGCCGTGCTCACCAACCGGCTCGGCGACCTGCTCGCCCACACCTCCACGTTCGACCTGCTCGCCCGGCCCCTCGGGATGCTCGACCACGCGGAGCCCAATCTGACCGCGTACGCCTTCCTCCACCCGCGCGCCCGCGAGGCCTTCCCCGACTGGGCTCGGGTGGCCGACGACCTGGTCGCCAACCTCTACCGCGGCCCCAATCCGGTCGCCGCGCGGATGATGATCGAGGCGATGTCGGAGCAGGCGGGGCCGGAGTTCACCGACCGGCTGACCCGCCACGACCCGCCCCACGGCGGCGTCTGGCGCTGGCTGCATCCCGACGCCGGCGAGCTGCGGTTCGACGTCGAGGAGCTCGAGCTCCCGGCCGCCGACAACCAGCAGATCCAGGTGCTGATGCCGGCCGACGACGCCACCGCCGAGGCCCTCGACGCGATGCGGCGCCGCCGCTCGGGCGCCCTGCGCGCGGTCTAGCTCGGCGGGATGTAGAGCTTGTAGCCGGCAGGAAGCTTGTCGGGAGACCTGCTGCCGTTGTAGATCCGCAGCTCTTCCTCCGTGATGCCGAACCGCTTGGCGACGCTCGCGTAGGTGTCCCCGGCGACGGTCGTGTAGACCGTCTCCCCGGTGCCGGGCTGGGGTTTCGGCTCGGGCTTGGGCTTGTCGGCCTTGACCGGGATCTCGATCGTCGTGCCGGCGAGCAGCTTGGTGGCGTCCTGGTAGCCGTTGTGCGCCATCAGCTCGTCCGCGGTGACGCCGAACTTCTTGCCGATGCTGAAGAACGTGTCACCTGCGACGACCTTGTACTTCTTCGGCTTCGGCTTCGCCGTCGGGATCTTGATCTCGCTCCCCGCCAGCAGCTTGGTGGGATCTTCGTAGCCGTTGTAGGCCATCAGCTCGCCGACATCGACGCCGAACTTCGCGGCGATGCCGGAGAAGGTGTCACCGGGCGCCACGGTGTAGGTCTTCCCGGCCGGCTTCGCGGGCGGGCTCACCACGAGCTTGGCCCCCGCTCGGATCTTGGCGGGGTCGGCGATCTGGTTCCAGGTCACGAGGTCGCTGACCTTGACGCCGTACTTCCCGGCGATGCCGGAGAGGGTCTCCCCCAGCTGGACGGTGTGGGTCTTCCGCTCCGTCTTTGCCTGATCCACGCTCTGGTGCGCGCTCCGGGTCGATGCCGCCACGGCCGGGGCCAACCCGGCGATCGACGACCCGACCGAGGCCGAAACAGCCATGACAACCGCACCCGAGATCAAACGCCTCATTCTCTTGGCCATAGCCGTCACAGTAATCCGCTCGCACGCTCAACAGCGCCCATTCGAACCAATCCCCGAAAACACAACCGCCCCGCGACCATGACGGTCGCGGGGCGGTCAGGAACTGACGTACGTCAGAGGGACTGCAGGATCTCGCGAGCGAGAGCAGCGGTCTCCGACGGGGTCTTGCCGACCTTGACGCCGGCGGCCTCGAGGGCCTCCTTCTTCGCCTGCGCGGTGCCGGCGGAGCCGGACACGATCGCACCGGCGTGACCCATGGTCTTACCCTCCGGCGCGGTGAAGCCGGCGACGTAGCCGACGACAGGCTTGGAGATGTTCTCCTTGATGTAGGCCGCGGCCCGCTCCTCGGCGTCGCCACCGATCTCACCGATCATGACGATGAGCTTGGTCTCGTCGTCCTTCTCGAACGCCTCGAGGGCGTCGATGTGGGTGGTGCCGATGATCGGGTCACCGCCGATGCCGATGGCGGTGGAGAAGCCGAAGTCCTTCAGCTCGTACATCATCTGGTAGGTCAGCGTGCCCGACTTGGAGACGAGACCGACCGGGCCCTTGCCGGTGATGGTGTGCGGGGTGATGCCGGCCAGCGACTCGCCCGGCGTGATGATGCCGGGGCAGTTCGGGCCGATCATCCGGGTGGCCTTGCCCTGCAGGTAGGACCACACCTCGGCGGTGTCCTGAACCGGGACGCCCTCGGTGATGACCACGATCAGCGGCATCTCGGCGTCGATGGCCTCGATCGCGGCGTCCTTGGTGAAGGCCGGCGGCACGAAGAGCACCGACACGTTGGCGCCGGTCTCCTTCATCGCCTCCGCGACCGTGCCGAACACCGGGAGCTCCACGTCGGCGCCCTGGGCGTCCTTGTGGGTGACCGTGGTGCCGGCCTTGCGGGCGTTGACGCCACCGACGATCTGGGCGCCCGAGTCGAGCATCAGGGCGGTGTGCTTCGCACCCATGCCGCCGGTGATGCCCTGGACGATGACCTTGCTGTCCTTGTTGAGGTAGATGCTCATGTTTCTCTCTCCTGACCTCAGGCGTTGGCCAGCTCGGCGGCCTTGTCGGCGCCGCCGTCCATGGTGTCGACGATGGTGACCAGCGGGTGGTTGGCCTCACTGAGGATCTGGCGACCCAGGTCCACGTTGTTGCCGTCCAGACGCACGACGAGCGGCTTGGTGGCCTCGTTGCCGAGGATGTCCAGCGCGCCGACGATGCCCTTGGCGACCTCGTCACACGCGGTGATGCCACCGAAGACGTTCACGAACACGGACTTGACCTGCTCGTCGTTCAGGATGACGTCGAGACCGTCGGCCATGACCTGCGCGTTGGCGCCGCCACCGATGTCGAGGAAGTTGGCGGGCTTGACGCCACCGTGCGCCTCACCGGCGTACGCGACGACGTCGAGGGTCGACATGACCAGACCCGCGCCGTTGCCGATGATGCCGACCTGGCCGTCGAGCTTGACGTAGTTGAGGCCCTTGTCCTTGGCCTTCGCCTCGAGCGGGTCCTCCTCGTCACGGATGACGAACTGCTCGTGGTCCTCGTGGCGGATCTCGGAGGCGTTGTCGTCCAGCGACACCTTGCCGTCGAGAGCCTCCAGCTTGTCGCCCTCCAGGCGAGCCAGCGGGTTGACCTCGACGAGCGTCGCGTCCTCCTCGGTGAACACCGTGTAGAGGCTCTGGATCATCGCGACGGCCTGCTCGAAGACGGGCTCCGGGAAGCCGCACTCGGTCGCAATCTCGCGCGCCTTGGCCTCGTCGACACCCTTGCCGGGGTCGATGCCGATCTGCTTCACGGCGTCGGGGTTGGTCTTGGCGACCTCCTCGATCTCCACACCACCCTCGACGGACGCGATGCAGAGGTACTGCCGGTTCGACCGGTCCAGCAGGAAGGAGAAGTAGTACTCCTCCACCGGCGGGGTCGCCGGCGTGATCAGCACCCGGTTGACCCTCAGGCCCTTGATCTCCATGCCGAGGATGTTCGAGGCGTGCTCGAACGCCTCGTCCGCGGTCTTGGCCAGCTTCACGCCGCCGGCCTTGCCTCGGCCA
This sequence comes from Nocardioides sp. NPDC127514, assembly GCF_040302125.1. NCBI lineage: Bacteria > Bacillati > Actinomycetota > Actinomycetes > Propionibacteriales > Nocardioidaceae > Nocardioides > Nocardioides sp. NPDC127514. The sequence goes on along the minus strand of NZ_JBEORF010000020.1, from coordinate 46,818 downwards.
CCGGCCTTGACCTGCGCCTTGACGACGCAGAAGCCGATCTCCTCGGCGGCCTTCCTGGCTTCCTCAGCCGTCTCGACGACGACACCTTCGGTCACGGCGACGCCGTGCTTGGCGAAGAGCTTCTTCGCCTGGTACTCCATGAGATCCACTGATCCACCTGGTCTGTGTGTTGCGGTACGGGGCGGCGTACCGCATGGATCAGCGGTCGACGCCCTCGTCTTCAGATGTGTCCGTCCAGCACCATAGACCCCGCCGAGCCGGTCTTACGAGCCCAGGGCACACGACGTGACGTATGCCACTAGCGAGGCGTGGGACCGGACACACCGGACATATACCAACAAATCGGCAACCTTGGGTAACAGACCGTAGCCGCACGTAGTGACCGCCGTTTGACCCCGTACGACGCGGCTCGAGGTCCGGGGACCGGACGGTTTTGACACCGTATCGAGGCTCAAATGGACCGAAGACACGCGTTTCGGGTGACATGAATATGCCGCAATCGAGTTCCGAATCTGGCGGAAATACGCAGATCAGCGACTGATTCGGCCGTCGCCGAAGGTGAAATCAGCGAAACGGGCGTGCCACATTTCTTGACCGCGCCCTCCGGTCCGTTACAGTCATGGCTCGCCGTCTGACCCCGAACAGCGGAGATATGAACTGATGGGCAACCACCGAGCCGACGTCACAAGTGACAGTCCGCGTTCGGTCACCCCTTCCCCCGGAGCAACCACGAGCAGCAGCAGCTACGTCGGGAAGCGGCGCGCAGCGCCGGCGACCGACAGCCCTGCCTCCAGGCCTGCCCCGCGAGCGACCGGATCGACCTCCTACGTCGGGAAGCGGCGCGCCGCGCCGTCCCCCGCCGTTGGGACCGCGAAGCCATCCCCCGCCCCTGAGATTCCTGAAGAGCCGGTTGCCAAGGCCCGGCCCAACCGCGTGGTCCTCGACCAGACCGGCAAGCTGCCGGTCGTCGGATCCCCGCGCGCTGACGAGACCCGCGACGGCCGCATCTCGACGGGTGAGCTGCGTGCTCTCGTCGAGGGCGACGGCCCTTCCTTCCCGGCCTCGTTCCCGACGCCGCCGCCTCCTGCGGCGACCCCGATCGTGCCCGTGCAGCGCCGGGCGGCCCAGATCGACCCGGTCCTGGCCGACCTGCTCTCCTCGATGGGCATCGACCCGGACAAGGTGACCCCCGAGGTGCTCGAAGACCTCGGCGTCGGAGGCATGACGACCTCCGAGCTCACCATGTTCCTCACCCAGCCGACCAAGCCCGCGCCGACCAAGGCGACGTCGAGCAGATCGGTCTCGACCAAGACGCCGCCGCGCGGCGTTCCGGCGGTTCCCGCAGCTCCGGTTGTTCCCGCGCCGGTGCTTCCCGAGCCGGTGGCGCCCGTCGCCCCGGTCGCTCCCGTCGCTCCTGAGCCGACCTTCCAGGCGCCCGAGCCGACGCACACCCCGAAGCCGCTGCGGATGGCCAACACGTTCGCGCCGCTGACCGGCAAGATCCGCGCCGTGCGCGAGGCCCGCCAGATCCCGGCTCCGCCGGTGGCCCCGGCTGCTCCGGCCTACGAGCCGGAGATCCAGGAGCCCCGCGGGTTCCAGTTCCAGGAGGCGTTCGACGCGCCGCCGACGTCGTTCAAGATCGACACGACCTCGTTCCCGGCCCCGCCGGTGTCGCTGCCGCAGCAGATCGACTTCGATTCGATGGCGATCGACCTGCCGGCCGAGACCTACACCGTCGACGCGCCCTACTACGAGGCGCCGCAGCCGCACGAGGCGTACTACCAGGACGACTACGCCGACGGCTACCACAGCGACCCGCAGCAGGCCGAGACCTACTTCCGCGCCGACACGGGCAGCGTCGACCTGCCGAGCATCAGCGAGATCGCGACCTACCGGCCCGAGCTGCACGACCTCCCGGCGGTCGAGACCACCGGCACGATGGTCGGCATCGGCGGCCCCACCCGTCCCCGCACCCGGCGCGCCGCCGCTGCTGCGGCCGGTGGCCGTCCGACGGTCCCGCTGACCGCCGGCGCCGCGGCTCTCGCCGCCGCCATCGGTGGCATCGCGCTGACCGGTGGTCCGACGATGGTCGCCGCCGATGACGTACGCCTCGTCGGCGCCACCGCGCTCGGTGGCGACAGCGACATGGTCGTCGTCGGTGACCGCTCCGCGACCGTCACCCGCAACGACGAGCGCTCCGAGGCCGACACCGCGGCGAGCGACCGCGAGAAGGCGCTCCAGGGCGTCGACGTCCAGGCCGACAAGCAGGACAAGTTCCTCAAGTCCAACATGTGGGAGCTGCCGATCCCGGCGGGCGTCTACCGCATCACCGGCACCTTCGGCTCCTCGGGCTCCAACTGGTCCAGCACCCACACGGGTCTCGACTTCGCAGCCCCCTACGGCACGCCGATCCGCGCGATCGCCCGCGGCACGGTCACCGAGACCGCCTGGGGCGGGGCGTACGGAAACCGGACGATCATCACCCTCGAGGACGGCACCGAGATCTGGTACTGCCACCAGAGCGACTACGGCGTCTCCGTCGGCCAGACGGTCTCCCCCGGCGAGGTCATCGGCTACGTCGGCTCGACCGGTAACTCCACCGGCAACCACCTCCACGTGGAGGTCCGCCCCGGTGGTGGTGACGCCGTCGACCCCGACGCCGCCCTCAACGAGCACGGCGTAGACCCGAGCTGACGCGCGCAGCGCGTCCCAGTGTGTAGCCGAGTCGGCGCAACTGCACGCCTTGGAGCGAAGCGAAGCGAGCGAGGCGTGCGGTTGCGCCGACTCGGCGCGTAATCATCTACAGTCAGCCCCGAGTCGGCCCGTTCTAACGAGCCGACTCGGCGTGACTAGAGCTTCTCGACCGGCGCGTAGCGCAGCAGCAGCCGCTTGACCCCGGTGTCGCCGAAGTCGATGCTCGCGACCTGCTTGTCGCCCGAGCCCTCGATGGTGACGACGGTGCCGAGGCCGAAGGAGTCGTGGGTGACCCGGTCACCCGGGTCGAGCGAAGGCACCTCACGGGCCGGCTTCGACTTGGCCGCGACATCGGCACGCAGCGCGGCCGAGGAGAAGTTGCGGCGGCCGGCGGCCGTGGGCTGGCCGAGACGCTGGCCACCGCCCCAGCTGTCGTTGGCGAAGTTCGGCCGGCCCCACGAGGACATCTCCTTCTCCGTACGCCGCCAGTCGACCAGGTCGACCGGGAGCTCGTCGAGGAAGCGGCTGCCGGGGTTGTGCGAGGGCGCGCCCCAGGCGGACCGGACGACGGCACGCGAGATGAAGAGCCGCTTCTCGGCGCGGGTGATGCCGACGTAGGCCAGGCGGCGCTCCTCCTCGAGCTCGGTGCCGTCACCGAGGGCCCGGGAGTGCGGGAAGACGCCGTCCTCCATGCCGGTGAGGAAGACCGCGGGGAACTCCAGGCCCTTGGCGGTGTGGAGCGTCATCAGGGTGACCAGGCCGTCCTCGTCGTCGGGGATCTGGTCCGTGTCGGCGACCAGGGCGACCCGCTCCAGGAAGTCGCGGAGCCCGGGCTCGACGGTTCCGGCATCGACGTCGGCCGGATCGGCACTGGGAGCCGCGACCGGGTCGTCGGAGAACTCACGGGCCACGGCGACGAGCTCGGCGAGGTTCTCCACGCGGGTCTCGTCCTGCGGGTCGTCGGACTCCTCGAGCGAGGCGAGGTAGCCCGATCGGTCGAGCACCGTCTCCAGGATGACGTCGGCACGCTCGCCGGCGGCGACCATCTGCAGCAGCTCTTCGACCATCGCGACGAAGGCCTTGATGTTGGTCAGGCTGCGGGTGGCCAGACCGGGGGCGTCCTCGGCCTTCTGCAGCGCGTCCCAGAAGGTCAGGCCGTCGCGCTCGGCGAGCGCGTTGACGCAGGCCACGGCACGGTCGCCGATGCCCCGCTTGGGGGTGTTGAGGATCCTTCGGAGCGAGACCTGGTCGTCGGGGTTGGCCAGGGTGCGCAGGTAGGCGAGGGCGTCGCGTACTTCCTTGCGCTCGTAGAAGCGCACACCGCCGACGACCTTGTAGGGCTGGCCGGTGCGGATGAACACCTCCTCGAAGACACGCGACTGGGCGTTGGTGCGGTAGAAGACGGCGACGTCGGCGGCCTTGAGCCCACCGTCGACCAGCTTGTCGATCTCGTCGGAGACGAACCGGGCCTCGTCGCGCTCGTCGTCGGCGACGTAACCGACGATGCGATCACCGTTGCCGGCGTCGCTCCACAGCGCCTTCTCCTTGCGCCCCTTGTTGTGCTTGATGACCGCGTTGGCTGCGGTGAGGATCGTCTGCGTGGAGCGGTAGTTCTGCTCCAGCAGGATGGTGGTCGCGTTGGGGAAGTCCTGCTCGAAGTCGAGGATGTTGCGGATGTTGGCGCCGCGGAAGGCGTAGATCGACTGGTCGGCGTCGCCGACCACCATCAGCTCCGCCGGCTCGGCACGCGGAGTCTCTTCGGCGTAGGTGTCGGTCAGCGCGGTGTCGTCCATCCGGTCGGCGCAGAGCTCGTGGACCAAGGCGTACTGAGCGTGGTTGGTGTCCTGGTACTCGTCGACCAGCACATGCCGGAAGCGGCGCCGGTAGACCTCGCGCACCTCCGGGTATGTCCGGAAGAGCTCGACCGTCGACATGATCAGGTCGTCGAAGTCGAGCGCGTTCGCCTGCCGCAGACGCTTCTGATACTCCTTGTAGGCCGCCACATAGGTCTGCTCGAGGTGGTTGCGCGCGTCCTTCTCGGCCGCCTCGACGTCGCGCAGCTCGTTCTTCTGGTCGCTGACCCAGTTGAGCACCTGGCCGGGCTGGTAGTGACGCGGGTCGAGGTCGAGGTCGCTGAGCACCAGCTGCATCAGCCGCTTCTGGTCCTGGGCGTCGTAGATGGAGAAGTTGGACTTCAGTCCGACCTTGTCGATCTCCTTGCGGAGGATCCGTACGCAGGCGCTGTGGAACGTGGAGACCCACATGATCCGGGCGCGCTTGCCGACCAGGGCCTCGACGCGTTCCTTCATCTCGGCCGCGGCCTTGTTGGTGAAGGTGATCGCCAGGATGCTGCCGGGATGTGCGCCGCGCTGCGAGATCAGCCACGCGATCCGCCGGGTCAGCACCCGGGTCTTGCCCGACCCCGCTCCCGCCACGACCAGGAGGGGCGCTCCCTCGTGCTGCACGGCGGCCTTCTGGGGCTCGTTGAGCCCGTCGAGGAGCTCTTCCGTGCTCGGGCCACGCCGTTTCGTACGCGGCTCGTCGGCCGGCTGCGCCGAGGCGAAGGCCTCGAGGCCCGGAATGGTGGCAACGGGGGTCTGATCAGGCGTACTCATGCTGACTCCAGCCTAGGGGCTGGCACCGACAAGTCGCGGGTCGGCGGGCCCGGTGAGAATCGTCAGGCAGCGACGTGCGCGGAGGACCAGAAGACCGCGACGCAGACGTTGATGATCGTCAGCCCGAAGATCGTCCAGTAGAGCCCGTCGGAGATCTTGGGCTTGCGCAGCTGCGACATCACCAGGCCGAGGATGACCAGGCCGATCACGAGCTTCACGCCGACCTTGGCGTGGTCGACCGGACCGTCGCCCATCTCGAGGACGCCGACGAGCAGCAGCCCGGCGAGGAACGCGGTGCCGGAGCCGTCGCGCATGAGGCCGTTGGCGACCTTGTCAGGGGCCTTGATCTGCACCAGCAGGCCGCCGAAGAGCGCTGCGAAGCCGAGCAGGTGAATGACGAGCAGGATGTGCCGCACGATCTCCATGGGCAAAGACTAGAGCCACCGCTTCGGAGCCCACCACGCGGTACCGCTTCGGCGCGTTTTCGAACGATCACACGATTTTGGTCACATTCGCCTTGGGGAATTCGGCGGCGTCTGCCTACTCTCACCGTGACCGCCACCATCGCTCTCGGCTCCGCAAGGAGGATTCTGACGTGTCATCACCTCGCCCGACCCTGCCCACCGGCGGGTCCAGACCGCTCGACCAGCTCCGCCAGTCCATCCGCTTCGACGTACCGGCCTCGCTGGTCGTCTTCCTCGTCGCCGTGCCGCTCTCGCTCGGCATCGCCGTCGCCTCCGGTGCTCCTGTCGCCGCGGGCCTGATCGCCGCCGCGGCGGGCGGCATCGTCGCCGGCCTCTTCGGCGGCTCCCCGCTGCAGGTCAGCGGCCCTGCTGCCGGCATGACCGTCGTCGTGGCCGAGACGGTCGCCGAGTTCGGCTGGGAGGCGACCTGCGCCATCACCGTGATGGCCGGGGTGCTCCAAGTCGTGCTCGGTGCCACCCGGCTCGGGCGCTACGCGCTGGCGATCTCGCCCACCGTCGTCAGCGCGATGCTCGCTGCGATCGGAATCTCGATCGTGCTCGGCCAGCTCAACGTCGCCCTCGGCGGCCGGTCGCAGTCCAGCGCGTTCGAGAACGTCAAGCACATCATCGGCAACGCTCAGGAACCCAACATCCACGCCGTCCTGGCCGGGCTCGGGGTGATCGCCATCCTGCTCGCCTGGCCACGGCTCCCGCAGCGGATCCGCGCGGTGCCCGGCCAACTGGTGGCCGTCGTCGCGCTCACCCTCCTCGCGGCTGCGTGGCTGCCGGGCGCCGAGCGGGTCGAGCTCGGCGGTGACCTGCTCGACGAGATCGGCTCGGTCGCGCTGCCGGAAGGCACCCCGCTCGCCGTGGCCGGCGCGGTGCTCACCGTCGCGCTGGTCGCGAGCGTCGAGAGCCTGCTCTCGGCGGTCGCCGTCGACAAGCTGCACGGCGGCCCGCGCAGCAACCTCAACCGCGAGCTCGTCGGTCAGGGTCTGGCCAACTCCGCATCCGGCGCACTGGGCGGCCTCCCGGTCACCGGCGTCATCGTGCGCAGCTCGACCAACGTCGCCGCCGGAGCCCGCACCCGTGTGTCCGCGATCCTGCACGGCGTCTGGGTGCTCCTCTTCGCCCTCGTCCTGGTCGGACTCGTGGAGCAGATCCCGCTCGCCGCTCTGGCCGGGCTGCTGATCATGATGGGCACCGGCCTGGTCCGGCCTGCCGACATCTCCCAGGCGCACGCCCGTGGCGAGCTGTGGATCTACGGCCTCACCATCGCCGGAGTGCTGGCGCTCAACCTCATCGAAGGTGTCATGATCGGCCTCGTGGCCGCGCTGGTCCTGGTGCTGTGGCGCCTGGTCCACGTGCGGATCGACGTACGGATGGCCGGCCAGGCCGCCGACGGCCGCGAGAAGTGGCTGGTCGAGGTGCACGGCAGCCTCTCGTTCCTGGCGACGCCGACACTGGTGAGCAGGCTCGACGAGATCCCGGAGGGCCAGGTCGTCGAGCTCGACCTCCTGGTGGACTACCTCGACCCGGCCGGACGTGACCAGCTCGACCACTGGCGCGCCCGCTACGAGGAAGCCGGTGGCACCGTGCTCGTGGAGCACTCCGGACCGCACGGCGACGAGGCGCCCCGTCAGGAGCGCGCGCTGAAGGCGCCGCCGATCAGCCCCCGCGGCCTGCTGCCGTGGAGCGCCTGGCAGGACGTACGCGCCGACCGGACCGATCGTCACCACCCGCTCGCCCTCGGCGTGCGGGAGTACCACCGCCGCCACGCGGCACCGCTGCGCCCGGTATACGAGGGGCTGGCCGACGGCCAGGAGCCGCACGCGGTCTTCCTGACCTGCGTCGACTCCCGGGTGGTACCGAACCTGATCACGTCGAGCGGACCGGGCGACCTGCTGACCGTGCGCACCATGGGCAACCTGGTGCCCGAGCCCGGTAGCCCGGACAGCTCGGTCGCGGCGCCGATGCTCTTCGGCGTGGACGACCTCGGCATCAACACCGTCGTCGTCTGCGGCCACTCCCGCTGCGGGGCGATCACCTCCGCGCTGGAGAGCACCCGTGCCGGGGACGTGCCGGCCGGGCCGGTCGGCGACTGGCTGCGCCATGCCGCTCCGGCCATCCACGAGTGGCAGGCCGGGCATCCGGTCGGCGCCGCAGCCGCCGCGGCCGGCCGGAGCGAGGTCGACCAGGTCTCCCAGGTCAACGTCGCGGTGATGATCGACCGCCTCGGGGAGCTCCTGGCAGGCCGGGACGTACGTCTCGTGGGGCTGTTCCTGGACATCTCCGACGGGACGCTGCAGATCCTGCGCGGCGACGGGTTCACGACGCTCACCGACGCGGAGACCGATGAGCTCGCCCACCTGATGGAGGCTCGCCCACCGGAGCCGGCCTAGGACTAGAGCAGGCGGCGGTCGTTGGCCCAGCGAGTGAGCTCGTGACGGCTCGACAGCTGCAGCTTGCGCAGCACGTTCGACATGTGGGTCTCGACCGTCTTGATCGAGATGAACAGCTCGCCGGCGACCTCCTTGTAGGAGTAGCCACGGGCGATGAGGCGCATCACCTCGCGCTCTCGTTCGGTCAGACGGTCGAGGTCCTCGTCGATGTCGGCGATGGCGATGGTGCCGGCGAAGGCGTCGAGCACGAAGCCGGCCAGACGCGGTGAGAAGACCGCGTCTCCGCCGGAGACCCGCTGGATCGCGGCGACCAGCTCGGCACCGGTGATGGTCTTGGTGACGTAGCCCCTGGCGCCGCCGCGGATGGTGCCGATGACGTCCTCGGCCGCGTCGGAGACGGACAGCGCGAGGTAGCGCGGCGAGCCGTCGACGGCGGGCGCCTTGCGCATCACCTCGACACCGCCACCGCCGGGAAGATGTACGTCGAGCAGCACCACGTCGGGCTTGCCCTCGGCGATCGCCTTGACCGCGGAGTCGACATCCTCGGCCTCCCCGACGATCCGGATCACCGGCGAACGGCTCAGCTCGGCGCGTACGCCGGTGCGGAACATCGCATGGTCGTCGACGATGACGACCTTGACCTCACTCATGGTTGCTCTCCATCCGCGGCTGCTTCAGCCGCACCTCGGTGCCCTCTCCCGGAGACGATCTCACCACAGCGCTGCCGCCGTGGCGCGACATCCGGTCGATGATGCTGTCGCGTACGCCGTGCCGGTCGGCGGAGACCTCGTCGACGACGAAGCCCGCTCCCCGGTCCCGGACGAAGACCTCGAAGGCCTCCTCGGTCGCCTCAGCGTAGACGTCGACCCGTCCGGTGCCGGCGTGCTTGGCGGCGTTGGTGACCGCCTCGCGAGTGGCGGCGACGATCGGGCGCACCGTCTCGTCGAAGGGGCCGTCGCCGACGACCACCACGTCGACGGTCACGCCGTGGGTGTCCTCGACCTCTGCTGCGGCCGCCTTCAGCGCGGCCGCGAACGTCTCGTCGGCCTCGGCCGGGGTCGAGAAGAGCCACTCCCGCAGGTCGCGCTCCTGGGCGCGGGCCAGCTTCTGCACCATCGCGGGATCGCCGGAGTTGCGCTGGATCAGCGCGAGGGTCTGAAGGACGGAGTCGTGCAGGTGGGCGGCCATGTCGGCACGCTCCTGGCTCCGGATCCGCTCCTCACGCTCGCTGCCCAGGTCGCTGGCGAGCTGGTGCATCCACGGCCCGACGACGAGGAAGCCCGCGCCGAGAACGATCAGCCCGGCGATGATCAGCGCGGTGGCGTTGCCGAAGTCGAGCTGGCCGCCGGCGAGGATCACCGCGAAGAGCATCAGGCCGACACCGACGCCGACCCGGACGTACGCCCGCCAGCCGCCCTTCCCGAACACCATCCGCACCAGGTCGAGGCGTCCGGTGCCGTCGATCCAGCGCTCTCGCTGGGCGGCATCGGCCTGGCGCCACAGCAGCGCGACACCGGCGACGCCGAGCATCGCCGGCCAGATCAGTGCACCGGCACCGAGCACGGTGTCGAAGAGCACCACGGCACCGAACCCGAGGGCGAGCAGCGCGATCGCCGGGCCCTTGTCGACACCGCCCGAACGCGCGGCGGGGCGGCGGCCACCGCGCGTCGCGCTCTCACCGCCTGGTGTGGACTGCTCCAGGAGAGGCGCGGCCGGGATGAAGATCCACAGGGCGGCGTAGAGCAGCACGCCGAAGCCGCTGAACACGGCGGTCACCACGAAGAACGCGCGCACGGCGAGCACCGGGAGGCCGAGGTGTTCGGCCAGGCCCGCGGCCACGCCACCGATCACCGACGCGTCGGTGTCGCGGTAGGCGCGGCGTACCGCTGGAGCGGAGCCCGGAGCCGTGGGGCCTGTGCGCTCCGGGGGCGGTTCCGGTAGCTCCGCGGTGGCGTGGGTTGTCGTCATGATGACATCCATCGTCACACCAACCACGGGTGTGTGCCATGAGGATTCACCCTGATCCTTGCTCGTCGAGAACTCAGGGCCGTCCCTGATGGTCTGCGGGGCGTGGAGGAGTCAGAGTAGGGGTGTGACGATCCCGCCCGAGGCGCCGCCGCCTCCCAACCCGGAGCCGCCACCGCCTGTCTCCGAGGCGCGCGCCCGGCCCAGTGTCGAGCAGCTGCGCAACCTCAGTGGCCTGCGGCGTACGACCCATGCCTCCCCGGAGGGACGGCACATCGCCGGCGTCGCGGGTGGGATCGCACGCCACTTCGACGTCGACCCGCTGCTGGTGCGCGTGCTGCTGGTCGTGGCGGTGTTCTTCGGGGGCGCCGGCGGGATCGTGTACGTCGCGGCCTGGGTGCTGGTGCCCGAGGAGGGTGCCGAGGACGGGATGATCCCCGTCGGACCACCTGCCCGCAACCTCCTGCTCTGGATCGCCGGCGGGATCGCGGCGATCTCGCTGCTCGGCGACGCGTTCGGCGACACCAGCGTCCCGTGGTTCTGGCTCGCGGTGCTCGGGGTGGTCGCGCTCTGGTACGCCAACCGCGGCAAGTGGGGCCGCAAGCGCAGCGGACCTCCTCCGTCCCCTGCCTCGTCCCCTGCCACCACGAGCATGCACGTTCCCGCGGCCCCGACGCGTACTCTTCCGGCGCCGTGGCCGCCCGGATCGTACGATCCCAGCGCGCCTGTCACCGTGGCCGGTAGGCGGCGCCCGCCGTTGCTGTTCGGCCGCGCCATCGCGGTCGCCGCACTGGTGGTCGGTGTCCTCGGGCTCGTCGACGTCGCCGACTGGGCGCCGGTTCCGACCAGCGCCTACCCGGCCGCGCTCCTGGCCGTCTTCGGTGGCTTCCTCGTGCTCGGCGCCTTCTGGGGCCGGGCCGGTGGGCTGATCTTCCTCGGGCTGCTGGCGCTCGCCGCACTGCCGCTCACCATGATCGACCCCTCGAACATCGACACCGGCAGCAGCATCGAGTCCCACCCGCGGAGCGTCGCGATGCTGGAGTCGTCGTACCAGGTCGACGCCGGGGAGATCACGCTGGACCTGAGCGCCATCGATGCGAAGACGCTCGACGGCCGAGAGCTCGACATCGACAGCTCTTTCGGTGAGATCACCGTGATCGTCCCCGACGACGCCACCGTCGCCGTCGACGCCTCCGTCGGCGCCGTCGGTGAGGCGCAGATCTTCGACGAGACCCGCAGCGACGTCGGCGGGTTCAACCTGGCCCGCACCCATGTCGCCGGGAAGGAAGGCAGCGAACCCGGTCTCGCCGACGACGCCGACCTCCATCTGACCACCACAGCTGACGTCGGCGAGATCAAGGTCTTCGAGGAGAGCGACCCCCGAGCCGCCGCCTTCGTCGGAACGGCCGAGAGGAGCAACCCGTGAGCTACGACTACGCCCCGCCGCCGCGTTTCGAGGACCAGGCGCAACCGCCGGAGCCCACCGGCCGGCACCCGGTCAACATCGGCCATCTGGTCATGGGTCTCGCTTTTCTGGTCTTCGTCGTCGTCTGGGCCCTGATCGTCAGCGGGACCGTCGTCATCCACAGCGTCGAGGACCTTCGCTGGCTTCTCCCGCTTCCCTGGATTGTCGGCGGCTCTATCGGGCTTCTTGCTGCGCTTCTTCGGAAGAACTGACTTCTTTTCGCGGGGGCGCGTTTGTCTTCTCTGCGGGATCGTTCTTCTTGGTTGGGGTGGGCCGCCGACCCGTTCTTTGAGGGTCTTCTCGACGAACCCCGGAGTCAAGGACGGCCTTCGGCCGCCGGCTTCGCCGGCCGCTTCGCGGTCCTTGACACCGGCGCCCGTCGAGAAAGATTTGGCTGGCTATCGGGGCGGCGGCCCGGGTGTGGCGCAGCGGAATCTTCCTTGGGACGGGTGAGGTTGATGGGACGCAAGGGTGGCCCTTCGGGCCACTTACCATCCACAGATACGAGGCCGTTCGCTCACCGCGAAAACAGCGGTTGACCTGGTCAAATAGGTGGCCAGACAGAGGCGGTGAGCGTAGAATCAGACCTATCACAGCACACCTCCGAGGAGAGGGACGGCGATGAGTCTCGGGCGTCCGATCGACCACTGGGGCACCAACCCCGGCGACGCGATCGACGCTGCCCTGGCCGCCATCGAGACCGCCCTCCAAGACCTGCTGACCACCGACCCGGCCTACTGGCGCACCGGCCAGAAGAAAGACCTGCTGGAACGGTTGGAGAAAATCCAAGCCCAACAAGCCGCCCTCAAACTCCGAGTGCTCGCCACGGCCGGCGACATCGCCGAGGAGACCGGCGCCAAAGACGCCTCCGCCTGGATGCGGACCGACCTCCTCGTCGACAAGGCCGTGGCTCGCTCCCAGATCAAACTCGCGACCAGTGTCGCGAAGTACGACCTCGTCGCCACCGGCCTCGCCGAAGGCGTCGTGTCCCAGGACAAAGCAAGGGTGATCACCCAAGCCCTCGACAAGATCGAGACCAACCCCCTCGCCAGCAGCGAAGACCTGATCCTCGCCGAAAAGCTCCTCGTTGACTACGCCACCCGGTTGACCGCCAACGAGCTCCGGATCGTCGGGAGACGGATCCTGGCCGAGATCGACCCGGCCCGGTTCGAGGACGCCGAAGCCAAAGCACTCCTCGCTGAGGAGGAACGGGCTCACCAAAAGACCGCGCTACGGGTCTGGGACAACCACGACGGCACCATCGGGTTCGACGGCGTCCTGCCGACCTCGATGGGGATGAGGTTCAAGCGGCTGGTGGAGGCCTGGGCCCAGCCCCGCAAACAACAACTCGTCGCCAAGGGCGCCCCGCTGCCGCGATGGGAACGACTCATGGGACAAGGCTTCTCGCGGCTGCTCGAGACCGTCGACCCCGCCGGGCTGCCCCGCCACGGTGGCGACGCCACCGTGGTCAACGTGGTGATCAGCCTGGAGGAGCTCCGCAAGGACCTCGGCATCGCGACCCTGGGTTACGACGAGACCAACGGCACCACCATCACCGCGGCCGAGGCGAGGCGGATGGCGTGCAACGCCACCATCATCCCCTGGGTCCTCGGTGGCGACAGCGAGGTCCTCGACGCCGGCCGGGGCAGCAGGTTCTTCCAGCCCATCCAACGCAAGGCGATGCGGCTCCAGCACAAGTGCTGCCAAGCCGAAGGCTGCGACATGCCACCGGAATGGTGCGATGCCCACCATCTAGAACCCTGGGCCGCCGGCGGCAAGACAGATCTCAAGGACGGGGCGCTGCTCTGTCCCCACCATCACCGCCTGGCCCACAACGCGGCGTACGTCCATGAGCGACTACCCGACGGGACCATCAGGTTCACCCGTCGCCCGTGACCGGCTGGGCGAGGAATCACACCATCGGGTCCTGCTCCTTCGGGCCTGACGACTCCAACCATCAACCGGTTTCAGCTCTTGCCGAAGCCGGTCGTTCTGGTGCCCGGCGAGCGTTCCAGTCGGCTTTTCTGGACTCCACGCTCGCGTTTCCCCACTCGCCGGGACGCTTCCCCACCGCAGCGACGGTTCCCCACGCTCCGGTGCATGGGGAGCCTCCACGCCCGTGGGGAACTCTCCCGATCAGTGGGAAACGCGCGACCCTGCCGCCACCGAACCCGACCCGGCCAGACCGACGCAACCTTGTGCACGATTCACAAGGTCACGCCCACTGCCGTAGGCACCCACGAGGCACGACCCGCCAGCGCGCACGACCAGCCCACGGCCCCCAAGCCCGCACCCAACTGAATCCGCTGCGCCAAACCCTCGCCGCCGACCCGATACAGGCCAAATCTTTCTCGATCGCGCACCGGGTCAAGGATCGCCGCAGGCGACCGGCGAAGCCGGCGGGCGAAGCCCGTCCTTGACGCGGTGCGCGATCGAGAAACAATCGAACCAAGGGTCGGCGGCGAACCCCGAAACGAAACCACGGCCACCTCCGCAGCGGCGAACCGAGACCAAAACCAAGACCGACGAAGCCCGACAACGAAGCCGGCCAGCCTAGGAGACGCTCGAGATCTCCCCCGCCCACCGCCCGATCAGCTCAGCCTCATGCGGAGGCGGCCCCGGGAGGCGGCGGCTGGCTGCCTCGGCGCGCAGGCCGTCGCAGACGAGGGCGAGGTAGCGGCGACGCAGGGCGGCGCTGCGTACGTCGTCTCCTACGTCGATGCGACTGATCTGCTCGAGGAGCACGGTGATGTCGGCGCGGGTGACGTCGGGGCGGAGGATGCCGCTGCCGCGGGCGCCACGCAGGAGGCGGTTGGTGGTGTGTACGGCGAGCTTGTCCAGGTCACGCAGGACCTCGTCGAAGCTGACCTCGTCGCGCAGGGCGAGGGTGAGCCGCGGGAGTCCGTCGTCGAGCACCTGGCGCAGGAAGCCCGTGAACGCGTGCCACGGGTCGTCGGTGTCGCTCAACGCCGCCTCCGCGAAGGCGATGTAGCGGCGATAGCTGTCGGCGGCGACGGCCCGCAGCAGTGTCTGCTTGTTGGCGTAGCGCCGATAGAGCCCGGCCACTCCCATCCCGGCCTCCTCTGCGACCGCGGCCATGGTCGCGCGGGGGTCCCTGAGCAGGACCTCCCGAGCGGCGATCAGGACCGCGCGGTCCGCGTTGAGGGGCGGCATGCCCCACACCCTACGTGCGGGCGCCAGCCTCAGGCGGTCTGAACCTGTGTGATGTCGGCCAAGGCCGCGATCGGACGGTTCGGGTAGTCGGCGAACACGCCGTCCACACCGGCCTCGAAGAGGCGATTCGCCTGGTCGCGGCCTGCTTTCAGGGTCCAGACGAAGACCAGCAGACCGTGCTCGTGGGCCTCGTCGGCCAAGCCGGTGGGTGGCTGCCCCTTCTTGCGGACCATCGACTTCTTGGGGCCGATGGCCTGGGCGTACGTCGCGATCTCCGCGCAGTCGACCGCGCCCCACTTCTTGTCGACCAGCTGCACCAGCGGAAGGTCGGTGCGGGTGCTCATCTCCCGCACCCACGCCTCGTCGAAGCTCTGCAGCCACAGCCGCTGGGTGGGCAGGCCCGGGAGACTGTTCCAGGCGTCGACGCCGTGGTCGGCGAGGGTCTGCAGCAGGGTCTCGGTGACGGGCAGGCCGATGGAGGCGAAGTACGTCGGGTGCTTGACCTCCACGTGCAGCCCGACCCGCCGCCCGCGGCGCTGCGACTCGTCGGCGACGAGCAGCAGGAGCGTGTCGAGGGTGATGATCGGCTGGCTCGACGTCGGCGCTCCGAGGCTGAGCAGCTCGGAGAAGGTGAAGTCCTCGGTGAACCAGCCGGTCCACTTCTTGCCGCTGATGACCTTGGTCGTACGCCGCTCCGCGAACTCCAGTCGGGAGGCCACGTCCGTCGTGCGGGAGAGCTCGTTCTCGTGGCGGAGCACCATCACCCCGTCGCTCGTCATCACCACATCCGTCTCGAGGGCGTCCACGCCCTGGCGAAGCGCCAGGCGGTAGGACTCCAAGGAGTGCTCCGGCAGATAGCCGGGCGCTCCGCGATGGCCGATCACAAGGGGGCGGTGGGCCGATGCCATGGCGTCAAGCGTGCGTGCCGGCAGCGACGCTGCGGCGGGCGCAATGTGAATGGGACGTTACGAGCGGCGGGCCGTTCGGAGGTTCGATGGACCTCGACCGCGGGTCGCGGGTCGGATAGCCATTTGACCTGAACCGAGGTCCAGGTCGGAGGCTTGCCCCATGAGTGAGCAAGAAGTGCGGTTCGGCATCGGAGAGGTCGCCGCGCGTACCGGCCTCGAACCCGACACACTGCGGTACTTCGAGAGGGAGGGGATCGTGCCTGCCCCTCGGCGTGACGCTGCTGGGCGCCGTCAGTACGTTGCGGCCGATGTCGACGTGATCCGCATGCTGGTCCACCTACGCGAAACCGGGATGCCCCTGGCCGACATCGCACAGTTCACCGGAGCCGACGCCGAGGTCACCGACCCGTCGCAGTTGCGGCTGGAGCTGCTCACCGCACATCGCCGTCGTGTCGAAGAACGCCGTGAGGCGTTGGACCGGGCCCTCGAGGTGATCAGCCGCAAGATCGCGGACTACACCGATCAAGCAACCGGCTCGTTGAACGTCCTCGAGCGGCCTGACACGGAGATCACGTACAGCGTCCAGGGGAAGGGGCCGCTGCTCTTCCTCGTCGGAGCGCCGGCAGGGCGAGCCGGGTTTGCAGCTCTCGCGGCGGACCTGGCAGGGCAGTTCACCGTCGTCACCCATGATCCTCGCGGCATCGGGGCCAGTCGCGTGAGACCTGGAATGGCTGCGCCGACGCCCGAGGTCCTCGCTGGAGACCTTGCTGCGCTGGTCGACGCATTCACCGGCGCACCGGCGTTCTTCGTCGGTACGAGCGGCGGAGCCGTGACCCTTCTCGAGCTGGCCAAGCAGCATCCCGAGATCATCGGATCGGCCGTGCTGCACGAGCCGCCCCTGATCACTCTCCTCGACGATTCCACCCTCGCCGACCGCGCTGCAGCGGCCTTCGCCGTCGCGACGACCGATCCTCAGCAAGCCGTGCAGCAGTTCTTCGACCTCAGCGGCGCCGCCCACCACACGGCGCAGGATCAGGTGCCTCCCGCGCACATCGCGCTGCCGGAGCTACCGCCCGAGGAGCTCGACAAGAACCGCTACTTCCTTGGCCAGATGGCCGGCCCCAGCGTCTTCTACGAGCCCGATATCGAGGTCATCCGTCGAGTCCGGCTGACCGTGTGCGCCGGCGCGCTGAGCCATCACCAGATGGCACGTCGGGCGGCCCAGGCCCTGGCCGATCTGCTGCGTCAACCGTTGATCGACATGCCCGGAAACCACGTGGGCGCCAGTGCGGTTCCCGCCGAGTTCGCTCGCGCTCTCGTGCCGTTGCTCGAGCTCTGAGCACACGGCGCAGGGATCAGGGGGTGTCCTCGCCGGACCAGACCACGTTCTCGCGGATCAGTCGGGCGGGGACGCCGGCCACGGCCGTACGCGGTTCGACCTTCTGGTTGCGGACCATGGCGCGCATGCCGACGACGGCACCGTCACCGATCTCAGCGTGGCCGGTGACGATCACGTCACGGCCGAGCCAGACGTGCTCGCCGAAGCGGATGTTGGCACCGTACGGATTGATCCGCTGCCCCGTCTCACCGTCCTCGAGCCGGTGCATGTCGTCGGTGGCGACGTAGACGTTTGCCGCCCAGAGCTGGTCGCGGGCAGCCACGATCGAGCCGCCGTTGCGGGCGTCGATCTGCGCGCGCGAGGTCGCCACGAGACCACCGGAGAGGATCACCGCGGAGCCGCCGCCGCAGTAGATCTCGCCCCAGACCATGCTCGTGTCCGGGCCGATGAAGATGGTCGGCGAGTCGCCGCCGACCAGCAGCGCCTGCATCGAGGTGATGTCGGTCGCGATCACGATCAGCGCGTCGGAGAACGGGTAGAACCCGAGCAGCTCGATCAGCCGCTTGTCGAGGGGGAACCCGTCGCGCAGGTAGAGCGCGTTGCCGCCCTCGTGCCACCACTCCGGCAACGGCCCGGTGATCTCGCTGAGCTGGAGCCCGGCGAGCACCTCCGGCTCGAGCCCCGCGGCGATGAGCCGCTCCCGATGTACGTCGGTGAGCGGCTCACCCCTGGTCCAGGACATGCCGGGAACCTTAACCCGGTTCAGCTCGGGTACATCCCACTGGTCACGTTGAGCCAGGTGCCGGTGATCGCGCCGGCGCCGTCGGAGGCGAGGAAGGTCGCGGTGTCGGCAACCTCCTTCAGCCGCGGCGACCGCTTGGTCATCCGCATGCCGTCGAGGTTCGCCCGGATCCCGTCGAGTGCCTCCTCCGGCAGCCGCGTCCCGAGGACCCGCTCGAACTTCTCCGCGGTGAACGTCTCGGTGATCCCGGCGGTCCAGATCCCCACGACGCGTACGCCGGAGGGACCGACCTCCGCGGCGAGATCACGGACGAGCGCGTCGAGGGCACCGTCGGCCGCGCTGGTCCCGCCCATGCCGGGCGCCGAGCCACGTGCGGAGCCGGAGTCGAGCGCGAGCACGACCCCGCGGCCCTGCGCAACCATCTGCCGCGCGGCCGCGCGGGCGGTGTGGAAGGAGCCGGCGATGCCGCGTACGACCGGCTGGGTGAAGTCGGCGGCCGAGATCTCCAGCAGCGTCTGCCCCTGGATGTCGCCGCGGTCGGCGACGTTGAACGAGATGTCGAGCGAGCCGGTCTCGGCGACGACCCGCTCCACGAAGGCGACCACGGCGTCCTCGTCGAGGATGTCGACCACCCCATAGCCGGCTGCGCCGACCTCCTCGGCTCTGGCCGCCAGGCTGGCCTCGGTCCGGCCGGCGAGGTAGACCGTGGCACCCGCCTCGGCGAAGGCCTTCGCGGTCGTCGAGCCGATGTCGCCCGCGCCGCCCCAGACGATGGCGGTGCGGTCCTGAAGCTGTGCGTTCATGATGTCTCCTGAGCTGTCCTCACACACCTGGTGTGCGTGATCCGACCGTTAGGACGTACGCGACACCACCCACTCATCGGGTCGGCCAGAACTTTTTTCAGGTCAGCGCCTGCGGGAGCCCGAAGGCGGGGAAGAGATGCGGCTCGAAGGTGGTGATCTGGGCGAGCCGCCCGTCGACGATCCGGAGCACGTCGAGCGTCTGCGGGCGGTAGATCGTGGTGCCGGGGCGGCGTACGTAGCCCGCGACCGCTGGCATCCGGTTGGCCTGCGCCGGGATGAACTTCCATTCGCCCAGGTAGGTCGGCGAGGCCGGGTCGAGGTTGGGCAGCACGAACGACAGCAGCGCGTCGCGGGTGGTGAACCAGAACGGGTTCGGCGGCATGGTCAGCACGGCGTCGCTGGTCAGCAGGTCGGCGATGCCCTCACGCCAGTTGCTCGCCCCGGCGGCGATGTAGGCGTCGATGACCTTCCGCTCCTCCTCGGTCGGCCCCTCGGTGCGCCACGTCGACCGGTCCTCGGGCAGATGGCGGCGCAGCGCGGGCTTGGCCCGCTGGAGCAGCGAGTTCACGGTGGCGACGGTGACGTCGAGCGCGGCCGCGGTGTCGGCGGCCGACCAGCCGAGCACCTCACGGAAGACGAAGACCGCCCGCTGCTGCGGGGTCAGGTGCTGGATCGCGGTCAGGAAGACCAGCTCGATCGTCTCTCGCGCGACCGCCTCGTCCTCCGGGCGCTCCGGCTCGAGCAGGGAGTCGGGGAACGGCTGGAGCCACTCCAGCAGCTCCGGGGGCTCACCGGTGCCGTGGTCGAACCCCGGCAGCGGGGCGTACGTCCTCGGCCGCCGTTCGTTGCGGCGCAGGAAGTCGAGGCAGGTGTTGGTGGCGATCCGGTAGAGCCACGCCCGCATCGCCTCGGGGTCGGTCAGCTGGTCGCGCCGCTCCCAGGCCTTGACCAGGGTCTCCTGCACCAGGTCCTCGGCCTCGTCGAAGCTCGCCACCATCCGGTAGCAGTGCACACGCAGCTCGCGCCGGTGCTTCTCGGCGGCGTCCACGAACGGGTCGACCATCAGGCTCATGCCTGGTGAGCGTAGGTGCCTGCCGACCACACCGGAAATGGAATTCGCAACCGATCCCAAACGAGTGCAACACAACACATCCGGACGGCGTACCACGTATGTGGGGCGGTCCTCCCAGGGCCCCGGTTCTGATTCCCGGCCGGGGCCCTGGCCATGCTCCGGCCCAGCTCAGGCGAGAGCGCGGAGCTTGGGGAGGATCTCCTCACCGTAGAGCTTGAGGAACTTCGCCTGGTCCGGACCCGGGGCGTGGAAGACCAGGTGGGTGAAGCCCATGTCGAGGTATTCCTTGATCCGCGCGACGTGCTCGTCGGGGTCGGTCGACACGATGAACCGCTTGGCGGTCGCCTCGGTCGGGAGCGCGTCGGCGAGACGCTGCATCTCGACCGGGTCCTCGACGGAGTGCTTCTGCTCGGCGCTGAGACCGAGAGCGCCCCAGAAGCGGGTCGCCTCCATCGCCTGCTCCAGGTCGTGGTCGAAGGAGACCTTGACCTCGATCATCATGTCCACGTCCTCCGGCTTGCGCTCGGAGAGCTCGATACCGGTCCGTACGGCCGGGAGCAGCGTGTCGGTGTAGAGCTCGGCGCCCTTGCCCGACGTGGTGATGTAGCCGTCACCGGCTCGGCCCGCGTACTTGGTCGCGGCCGGACCGCTGCCGGCCAGGTAGATCGGGACCGGCGTCGACGGCTTGTCGTAGATGGTCGCTCGGTCGAGCTGGTAGTAGTCGCCCTCGAAGGTGACCCGGTCCTCGGACCAGAGCTTCTTGATCACGCGCACCGCCTCGCGGAACCGTGCGAACCGCACCTTGCCCTCGGGCCACTCGATGCCCAGCGGGGCCTCGTTCATCGCCTCACCGGTGCCCATCCCGAGCACGACGCGGTCGGGGAAGAGCGAGCCGAGGGTCGCGAAGGACTGCGCCACGATCGCCGGGTGGTAGCGGAACGTCGGGGTGAGCACCGAGGTGCCCATCACGATCCGCTCCGTGCGCGCACCGAGCGCGCCCAGCCAGGTCATCGCGAACGGCGCGTGACCGCCGTCGTGTCTCCAGGGCTGGAGATGGTCGGAGATGAAGACCGAGTCGAAACCCTGCTCCTCCGCCATCACGCCGTAGTTCAGCAGCTCCGTGGGTGCGAACTGCTCGTTGGACGCCTTGTATCCGAACCTGATCTCCGTCACACGGTCACGGTAGCCTCCCCAACATGAAGCAGCCCAGTATGAAGCTTGCGATGCCCTTGACCTACTTCGGCAACCCGCGCGAGACCGCGGACCAGGTCGTCGGCCTGGAGAAGGCGGGGCTCGACCAGCTCTGGGTCGCCGAGCCGTACGGCTTCGACGCGGTCTCGCTGCTCGGCTACCTGGCCGCGAAGACCGAGACCGTCGAGCTCGGCGCGGGCATCCTCAACATCTACAGCCGTACGCCGGGAGCGCTGCTCCAGACCGCGGCCGGTCTCGACAACGTCTCCGGCGGCCGCGCGATCCTGGGCCTCGGCGCGAGCGGGCCCCAGGTCATCGAGGGCTTCCACGGGGTCGCGTACGACAAGCCGTTGGCCCGCACCCGCGAGATCATCGGGCTGCTGCGCGCCGGCCTGCGGGGCGAGCGGCTGAAGAGCGACGGGCTCTACAAGATCCCGCTGCCGGCCGACCAGGGCACCGGCCTCGGCAAGCCGCTCAAGCTGCTCAACAGGCCCGAGCGTGCCGACACCCCGATCTGGGTGGCCGCGCTCGGTGACAACAACGTCGCCATGACCGCCGAGATCGCCGACGGCTGGCTGCCGTTCCAGTTCCTGCCCGACAAGGCCCGCGACGTCTGGGGCGAGGCCATCGACAAGGGTTTGGCCAAGCGCTCGCCCGACCTGAAGCCACTGGAGATCTCCGCCGGCGGCCTGCTCGCGATCACGGACGACCCCGACGAGGCCAAGCGCCACCGCGACACGATGCGCGGGCTGCTGGCCCTGTACGTCGGCGGCATGGGCGCCCGCGGCAAGAACTTCTACAACGACATGGCCGTGAAGTACGGCTTCGGGGACGCGGCCAAGAAGATCCAGGACCTCTACCTCGACGGCCACAAGCGCGACGCCGAGGCCGAGGTCCCCGACGCCTGGCTCGAGGCCGGCAACCTGGTCGGACCGGAGTCGTTCGTGAAGGAGCGGATCGCGGCGTTCCAGGAGGCCGGAGTGACCAGCCTCCAGGTGACCCCCGCCTTCGGCACCGACGGTCTCGCGTCCATCGCCCAGGTCAAGGAGTGGCTGGCCTAGTCGGCTCGGCCGGCTGTGAACTCGCTTACACCCACGGCCGGCCCGGACGTCCCGCTGTGACGCTGCCCCCACGGGCATTGGTTGCATGGACGTATGTCTGAGCGGATCGTCAGCGCCATCACCGGGCCCGTCACCAAGTGGGTCGTGCTCGGCTTCTGGCTGGTGATGCTGGTCCTGATGGGTCCGCTGACCGGCAAGCTCGGCGATGTCGAGTCCCACGACAACTCCGACTGGCTCCCGGCCAACGCGGAGTCGACCCAGGCGATCGACGAGCTCGCCAAGGTGCAGGACCCCGACGACCTGACCACCACGATCGTCTACCACCGCGAGGGCGGCCTGACGAAGTCCGACTACACCGCGATCGTGCTGCAGATCCCGGAGATCGCGTCGCTCGATGGCGTGGTGACCCAGGAGAGCAAGCCTGATCAGCCGGTCATGCCGGCGATCGCCTATCCGACCGGCGAGAAGAAGGGCCAGAAGCACGGACTGGTCTCCGCCGACGGCGAGGTCGCCACCGTCTCGCTCGTGGTCAACTATGCCGACGAGGACCCGACCGCCCTGCTCGAGCTGCGCGACGACCTGGTCGAGATGACGAAGATCGACGGCGTCGACGTCTACATCGGCGGCGCGGGCGGTTCCACGGCCGACCAGATGGAGGCCGGCGCCGGCATCGGCGGCGCGCTGCTCTACGCCGCCGCGGGCGTGGTCATCGTGATCCTGCTGATCACCTACCGCAGCCCGGTGCTGTGGTTCCTCCCGCTCGTCTCGGTGCTGGTCGCACTGGTCGTGTCGATGGGGGTCGTCTATCTCTGCGCGATGTACGCCGGGCTGACCCTCAACCAGATGAACCGGGCGATCCTCGACGTGCTCGTCTTCGGCGCGGGCACCGACTATGCGCTGCTGCTCATCGCCCGCTATCGCGAGGAGCTGGGCCGCCACGAGGACCGGCACAAGGCGATGGCGGCCGCGCTGCGCGGGTCGGCCCCCGCGATCATCGCCTCGGCCGGCACGGTCACCGTCGGCATGCTCGGCCTGATGGTCGCCACCATGGGGTCGACCGCCAGCCTCGGCCCGGTCTGCGCGATCGGCATCGTCGCCGGCCTGGTCGTGATGCTGACCCTGCTCCCGGCCCTGCTGGTGATCACGGGTCGCTGGGTGTTCTGGCCGGTCAAGCCGGCGTACGGCACTTCCGGCGAGAAGTCCAGCGGCATCTGGGCGCGGCTCGGCGACTGGATCCGGAAGCGGCCTCGGGCGGTCTGGATCGGCACCGCCGCGGTGCTGCTGGCCTGCTGCGGCGGGCTCTCGATGCTCAACATCACCACGCTGGACAGCTCGGAGACCTACACCAAGGACTTCCCGTCGCTGATCGGCGACCGGGTACTCGAGGAGCACGACCTCGGTGACCCCTCCAACCCGATCCAGGTCGTCTCGGCCCCGGGCACCGAGAAGGACGTCGTCGAGGCGCTCACGAAGGCCGGCTACGAGGGCGTCACCCCGGTCACCGACGGCACCCACGAGGTCGCGCTGACCGCGGTCCCGCTGGCCACCGACCCGATGTCGAAGGCGTCGTTCGACACCGTCGAGGACGTACGCGGCGTCGTCCACGCCGTCGACGGCGCCGACGCGCTCGCCACCGGCACCGCAGCGATCCAGCTCGACATGGCCTCGGCGACCGACCGGGACACCAAGGTCGTGATGCCGCTGGTGCTCGGGCTGGTGCTGATCATCTTGATGATCCTGCTCCGCTCGGTCCTCTCCCCGCTGCTGCTGATGGCCACGGTCGTGCTCAGCTTCGGCGCCGCGCTCGGCCTCTCGGCGATCATCTTCGACGCGATGGGATTCGCCGGACAGGGGCGCGAGTTCCCGCTGTTCGTCTTCGTGTTCCTGGTCGCGCTGGGCATCGACTACAACATCTTCCTGATGCACCGGGTCCGCGAGGAGGCCGTCGAGCACGGCGACACCCGGCGCGCCTCGCTCGTCGCGCTCTCGGCCACCGGCGGCGTCATCACCAGCGCCGGCGTCGTCCTGGCCGCCACCTTCGCCGTGCTCACCACGCTGCCGCACGTGAGCTTCATCGAGATCGGCCTGGCGATCGCCCTCGGCGTACTCCTCGACACCCTCGTGGTCCGCTCCATCCTGGTGACCGCCATCAACCTCGATCTGGGCGACATCATCTGGTGGCCGAGCCGACTCGCGCGCGGGCGAACGAAAATTCGTTCGCCGCATCCGGCGGCCGTCGGGCGGCCGATGGCCCCTGCCTATCACCACCCCCGCCAGCAGATCGATCACCAGCTCCGCCAACCCCCGCCCATGCGCGGCCCGCGGCCCCCTCGGGACCTCCGGGGCCAGCCACCGCAGCAGCGCCGGCCGCGCGACCCCGGCCGGTATCCAGGCCAGTACTGAGGCCCCGGCTGCGAATTCGGCGAAGTGTCTTTACGATGTGCCCTACGACTCGGGTCGCTCGGCCCAGTCGCTCCACTTCACTGACATGCGGGGCGTGCGACATGGGGCCAGACGACCAGGACAAGACGAGACCGGGTACGCCGCGGCCCACGCCGCCTCCGGCGCCTGAGCCGGCGAACCCCATCGACCCGGACGCGACCCGGATCCCCAGCGCGCGCCCCACCCCGCCGCCTCCTCCGCCTCCCCCGTCGTCGCCTCCCCCGTCGTCGCCCCCTCCCTCCTCGCCCCCGCCTGCTCAGCCGCCGACGGCACCGCCCCCGCCGCCACCCACGACGGCGATGCCGGCGGCACCGCCCAGCGGCTACGGGCCGCCTCCGGGGCAGCCGCCGGTTGCGTACGCCTCGGCCTACGGGCTGCCGCCGCACCACCAACAGCAGAAGAAGAGCAACAAGGGACTGTTGATCGGGCTCGGTGCCGCGGGCGCGGTGGTGCTCGTCGCGCTGCTCGGCACCGGGGCTTGGGCGTTCTTCACCGGGCGTCTCGGGTTCGGCCCGCTGAGCGCGGAGGACAAGAAGGCGGTGGCGGCGATCGCCGCGGACGCGCCGAAGCCGGCCTGGGCCTCGGCCGGGGACGCCACGTGTGCCGCCGAGCAGCTGGTCAAGGACGAGCGCAGCGACGCCCTGCGCAAGGCCGGGCTGATCCAGATCTCTGGCGAGTCGGTGAGCTACACCGGCGCGTGGCGGGGACAGCAGGCGACGACGTACGCCGAGGGTCTGCTCTCCTGCGCGGGTGACTGGAGCAAGGCGATCGGCAAGGAGTGGGCACTGACCGACACCGACTGCCTCGGCGACGTCGACGAGACTGCGATGGCCGGCCTGATCACCACCCAGGTCATGGAGGTCGAGGACGCCGGCGTCACGAAGCAGGCCGACAAGGCCGTCGCCGCGCTCGACGAGTGCTACGTCAGCGACGAGCTCACTGCACCGGCCGCGACGGCCACCCCGGCCGTGCTCGGCGTCGACTTCGCGGTCACCTCGCCGACCGTCGAGGGCAGCGAGGTGGTCGTGCAGGCGAAGTCCGCCGACTCCTCGGAGTGGGCCCCGGTGACCGACGGGAAGATCAACATCCCCGTACGCGAAGGCGGCCAGGAGGGCTGCGCGACTTTCCAGGCCTCGATCAACTATCCCTGGGGCACCACCAAGACCAGCGAGAGCGAGGCCTGCGGGAAGGCGAAGGACCGCCGGCTGTGGTGGACGAAGGACAAGTCGTGCGCTCAGCCGAAGTACGCCCCGTGCAGCTCCTGGACGCTCCACTACGAGGGCTACGAGCTCCTCTCCAGCGTCACCATCAAGCTGAAGCTCAACGGCGGGGACTGCCGGTCGGCCTCTGGGTCGTGCTCGGACACGGCCTTCGTCACCAAGCCGAGTGGCACCTGGACCAACTGGACCGCTCCGAAGGGCTGGAAGGACCGGTTCACCGCCGAGGTCGACGGGCTCAAGGCCGTCCTCCCGAACTAGTCCAACCGAACGAGCGTCTTAACAATTGGTCTCGCCCGTGGCGTTGCCGCACGACGATCGTTAAGGGGACGCTAGGGTTTCGGCAGAGGTCTGGAATCGGGTAAAAAAATCAGGGCGAGGTTCTAAAGATGGTTGCGTTCCCCCAGGAAGGCGAGCAGTTCGGTCGCTACGTGATCGAGCGGGTCCTGGGTCAAGGTGGCATGGGTGTCGTCTACCAGGCGAAGGACCCGGCACTGCGACGCAAGGTGGCGCTGAAGCTGGTGCTGCCCTCGCTCACGGTCGACAAGGACTTCATCACCCGCTTCGAGCGGGAAGCCAACATCCTGGCCAAGCTGCGCTCGCGCAACATCGTTCAGATCATCGAATACGGCGAGGTCGAGGGCACCGTCTACCTCGTCACCGAGTACGTCCCCGATGGCGACCTGCACGGCTGGCTGAAGACCAAGGGGGCGCTGGAGACCGTCCAGGCGCTGCGCCTGGTCGGCGACGTCAGCGACGCCCTCTTCGACGCTCACCGCGCCGGCGTGGTCCACCGCGACGTGAAGCCGTCCAACGTGCTCCTGTGGGAGCGCCAGGAGGGCGAGCTCGTCCCCTACCTCACCGACTTCGGCATCGCGACCGAGGGCGACTCCAACGTGACCCGGGCCGGCTCGGTGGTGGGCTCGCTGCCCTACATGTCGCCCGAGCGTCACATGGGTGAGCAGGCGACCGCGGCGGGCGACATCTACGCCGCTGGCTGTCTGCTGTGGGCCTGCCTGACCGGCAAGGCGCCCTACACCGGCACCGACTTCGAGCTGATGAGCGCCCACATCAACAGCCCGGTGCCGCGGCTGCCCGCCTCGACGCCCGGCGCCGACCTGATCAACCCGATCATCCAGCGGGCGCTGGCGAAGAAGCCCGAGAACCGCTTCCGGACCGCGGCCGAGCTCTCCAAGGCGCTCGACAAGGCCGCCGACCGGCTCGAGGAGTCCGGTCTCGGTGGTGGTGTCATCGGCGGTGTCGCCGGAGCGGCCGCTGCCGATCTCGGCTCCCGCCC
Organism: Nocardioides sp. NPDC127514; assembly: GCF_040302125.1. Taxonomy (NCBI): domain Bacteria; kingdom Bacillati; phylum Actinomycetota; class Actinomycetes; order Propionibacteriales; family Nocardioidaceae; genus Nocardioides; species Nocardioides sp. NPDC127514. The sequence continues at coordinate 19,967 of NZ_JBEORF010000020.1, read as the reverse complement.
CGGGGTCACCTGGGACACCACCGCGGACGGCACTTCCGGGGCCGGCGCCGACGCCCCCGAGGCCGAGGCTCAGCCGACGATCGTCAAGCGCCCGGGCGAAGGCACCCCGATTCCCGCCCCGCTCGCCAACGAGACCGACTCCACGGTCGTGCACAGCGGCAAGGGCCTGCCCCAGGCCGCTGCCGCCGCGGCGGCCGCGTCCTCGACCGGAAACACCGGCGCCGGCGGCGGCCAGCCCGAGTGGCTGCCCTCGCACCACTCCAACGCCGGCCAGGGCAACTCCGGCGACAAGAAGAAGCTCTACACCATCGTCGGTGGCGGGGTCGCCGCGGTTCTGCTGCTCGGCGTCGGCATCTTCACCCAGGGCTTCGGCATCTTCGGTCTCCACGGCGACGACGCCAAGGCGGCCGAGGCGATCGCCAGTGGCGTACCGAAGCCGGGCTGGGCCACCGAGGACCAGATGACCTGCGCGGCCGAGACCCTGGTCGGGAAGGTCCCCGCGGCCGAGCTGCGCTCCCACGGCGTCGTGGACGCCGGCGACGACTGGACCTACACCGGCGAATGGCCCGCGGACGACGCGATGAACTTCAGCCGGGGCCTGCTCGACTGCACCGAGTCCTGGGCGACCGAGATCGGCGACAACTGGAAGGTCGGCGACACCCGCTGCATGGAGAAGGAGGTCGACAAGACCTCCATGGCCGGCCTCCTCGCGGTCGGCGACCTCCTCAAGGACGGCGACCCCGGCGCTGCCGGCCCGGCCAAGGAGAAGGCCGTCGAGGCCCTCGACGCGTGCTACGTCAAGGCCGACGCGCTCGGCGCCAAGGTGACTCCCAAGGCCGCCTACATGCAGGTCGACTTCGACGTCCAGGAGCCCACCGCTCCCGGCGGCCAGTCGGTGATCGGGATCGCCAAGAAGGGCAGCAGCAGCTACGAGGAGCTCAAGGGCTCCACCTACGAGTTGCCCGTCACCGAGGGTGGCGTCGAGGGCTGCATCGCGGTCAAGACCACCGTCACCTTCGCCTGGGGCACCGAGAAGGCGACCGACGCCGAGTCCTGCGGCCGGGCTGCGGCGAAGAAGCTCGAGTGGACCAAGCAGGACAAGTGCACCGACCCCGTCTACACGAAGCAGAAGATCGCCTGTAACACCTGGCGGCTCAGCTTCGAAGGCTTCCAGCCGGGCAAGAAGTTCAACGTGAAGCTCACCCTCAACGGGGGCAAGTGCGGCGCCAAGAAGTGTGACTGGCCGGGCACCCCCGGCGGTGACGGCAAGGGTGTCATCGTCGACTGGTCGGGCCCCCAGGACTGGAACGCCAAGTTCGTCGCCACCGCCCCCGGAGCGAGCGCCCAGATCGACAACTAGTTCGACAACTGGGCGGTGCCTACTAGGCTGCTTGATGATGAGCGAGCAGCCGACACCTCAGCAGATCCGCCGGGCGCTGGCCCGGGCCGAACGCGGCGCAGCCCTGGACGTGGCGGAGGCTTCGGCACTCCTCGCGGCCCGGGGCGATGACCTCGAACGGCTGACCGCCGCCGCGGCGAAGGTACGCGACGCCGGGCTGGTCGCGGCCGGGCGACCCGAGACGGTGACGTACTCTCCCAAGGTCTTCATCCCGGTCACCAAGCTGTGCCGGGACCGATGTCACTACTGCACGTTCGTGGAGACGCCGGGGCAGGCCGAGCGTGAGGGCCGCGAGCCCTACCTGAGCCCTGACGAGATCCTGGAGATCGCCGCCGAGGGCGCGAAGCTCGGTTGCCTGGAGGCGCTGTTCACCCTCGGGGACCGGCCCGAGGACCGGTGGCCCGAGGCCCGCGAGTGGCTCGAGTCCCGCGGCTACGAGTCGACCCTCGACTACGTGCGCGCGATGGCGATCCGGGTGCTCGAGGAGACCGGGCTGCTCCCCCACCTCAACCCCGGGGTGATGTCATGGGAGGAGATGAACCGGCTCAAGCCCGTCTCCCCCTCGATGGGGATGATGCTCGAGACCACGTCGCGGAGGCTGTTCGAGACCAAGGGCGAGGCCCACTTCGGCTCGCCCGACAAGGACCCCGCGGTGCGTCTGCGGGTGCTCGAGGACGCGGGTCGGCTCTCGATCCCGTTCACCTCGGGGCTGCTGGTCGGCATCGGCGAGAACCTCACCGAGCGCGCGGAGACGATCTTCGCGCTGCGGAAGGTGCACAAGGCGTACGCCGGGCTGCAGGAGATCATCGTGCAGAACTTCCGGGCCAAGCCGTCGACCGCGATGCGCCACGTCGACGACTTGGGGCTGGACGAGTATCTGGCCGCGATCGCGGTCACTCGGATCGTCCTCGGACCGAAGGCCCGGATCCAGGCGCCACCCAACCTGGTCGACCTCGACGAGTGCCGGGCGCTCCTCGGCGCCGGGATCGACGACTGGGGCGGCGTCTCGCCGCTGACGCCCGACCACGTCAACCCCGAGCGCCCCTGGCCCTCGCTGGACGCGCTGCGCCAGGTCAGCGCCGAGGCCGGATTCCAGCTGCGGCCGCGGCTGACCGTCCACCCGGAGTACGTCAACGGCACCCTGCGCGACGGGCAGGCCTGGATCGACCCGCGCGTCCTCTCCCACGTCGAGGCACTCGCCGACGAGGACGGGCTGGCCCGTGACGGTATTCGGCCCGAGGGTCGTCCGTGGCAGGAGCCCGACGGTGGCTTCACCGCAGCCGGCCGGGTCGACCTGCACGCCTCGGTCGACACCACCGGCCGCACCAACGACCGCAGGGACGACTTCGAGACGGTCTACGGCGACTGGGACGCCGTCCGAGAGGCGGCCACCGCGACCGGTGCTCCGGCCGTACTCCACGCCGAGGGACACGAGGCTCTCGCCGCCGCCGAGAAGGACCCCGGCAACCTCTCCGACGAGCACGCACTGACCCTCATGACCGCCGAGGGTGACCTGCTGCGCCAGGTCACCAAGCTCGCCGACGACCTGCGCCGGCAGGTCAACGGCGACACCGTGACGTACGTCGTCAACCGCAACATCAACTTCACCAACGTCTGCTACGTCGGCTGCCGGTTCTGTGCCTTCGCCCAGCGCAAGACCGACGCGGATGCGTACTCCCTGGATCTGGACCAGGTCGCCGACCGCGCCGAGGAGGCCTGGAACCTCGGCGCCACCGAGGTGTGCATGCAGGGCGGGATCGACCCCGAGCTCCCCTCGACGGCGTACTTCGACCTCGTCCAGGCCGTCAAGCAGCGGGTGCCCGAGATGCACGTGCACGCCTTCTCCCCCATGGAGATCGTCAACGGCACCTCCCGCACCGGCCTCTCCATCGAGGACTTCCTGATCAAGGTCCGCGAGGCCGGGCTGGGCTCGCTCCCCGGCACCGCCGCGGAGATCCTCGACGACGAGGTCCGCTGGGTGCTGACCAAGGGCAAGCTGCCCGCAAAGACCTGGATCGAGATCGTCTCCACCGCTCACCGCGTCGGCATCCCGACGACCTCGACGATGATGTACGGCCACGTCGACAACCCGCGCCACTGGGTCGGTCACCTCCGCGTCCTCGCCGGCATCCAGGACAAGGCCCGCGAGCACGGAAACGCCGGATTCACCGAGTTCGTACCCCTCCCCTTCGTCCACACCAGCGCCCCGATCTACCTCGCCGGCGCAGCCCGCCCGGGCCCGACCATGCGCGACAACCTCGCCGTCCACGCGCTCGCGCGGATCATGCTCCACGGCCGCATCGACAACATCCAGACGAGCTGGGTCAAGCTCGGCATCGACGGCACCAGGGCGATGCTCCAGGCCGGCGCCAACGACCTCGGCGGCACGCTGATGGAGGAGACCATCTCCCGGATGGCGGGCTCGGAGCACGGCTCGGCCAAGACCGTGGCCGAGCTCCAAGAGATCGGCCACGGTATCGGCCGGGACGTACGCGAACGGACGACGCTGTACGGGACGCGATGAACCTACGGCGAGTGGAGCGACGACTCGTCGCGCCGTTCTACCTGAAGATGATGGGTTCGAATGCGACCTGGCTGGACAAGAGGACGTACCGAAAGCTGATCCGTGCCGGACGGAAGGCGACGCCCACGCAAGTGAGGGCGCTTCTGCGGGGCGGCTCGCTGACGGTCGATGCGTGGTACGAGGCTGCAGCTGAGTCGCCAGATCGCGCCGCCCTGCTGACCCATGTCACCGGCGTTGCTCCAGGTCATCTCCCCTGGCGGCCAGTCGTGATGGGCGCCTGGCTCAGCCTCGCATGCGACCCCGACGAGATCACCGACGACGTCCTCTTCTCGCTTGCTCGTTGCGACGGTGACCTGACAGCCGCTCCCCTGTGCACGGCAGCTGTCCTGATCGCAGGCGACGCGGCAGTCGAGACTCTCAGATCGAACCGCCTTCGAGCGGACGAGTACGAGGAAAACGCGACGATGTTCCTCGACGCTGCGCTGGAACACCTCGGAGAGGTTCCGGTGAACCCGCCCGTCGAGGGGATGAGGGAGCACTTCCAACAGCTCGTCGAGTTCGGCGTACGCCTACGACACGACCTCGTGCGATAGACGCGGTCAGCGACCGAGGCGAACGATCGAGGTGGCGAGGTCGACGAGCATGCGCGCTCGACGCACCAGAGTCTCAGCTTTTGTCGCGGTGACGAGCTCGACTCCGTACTCGACGTCACCTTTCGTGGATATGAGCTCGCGCAGCGCTCGCTCGGCAGGCTTTCCTTCGGCGCGGGTTCCGAGCGCCTCGGAGAGCTCTTTGGCCGCTCGCGCGTGATCCTTGGCTTTGCCGGTCGCGCCGGTCAGCGACGTGACAATCGCATCCTTGGCACTGATGCCGGCGTGGATGGCGTCACCGGCGGCGGGCGTGTAGCGCTCCAGGTCAAGGTTGTCCTCGGCCGACTCGACGTACTCCTCTGCCTTCTGCAGGAACGCCTTGGCGTAGTTCCTCTGCTCGGCGGTGACCATCAGGCAGACCTCTTGCGACGGCGGGGCTTGCGACCAATGAGAGCGACCCCGTCCCTGACGATGTCGGAGACGACCGGTTCGCCTCTGTCGACAGCCTCCGAGAACGAGGCGGGTGTAAACAGCAGGATGTCGCTTTCGTTGCCTGTTCCGGCTCGGATCGCCTCGCGCAGGTCTGCGCGCCGGTCCCAGGGCTCGGTCGCGATCACCGCGAGGTCGATGTCGCTGTCATCGTTCGCCTCGCCTCGAGCGACTGATCCGAAGAGGATCACAGACTCGACGCTGTCGCCGACGATCTGGCTGACGATCGCCGTCAATGCCGAGAGCGGGTCGAGCAGCGCACGAAGCGGGCCGACCGCGACGTGGGCCTCCTCGACCCGATAGACGTACGCTCGGCCAACGGGGCGCGACTCGATGACTCCAAGCCGTTCCCAAGCCTTGAGGGCATCCTGAACCGACCCGAGGCTGTAGCGGCCGACCAGGCCGTGCACCTGCCGGCCTGTCAGCTCTTGCCCTGTGCGAAGGAGGGCGGCCAGCACTGCACCCCTGGCACCGGGGATGACACCCCCAAAGGGGTCACTGAGGTTCATATGATCAAAATATCGGTCACATGAACATATTTCCAGTCATTGCTCGCCCCTCAGGTCTCGATCGGGAGTGGCAGGGGGTATCTGAAGGGACTACCCTCTACGATCCTCGCTGAACCGTCTCGAGGGAGTGAGATGTCCGACCCCACCGGCAGCACCGCTCAACAACAACCGAAACCCACCGAGCTCGCCAACGCGGCGGCCGAGGAGGCCCGTCGGCGTCGGCTCGGGCTGCCCCCGCTGCCACGGCGGCGGCGTGACCGGAGCCGCCCCGTACGCCTGGCGCTGCGCTGGCTCGTGAGCGTCGGCGTACTCGTCGCGGTGGCTTTCCTCGGCACCTCGGCGTGGGCCTACTTCACCGGTGAGATCGGTCCGCTGCGCGGCAACGAGAAGGATGTCGCGCGCACGCTCGCCCTGGCCGGCGACACCCCGGCCTGGGCCGACCCCGAGCAGATCCGCTGCGCAGCGGAGGCCGTGGTCAAAGACAAGGGCAGCGCGGGGCTCACCCGCGCCGGAGTCGTGGCCAAGGCCGGCAGCGGGTTCAGCTACGCCGGCGAGTGGCCATCGGCGCTGGGCTCGCAGTGGTACACGGAACTGCTCGACTGCGCCGACGGTGGCGCCAACAGCTGGAGCAGGCAGGTCGCGGAGGCCTGGACGCTGGATGACCCCCGATGCCTGCGGGAGGTCGGGCGACCGGCGATCGCCGGGGTCCTGGCCGTCACCAACCTGCGGCTCACCGACGAGGACCTCGCCGCCAAGAACGTCGACGCGATCACCCACCTCGACAGCTGCTACGCCCGCACACCCGAGGCGCCGACCGGCGCTGCCGCCGCGGGCTACCGCGAGGTCACGCTGAAGGTCACCGCCCCGGCGGTCACCTCCGGCATCGCCTCCATCGACGACGGCGCCACGCAGCCGACCGCCGGGGAGGACCCGGAGCTCACCTACACGCTGCCCGTCGCCAAGGGTGGCACCGAGGCGTGCGTGCAGGCGACCACCAAGGTGACGTACGCCTGGGGCACGGTCCGCGCCGGCGAGCCGGCCAAGCTCTGCGGCAAGGCGGCTGCGGCCCGGATGGAGTGGCACACGGTCGAGCGTTCCTGCCCGAAGGGAAAGCCGAAGTGCACCTACATGGCGGCCTACGTCGAGGGGCTGGCGGACAACCAGACGATGACGGTCACCTACCGGCCGACGGGTGACTTCAAGTGCGCCGGCAAGAAGCCGACCTGCACGGTCAAGATCAAGGCGGACGCCAACGGAAAGGCCCGTACGCCCGGCCTCATGGTCACCGGCAAGAAGGGGAAGGTCGTGGCGAGCGCAGGCAGTCTGAAGGCGACGTACGCCGGCTCGTAGGCTGGTGGGCGTGCCTTCCGACCTCACCTTCGGCGCGACCCGTGGACCCAGCCCCGACCCGGCCCAGCGCCCGCCGGCGCTGCCCCGCAAGCGCCGCCGGACCCTTGTCGACCTCCCCGGTGGGACGTACGCCGCCGGGGACTCGTTCGGCGAGGGCTACCAGGCCGACGGCGAAGGTCCGGTGCACCCGGTCGACCTGCCCGGCTTCCGGCTGGACGCGACCGCGGTCACCAACGAGGAGTTCGCCCGGTTCGTGAAGGCGACGGGCCACGTCACCACAGCCGAGCGAGAGGGCTTCTCTGCCGTCTTCCACCTGGCCTTCGACGGCTCGCCCCGCGACATCCTGGGCCGCTCGCCCGAGGCACCCTGGTGGCTCGGCGTACGCGCCGCGTCTTGGCGGGCCCCGGAGGGCCCAGGCTCGAACGTCGGCCGCCGCGGCAACCACCCGGTGGTGCACGTCTCCCACGACGACGCGCTGGCCTACTGCGACTGGGCCGGGACCAGGCTGCCGACCGAGGCCGAGTGGGAGTACGCCGCCCGCGGCGGTCTCGCCGGCTCCCGGTTCCCGTGGGGCGACGAGCTGGAGCAGGACGGCGCCCACCACGCCAACGTCTGGCAGGGAGTCTTCCCGGACACCAACACCGCCGACGACGGGTTCGTCACGACAGCGCCGGTGCGGACGTACGAACCCAACGGCTTCGGGCTGTTCCAGATGATCGGCAACGTCTGGGAGTGGTGCGCGGACTGGTTCTCGCCGACCTACTACGCCGACCTCGTCGGCTCTCCCGATTCCGGGGGCTCCTCATCCGACCCGCGGGGCCCGGCCGAGGGCCTGACCCGGGTCATGCGCGGCGGCTCCTACCTCTGCCACGACTCCTACTGCCACCGCTACCGGCTCTCGGCGCGCTCCAGCAGCCCGTCCGACTCGACCGCTGGCAACCTGGGGTTCCGCTGCGCGGCCGACCTGGACGATCAGTCGGCGGGGTAGAACTCCTTCGGGCAGGTGGCACCGGCACAGTCGGCGTACTTCTCGCTCAGCCCACGCAGCTCGGCCAGCTCGTCGGCGTACTCGGGGAGCAGCGCGAGCGAGCGGATCTGGTAGGGGTCGTCGGCCAGGTTGTAGAGCTCTTCGCTGCCGTCGGAGAAGCGGGCGTAGGTCCAGTCGCCGAAGCGGATCCCCGAGTAGATCTGCTTGTAGCCGTCGTTGACCCGCCAGGCGGAGAGCGGGATCACCCGGTTCTGCGCGGGTGCCTCGAGCCACGGCATGATGTTGACGCCGTCCTGGGTCCGCCCCGGCTCGGCGCCGGCGACCGCCATGATCGTGGTGGCGATGTCGGGGTTGCCGACGCCGGTGGCCAGGGTCCGGCCGGCCGGGATGCCCGGGCCGCGCAGGATCACCGGGATCCGCTGCGTCTCGCGGTAGTGCATCAGCTTGCCGTTGATGTTGTGGCCGCCGGTGGTGTAGCCGTTGTCCGAGGAGAAGATGATGATCGTGTTGTCGAGCTGGCCGGTCTCCTGCAGACGCAGTACGTGGCTGGCGACCGCGCGGTCGAGCGACTGGACGGCCTCCACCCGCTGCTCGTGCGCGATCCGCAGCTCGGCGCGGCCCTGCGCGTCGAAGTACTTGCGGGAGGCCGAGATCCGCGGCGCATCGGTCGGGGTGCGGAACATGTAGGGAGTGTCCGGCAGCTCGAGTCCGTCGAAGGAGTGCTTGTCCTCCTCCGCCGGCCGGGTCGTGCTGGTGCCCTCCGGGTCTTCCGGCTCGTCGGGCCCGCCGTGGTGCGGTGCCACGTAGTTGAGCCACATGTACCACGGCTTGTCGGCGCGCTCCGGCGCCGAGATCATCTCGTTGGCCTGGTCCCGCATGACGTACGTCGTGTAGCGGTTGTAGGTCGTGAGCTTGCCGTTGTGGTTGATCCGCGGCCGGATGAAGTTGTAGGTCGACATGTCGGTCGTCGCCCGCCAGTCGGTCCACCCGGGCGGCACGTCCTTCGCCGTTCCGTTGAGGCCGTAGCCGTTGAGGTACTTGCCGGCGAAGAGGGTGTCGTAGCCGGCGTCCTGCAGCGCCTCGGGCAGCGTGCCGGTGTGGTCCATCGACTCGTAGCCACCGCGTTCGCCGTTGATCGTGACGGTGTGGTGGTTCTGGCTGTACTGCCCGGTCAGCAGGGACGCACGGGCCGGCACGCAGATCGGCGTCGGCGCGATCGCCTCGGTCAGCGAGGTGCCCTGCGCGGCCAGGAGGCTGCGGGTGTGGGGCATGAACTCGAGATCCTCGTAGGCGAGGTCGTCCGCCGTGATCATGAGGATGTTGGGTGGGGTCGAGTAGGGCGCCCAGTCGGGCGTCGATGTCGGCGTCGAGGGCACCACACCCTCGTTGTCGCGCGCGAAGGCGTTCCCGGCCAGAGACCCCAACGACCCCAGCGGACCGGCCGACTCAGGCATCGCGCCGAGTGCGATCGAGGCGCCGGCGAGCACGGCAACGGCCGCCACCGCCAATCGGGCGCGAGGCGCCATCTGGTCTGCTCCCTTGGTCGATCCCCGCGTCGTATATTTCCGTCCGGTTCCACTCCATACCGGACCGGGTTAACGTTACCGAAGGGGGCCGTCATGACCCCAATGCCCGGCCGATCAGGAGACTCAAGTGAGCGAATCGCGCGAGAACTACGGCGACTACAGTGTCGACGACGAGGACCAGATCACCGGGGAGGACGCGCTCTCCGGGGAGGTTCTCGAAGGTGAGGTGCGCGACGAGCTCGACCACGGCATCGTCACCGCCGACCACTACTCCACCGACTACGGCAACACGCCCTGGGAGGAGGAGCACCGGGAGTGCATCGACCAGCGGGTCCACCAGGAGGTGCCGGAGCCGGATCCGTACGCGGTCGAGTACGACGATGCCGAGGAGAGCGACGACCCCGACGGCCGCGAGGTCGGCAACCAGCGAGCGGGACGGCTGGTCGACCCCGACCGTGGTGAGGGCGAGGACGCGGAGTCGGAGCTCTACGGGATCGATGCTGGCATCGACGGCGCAGGCGCCTCCGCGGAGGAGGCCGCCATCCACATCATCGACGACAGCGACGACGGGGACGACTACCGCTAGGCCGTGAGGTCCTCGATCTCCAGCACGATCTCGACCTCGAACCCCTCAGAGCTCTCCAGGTAGAGCGCCGTGTGCTCGTCGCCGCCTGCGTGCGGGTAGCGGTCGGCGTACATCTCGTGCCAGCCGTGCTCGGTCGACGCAGCCCGGATCCTGTCGAGCTGGTCTCGGTCGTCGATCATGAACGCGATGTGGTTGACGCCGGGGCGGAGTCGGTCCTGAGTGCCGTGCTGGTCCTTGGAGTGCTCCATGAAGACGTACGTCCCGTCCGGCGCCTCCCAGAAGTGGCCCTTCTCGCCGGCCTCCCAGCCGAGTTCGCCGAAGAGCCAGCCCCACTCCCCCGAAGCGGTCTCGAAGTCGTCGACCCAGAGGTCCCAGTGGTGGATCGCCCGCATGCCATCACCCTAGCCTCGATCTGGTCCGATCTAACTGAGAGCGAGAGGTAGGGCTGAAAATAATGGGCATGCTCGTTGAGGGGCAAAAGGTCTTCGAGGACGATCAGTCCATCAAGTACGCGTTCGAGTGGCCCGGAGCCGAACGTTCGGGCGAGGTGGAAATCGCCAAGTCAGAGGTACAGGCGCGCCTTTCTGCTGCTGACTCCGACCTCGACTCGGCTGCAGCGAAGATCCTGATGAAGGCGTACAAGGAGGCCAGAGCCACAGGGGTATGGCCAGACAAGGTCTTCTACGCTGTCTAGGTGCACCGACCTACTTCGGCTGTGGCATGAACCGCACTCGTTGACCGCGCCGGTCAAGGGGTGCGGCGCGTAGCCGACTTCGATCCACCGGGCGAACGAAAATTCGTTCGCGCGGCTCCGAACGCAACGCTGCCCGGCGAACGAATTTTCGTTCGCCCAGGCAACGTCCCTCCGATGCACTCTGAGTTCGGGCCATGCGAGCGGAAAGGGAGTCGCGGGAGGGCGAACCCGCGTGTGAGGATCGAGGGCGTGAGTGACCTGAAGACCTTCATCGCCGGGCTGCCCAAGGCTGAGCTGCATGTCCACCACGTCGGGTCGGCCTCGCCGCGGATCGTCGCGGAGCTGGCGGCGCGGCATCCCGGGACGGTGCCGGCGGACATCGAGCTGCTGCGGGAGTACTTCACGTTCAGCGACTTCGCGCACTTCATCGAGGTCTATCTGTCGGTCGTGGACCTGGTCAGGACCCCCGAGGACATCCGCTATCTGACCTACGAGATCGCGCGCGACCTCGCGCAGACCCAGCAGGTGCGCTACGCCGAGCTGACCTGCACTCCGTACACGTCCGTACGCCCGGATCTGGCCGAGCGTCCCGCCGGGACCGGGCACACCGGGATGGCGATCGAGGCCTACACCGAGGCGCTCGAGGACGCCCGGGTGGGCGCCGAGCGCGACTTCGGGATCACGCTGCGCTGGATCTACGACATCCCGGGTGAGTCGGGGATCCCGGCGGCCGATGCCACCCTGGCGTACGCCGCCGACCATGGCCCGGAGGCCCTCGTCGGATTCGGCCTCGGTGGGCCCGAGGTGGGGGTTCCCCGGCCGCAGTTCGAGAGGCACTTCGACGCAGCCCGCGCCGCGGGGCTCCGCTCGCTGCCGCACGCCGGCGAGACCACCGGCCCGCAGACGATCTGGGACGCCCTGACCGTGCTGAAGGCCGAGCGGATCGGCCACGGCACCTCGGCGGCCCAGGATCCCGCCCTGCTCGCCCACCTCGCCGAGCACCGGATCCCGCTCGAGGTCTGCCCGTCCTCCAACGTCGCCACCGGCGCCGTCGCGACGCTCGAGGAGCACCCGCTGAAGACGTTCGTCGACGCCGGTGTGCCGGTCACGATCAACTCGGACGACCCGCCGATGTTCGCGACCACGCTCAACCAGGAGTACGAGATCGCGACCGACCTCCTCGGGCTCGACACCGCCGGCATCGCCGACCTCGCCCGCGCCGCCGTCGACGTCTCCTACGCACCCGACGACCTCAAGGCCCGGCTGCGCGCCGAGATCGACACGTACGCCACGCCTTAAGCGCTTGACGCGGCTCGGACCCGCCCGTTTGCTGGTCGCCATGGGCGAACTGACACTGGCGGTCAACGGGATCGAGCTGTGCGTCGAGACGTTCGGGAGTCCTGCGGACCCGCCGATCCTGCTCGTCGGTGGGATGAGCGCCTCGATGGACTACTGGGAGGACGACTTCTGCCGGGCGCTGGCCGCGGGCCGGAGGTTCGTGATCCGCTACGACCACCGCGACACCGGCCGCTCGACCACCTGGCCGCCGGGAGAGCCGGGCTACACCGGGCGCGACATGATCGCGGACATCCCGGCGCTCCTCGACGCCTTCGGCCTCGACAAGGCCCACATCTTCGGCATCTCGATGGGCGGGGCGATGGCCCAGTGTGCGGCGGTGCTCTATCCGGATCGGGTCGAGACGCTGATCCTCGACGAGACCTCACCGGCCTTCGACGGCGTACCCGACCTGCCGCCCATCGGCGAGGAGCTGGCCGACTTCTTCGCGAAGGCAGCCACCACCACCGTCCCGGATCCCGATGACCACGAGGCTCTGGTGTCGATGCTCGTCGAGGACCAGCGAGCGTTCGTGCCGGAGGGCTTCGACGAGGCCAGGATGCGGGCGGTGATCGAGCGGGTCGTACGCCGCACGCCGGACATGCGGCCGAGCTTCGCCAACCACCAGGCGATGAGCGACGGCGAGCCGATCGAGGCGACGCTGGCCGACATCGCCGCCCCGACGCTGGTCATCCACGGCACCCGCGACCCGCTCTTCCCGATCGGGCATGCCGAGATCCTGGCCCGCGACATCCCCGACGCGACCCTCCTCGTCCTCGACGGCGTCGGTCACGAGCCGCCCCCGCCCTCGACCTGGGACCGGGTCGTCCCCGCGATCCTGGCTCACACAGGCTAGGCCTGCTCGATCTAGGCCTGCTCGATCTAGGCCTGGTCGATCTAGGCCTGGTCGATCTTCCCCAGCACGTCCCCGATCGCGACCGTGCCTCCCACGTCGGTGCCGCGGGAGAGCACGCCCGCACGATGTGCGGCGACCCGGGTCTCCATCTTCATGGCGTCGATGACCGCGACGTCCTGGCCCTCGGTGACCTGCTCGCCGTCGGGAACGAGCCAGTCGACGAGTACGCCCGGGACGGTGGCCTCGAGCACGGCCGGGTCCGCGACGGCAGCTGCCGGTCCGACCTCGGCCGCCGTCGTCCCGCCTGCCGCGATCCCCCGGAGCAGATCGTCGGGGAGGCCGAGCATCACCCGGCGTCCGTCGATCTCGATCGGCACCCGTCGCAGCGGCTGCACGGGCGCCGGCTCGGGTCGCCGCTGCGCCTCCAGGCGCGGCATCAGCGTGGTCTCGATCCACTGCGTGTGCACAGCGAACCCGGCGGTCGAGAACGCCGGGTCGTCTAGCAGGACGCGGGCGAAGGGTACGACGGTCGCGACCCCCTCGACCTCGAGCTCGCGGAGCGCGCGGCGGGCACGTACGACGGCGGTGTCCCGGTTCGGCGCATGCACGATCAGCTTGGCGATCAGCGAGTCGAAGGCGCTCTGCACCGTATCCCCCGCCTCGATCCCGGCGTCCCAGCGCACGCCGGGACCGGAGGGAGCCCGCAGGCCGGTCACGACGCCGGGGCTCGGCAGGAAGCCGCGGCCCGGGTCCTCGGCGTTGATCCGCAGCTCGATCGCGTGGCCCGAGGGCGCCGGGGTCTCCGCGAAGGAGATGCCCTCACCCGCGGCGATCCGCAGCTGCTCGGCGACGAGGTCGACGCCGGTGACGGCCTCGGTGATCGGGTGCTCGACCTGGAGTCGGGTGTTCACCTCGAGGAACGAGATCACTCCGTCCTCGCCCATCAGGAACTCGACGGTCCCGGCCCCGCGGTAGGAGACCGCCGCGCAGATGTCGCGGGCGGCGTCGTGGATGCGACGGCGCTGCTCGTCCGTGAGCCCCGGCGCGGGTGCTTCCTCGACGAGCTTCTGGTTGCGTCGCTGCAGCGAGCAGTCCCGGTCGCCGACGACCACGACGTGCCCGGTGCCGTCGCCGAGCACCTGCGCCTCGATGTGCCGCGGACGCTCCAGGAACCGCTCGACGAAGCACTCACCGCGACCGAAGGCGGCCAGCGCCTCGCGCGAGGCGGAGTCGAAGGCGTCGGCGACGTCGTCGAGCTCGCGGGCCACCTTCAGACCGCGGCCGCCACCACCGAAGGCGGCCTTGATCGCGATCGGGAGCCCGTGCTCACGGGCGAACGCGACCGCCTCGTCGGCCGACTCCAACGGCCGGTCGGTGCCCGCCACCAGCGGGGCGCCGACGCTCTGCGCGATCCGGCGGGCGGTGATCTTGTCGCCGAGGCTGTCGATGCTCTCGGGGCTGGGTCCGATCCAGATCAGGCCGGCGGCCTCGACGGCGCGCGCGAACTCGGCGCTCTCCGAGAGGAACCCGTAGCCCGGATGCACCGCGTCGGCGCCGGAGGCCTGCGCCGCCGCCATCAGCCACTCGATGCTGAGGTAGGACTCGGCGGCGGTGGCGCCGCCGAGCACGTACGCCTCGTCGGCAAGACGCACGTGCAGCGCGTCGGCGTCCTGGTCGGCGTAGACGGCGACCGACACGAGGCCGGCCTCGGCAACCGCCCGCACGACGCGGACGGCGATCTCTCCCCTGTTGGCGATGAGCACCCTGCGCATGTCAGTCTCCTCGGGTCTCGGTGGTCGACCCGACGGGCACGGTGGGCCCGATGGGTCGGAAGCGGATGCGGACGCCGGGCGGCAGCTGACCGGCCAGGTCCAGGTCGCGGGCGATGACCGCGCCGATGATCGGATAGCCGCCGGTGAGCGGGTGGTCCGGAAGGAACAGCACGGGCTGGCCGTCGGGCGGCACCTGGATCGCTCCGGTCACCGCCCCCTCGCTCGGCAGCTCGCCGGCGACGTCTCGCTCGAGCGGTACGGCGCCCTCGAGACGTACGCCGACGCGGTCGGAGCGGGGCGTGACGGTCCACTCCTGCTCGACGAGGGTGCGCAGGCCGGCCTCGGTGAACCAGTCCTCGCGCGGGCCGAGCACGACGCGCAGCTCGACGGTGTCACCGGGTGCGGGCAGTGGGACGACGGGAGCCGGGCACGGGTCGACCGCGTACGGCGCGGCCGCGGGCCCCAACAGCGGGACTACGTCGCCCGTGCGCAAGGGCCGTCCGCCGAGGTCGCCGGGGCCGAGGCCCGCGAGCGTGTCGCTGGAGAGGCTGCCGAGCGCCGGCGGAAGATCCAGGCCGCCACGCACCGCGATCACGGCGCGCAGGCCGGCGCTCACCGCGCCGAGACGCAGCTCCTCGCCGTCCTCGAGCGCGGTGGCGGCGCCGTGCTCGACGGGGAGCGGCGGGCCGTCGGTGCGTACGATCGTCGTCTCGGCGGGGGCGCCCGCGAGGGCCACCACCGCGGGACCGGTGAAGCGCAGGACCGCACCGCCACCGGCCAGCTCGAAACCTGCCGCTCCCGGAGCGTTCCCCACGGCGCGGTTCGCGGCCCGCAGGGCGCGGCGGTCGGCCGCTCCCGACGCGGAGACACCGAGCGCGGCATGGCCCGGGCGGCCGAGGTCCTCGAGCACCAGCTGCAGGCCGGGGCGCACGACCTCGACGGCGAAGGGGTGCTCCGCGGCGTCGGCCGAGGGAGCGGACGCCGTCACCGCGACCGACTCCCGCTCGAGCCGCTCGAACCGCACGGTCATCCCGGGCGCGAGCAGGGCGGGTGGATCCCGGTGCAGGTCCCACATCGGCGCGTCCGTACGCCCGATCAGCTGCCAGCCGCCGGGGCTCTCCCGCGGGTAGACGCCCGAGAACGTCCCGGCGAGCCCGACCGAGCCGGCCGGGATCCGGGTGCGTGGAGAGGACCGCCGCGGTACGTCGAAGAGCGGGTCGTCGCCGACGAGGTAGCCGAAGCCGGGCGCGTAGCCGGTGAACGCCACCCGCCAGGTCGCGGCCGCGTGGCGCGCGGCGACCTGCTCGGCGCTGACCCCGAGCAGGTCGGCGACCTCGTCGAGGTCCTGCCCGTCGTAGCGCACGCCGATCGTCACCGAACCAGCGGTCGGGAGGCCACCGTGGACGGCTTCGACCCCACCCAGCTCCTTCGCGAGGCTGACCTCGTCGACCAGCGTCGGATCGAACCGGACGAGCACCGTCCTGGCGGCAGGCACCAGCTCGACGACGCCGGTCGGCGGTGCGGCCACGAGCGCCGCGTGCAGCCGCATCGCGCCCTCGAGGTCCTCCTCCTCGACCAGCAGCGCCTGGTCCGATGCGATGAGAACGCGCCTCACGCCAGATACTCCGCATCCCGTACGTCGGTGATGAACATGTGACCGGGCGCGTGGGTGAGCGCGAACGGCGGGCGCGAGTCCATGATCGCGGCCTGCGGCGTGACCCCGCAGGCCCAGAACACCGGTACCTCACCGTCGCGCACCTCCGGCGGGTCCCCGAACTCGGGAGCGGCCAGGTCGGCGATCCCGAGCGACGCCGGATCACCGACATGCACCGGCGCACCGTGCACCGCCGGATACCGACCGGAGATGCGTACGGCATCGGCGACGCGGTCAGCGGGGATCGGGCGCATCGAGACCACCATGTCGCCGCGCAGGCGTCCGGCGGGGGCGCACGGGCGGGATGTCCGGTACATCGGCACGTTGCGGCCGAGCTCCTGGTGGCGGATCGGGATGTCGGCGTCGGCCAGGCCGGCCTCGAAGGTGAAGCTGCAGCCGATCAGGAACGAGACCAGATCGGGGTGCTCCTCCCACGCCACGCTCGCGTCCGTGACCTCCTCGGTGAGCACACCATCACGCCAGATCCGGTATGCAGGGATGTCGGTGCGCAGGTCGGATCCGGGCGCCAGGGTCGACTCGTAGGCGCCCGGGTCGAGCACCTCGAGCACCGGGCACGGCTTCGGGTTGCGCTGCGCGAAGAGCAGCACCTCGAAGGCCCAGTCGGCCGGCACGGAGATCAGGTTGGCCTGCACCAGGCCGTGGGCGACGCCGCTCGTCGGCGCGACCTCGCCCGCCCGGTAGGAGGTACGCGCGGCGCGAGCCGCGGCGAGCTGGGTGATGCTCGCGGTCATGCGGCGGCTCCGGCGAACGGAGCGATCACGATGCCCTCGGCCTCGAACAGGGCCCGGGTCGCGGCAGCCATCCGGATCGCCCCGTCGCTGTCGCCGTGCACACAGATCGAGTCGGCACGGATGGCGACGTCGGTGCCGTCGATCGCCTCGACCACACCCTCGCGCGCGAGTCGCAGCATGCGGGCTGCGACCGCGTCGGCGTCGTGCAGCACGGCACCCGGCTCGGCTCGCGAGACCAGCTCGCCGCCGGGCGTGTAAGCCCGGTCCGCGAAGGCCTCCGCGGCCGTCGCGAGCCCGGCGGCGTCGGCCACGTCGAGCACGACGCCGCCCGCGAGCCCGAGCAGCACGAGGGACGGGTCGACCGCCTTGACCGCGGCGACCACATCACGCGCCTGTCGCTCGTCGCGGGCGATCGTGTTGTAGAGCGCACCATGCGGCTTCACGTAGCGGACCGCGCCGCCGACCGACGAGGTCAGGCCGATCAGCGCGCCGAGCTGGTACTCGACGTGCGCCTGCAGCGTCGCGGAGTCGATGTCCATGGCGCGGCGTCCGAAACCTTCGTAGTCGCGGTAGCCGGGATGCGCGCCGATCGTGACGCCGTTGGCCACGGCGTCGGCGAGCGTCGTACGGATCCCCTCGGGGCTGCCGGCGTGGAACCCGCAGGCGACGTTGGCGCTCGAGACGATCGCGAGCATGGCCGCGTCGTCGGCGACCACCCGGTCGGGCGTGTTCTCGCCGAGGTCGGAGTTCAGGTCGATGGTTGCTGCCATGTCGTTCATGGTGCTCACGCTCCAATGCCGATGAAGGCGAAGATCGGGCGGATCGAGACGATGCCCATGTACCAGCTGAGCAGGGTCGCGAGTGTGCCCACGGTCAGCAGCCACACCGGGTAGCGGTAGCCGTGCAGGACGTCGCGCTGACGGAACCAGCCGATGTACATGAAGATCGTCATGCCGATCGGGAGGATCAGACCGTTGAAACCGCCGACGAAGACCAGGATAGCCGCGGGTGCGGCGCCGATCAGCAGGTAGAGGACGAGGGAGACCACGATGAAGGCGACCGTCGCGACCTGCAGCCGCCACCCCGCTCCGAGCTTCTTCGAGAAGGTCGAGATGAAGGTGGCCGAGGTGTACGCGGCGCCGATGACCGAGGTGATCGCCGCGGCCCAGAAGATCGCGCCGAAGATGCGGATGCCCGCGTCACCGAGCACGGCGCCGAAGGCCTGGCCGGCCGGGTTGGCCGCCTGGCTCGAGAAGTCGAGGGTGACGCCCGAGGCCACGACGCCGAGGATCGCGAGGAAGAGTACGTAGCGCATGATCCCGGTGACGAGGATGCCGCTCATCGAGGCACGGTGCACGGCCGGGACGTGCTCGGGGCCGGTCAGGCCGGAGTCGAGGTAGCGGTGGGCGCCGGCGTAGGTGATGTAACCGCCCACGGTGCCGCCCACGATCGTGGTGATGGTCGCGAAGTTGAGCGTGTCGGGCGCGAAGGTCTGGCGCAGCGCGTCACCGACCGGGGGCTGCGAGGCGATCGCGACGAAAAGCGTCAGCCCGATCATCAGCAGACCGAGCACGAGCACGACCATGTCGACGACACGACCGGCCCGCTTGTACACGAAGATGCCGATGGCGAGCAGCGCCGAGAGCAGGCCGCCGACCTTCGGGTCGATGCCCAGCAGGGCGTTCAGGCCGAGCCCGGCACCCGCGATGTTGCCGATGTTGAACGCGAGACCACCGATCACGATGAGCGTCGCCAGCAGGTGACCGGAGTACGGCACCGCCTCGTTCGCAAGGTCGCCGGCCCGTTTGCCGGCGACGGTGATCATGCGCCACACGTTCATCTGCAGCGCGAAGTCGATCAGGATCGAGGCCAGGATCGCGAAGGCGAACGCCGCGCCGAGCTGTGCGGTGAAGGTCGCGGTCTGGGTGATGAAGCCGGGGCCGATGGCCGAGGTGGCCATCAGGAAGATGGCGCCGAGGATGGGTCCTCGGCGGGAACGGGCGAAGCTCTTCGCGCGCTCGGCGCTGGTCGTCTCGGTCATGGGGGACTCCTGCCATCAACGGGCTGTGTGGCTCCCGCCACACTCTCTTTGGTGTAGTACAGGATGGCAGCAATTGTTCAACAATAATAGTCCCGACTGTTAAAATGACGTTTCGATTGTCCGCGGATGCGATTCCCCTAGGATGCGGTCATGCCCGACGTCGAGGACACCCTGACGAACGCCCTGCGCCGGCGGATCATCGACGGCGAGTTTGCGCCCGGCACCCGGCTGTCGGAGATCTCCCTCGCCGAGAAGCTCGGGGTCTCCCGCAACACGCTTCGAGAGGCGTTCCGCGTGCTGGCCGAGCAGGGCCTCATCGAGCACGTACCTCATCGCGGGGTCTCGGTCGCCTCCCCCACCGTGGCGGACGTCGTCGACATCTATCGGGCGCGGCGCTACGTCGAGCCGGCCGCGCTGGCCGCCGGCTCCCCGCTGCATCCCGCGGTCATGGCGATGCGCGAGGCGGTGGAACAGAGCGAGACCAGCCTCGAGGCGCGCGACTGGCGCACGGTGGGCACCGCTAACATGGCGTTCCACGACGCCATCGTCGCCCTCGCCGACAGCCCACGCCTGGAGCGCCTGTTCCGCGACATCGCCGCCGAGCTGCGGCTCGCGTTCCTCGAGATCGACAACCCCGAGGCGCTGCACGCTCCGTTCGTGACACGCAACCGCTCCCTGCTCGAGACTTTCCTCGAGCAGGGAGGACCTGCGGCCGCTGAGGAGCTGCGCGACTACCTCATCCTCTCTGAGCAGACCGTGCTCGGAGCGTTCACGCGACTGCGCCGCGGCTAGGCGAGCTCGTCGTTGAGGGGGTAGTCCGGGAGCGAACTGCCCATTTACTGGCGCCGGCCTGCGCGCAATGACCATGGCCGACGCCGAGGAGACCGCCACCGGCAAGGGAT